>DASRXU010000127.1:0-19473 GCA_035687365.1 Planctomycetaceae bacterium | reverse complement strand
ATTTCTCCCACCGAGTGGATCCCCTGGTCGCGGCGACGCGAAAGGGAGGCCACCCGCAGCCGCAGGGCCTCGTCGCTACGCAGGGCGCCTTCGATGACGGTCATCCGTTCGGCCGGCAGCATCTCATCGAGATAGGCCAGCAGATCGAGGTCCGAATGTGCTTCAGAGGCAGCCATTTACGCGATTTTAGCCGCCCGCCGGACTGCTTGCCACCGCCTGACCCGCTCGGTAGCATAAAGCCCGCTTTTCGGCGATGAGCGAACGTAAGAATGCAGGGCAGGAAACCGGGAAAATCACCGGTTTTTGGTCGGCGCCGGCCCCACGCGTTTTCAGCGTCTACATGCGCATCGCCGATCGTGTCATCTCTCGGATGGATCCGAGTCCCGGCCGGCCTGCTTTTTAGGGTGAACCGTGTCCGTTCAAGCGCCGCAGCGATCGGTCCCCCAGCTCAAGGAAATCGCTAAGACCCTGCGGAAGGACATCATCCGCATGACGACCGCCGCCGGCAGCGGTCATCCCACGAGCAGCCTGTCGGCCGTCGAAGTTGTGACCGCCCTGTATTTCGGCGGCTTCATGCGCTACGACGCCAAAGCGCCGCACGAGCCGCATCGGGATCGATTCATTCTGAGTAAGGGACACGCGGTCCCCGTGCTCTACTCGGCCATGGCAGAGGCCGGATACTTCCCCGTCGAAGAGCTGCTGACGCTGCGCAAACTTGGCGGGCGGCTCGAGGGGCATCCAAACATGCGTCGTTTGCCGGGGATCGAGGCGTCCACCGGCTCACTCGGCCAGGGGCTTTCATTCGGCATCGGTGAGGCGCTGGCCTGTCGACTCGACAAGCTCGATTCTCACATCTATGTGATGATGGGCGACGGCGAGATCGAAGAGGGACAAGTCTGGGAGGCGTTTGCCGCCGGACACAAATACAAACTCTCCAATCTGACTGCGATCGTGGATCGCAACGGTTACCAGCAAACGGGCCCGACGAGCCAGGTCATGGACATGACTTCGTTGGCCGACAAGATTGCCGCCTTCGGCTGGAACACGCAGACGATCGAGGGGAACGACATGCAGGCAGTGGTCGACGGGTTGAACAAGGCCCGCCAGGTTAAAGACCAGCCCACCGCCATCGTGTCCCAGACGCGCAAAGGTTTCGGCATTCTTCCCTTGTTGGAAAAGGAGGGAGACGTGAACTATCACGGCAAGCCTCTCTCCAAGGAACTCGCGGAGAAGGCCCTGCAACTCATCGACAGCAGCCCCTAAATTCGCCCGCCGGGTGCGGGGCGATTCGAGATCGGCTGCCGAGAAAAGAGACGACGGAACGACAGATGGCGATCGGCGAAAAGAGTGGACTGAAACTCGGGCAGGCGACGCGCGACGCGTTTGGCGACGCGCTCAAGGAATTGGGCGCCTCCCACCCGCAAGTCGTCACAGTCGATGGCGATGTCGGCAACTCCACTCGCACCGAAGTCTTTGCCCAGGCATTTCCCGATCGCGGCTTTAACGTCGGCATCGCGGAAAGCAATATGGTCAGCGTGGCTGGCGGCTTGGCGGCCTGCGGCAAAATCCCGGTCGTCGCGAGCTTCGCCTGTTTTCTGTTGAACAATGCTTACGATCAAATTCGCATGTCGGTCGCGTTTCCGGGACTCAACGTCAAGCTGGTCGGCACCCACGCTGGAATTTCGATCGGTGAGGACGGCCCGTCCCAAATGGGAATTGAAGACGTGGCTCTGGCACGGTCGTTCCCCGAGATGGTCGTGATTGTTCCCTGCGACGCGCCCTCGGCCAAGAAAGCCACCGCCGCCATGTTGGCCCACCAAGGGCCCACCTATCTGCGACTGGGACGTCCCAAGGTTCCGGTGGTTTACACCAACGGCTGCGACTTCGAGATCGGCAAGGCAATCACTGTTCGGGACGGATCCGACGTGACGATCATCGCCAACGGACTGATGGTTCCCGTCGCGTTGGACGCGGCTCACGACCTGGCGGCCGAAGGTGTTTCAGCTCGCGTGATCGACATGCACACTGCCAAGCCGCTCGACGAAGAAGCCATCATCAAGGCGGCTCGCGAAACCGGCGCAATCGTCGTGGCTGAAGAACACCTGGCGGCCGGAGGTTTGGGATCGGCCGTGGCGATGGTGGTTGGGCAAACACTTCCCGTTCCCCTGGCCTATGTCAATCTCGGCGATCGGTACGCGGAAAGTGGCGACCCGGACGGCTTGCTCGAACACTACGGATTGACGTCGACCGCGGTGTGCGAAGCCGTTCGCCGGGTGAGCCGTCGCTAACGCCAATCACCGTCAATTGCGTCCGATTACGAGATCGCTTGGGAACAGCCGGCGGGACAAGTCCCCGCGTTGATCAGTTGGTGTCGAGTGATCGAGTATCGGACGTTCGTCAATCGTGACCCGGCGAAGCTCGCCGCATTGTGGAACGGCACTCCGCTGGGCCGCGGTGCTGCGATCGGGATCGCCGTCGATGCGTTCGAGACGCTGAACTTCGCGCAGCCCTATTTTGATCGCAAAGGCGTGATTCTGGCCTGCGAAGGGGACGAAGTCGTCGGCTTCACGCATGCCGGCTTCGGGGCGAACGCCGACGAAAGTGCTCTCTCTTATGAAGCGGGCGTGATCTGCGCCGTGCTCGTGCATCCGAATCATCGCCGCCGTGGAATCGGCCGTGAGTTGGTCCAGCGGGCTGAGTCCTACTTGCGCGAACGAGGGGCCAAAACTATTCAGGCCGGCCCCAGCGCACCCCTCGATCCATTTTTTTTCGGGCTCTACGGCGGCAGTCGCCCGTCCGGCTTCATGGAATCCGATCCGGACGCCGCCCCATTTTTCACTGCCATGAATTATCGACCGGTTGAGCGGCACGGCGTCTACCAGTGCGACCTGACGACGCAGCGCAGCCCCATGAGTTTTCGATTCGCCAACATCCGCCGCAAAGTGGAGCTAACCGTCGCGCCCGAACCCGACGACGTCAACTGGTGGTGGGAGACCCGCTACGGCCGACTCGACACCGTGCAATTCAGCCTGCGCTCCAAAGAGAACCCCAACGAAGTGGCCGAACTGACCGTGGTTGGCCTCGATCTGTACCTGACGGCCTGGCAGCAGCGCGCGGTGGGCCTGGCCGAATTGCGCACCGTGACTGCCGAGCTGCGCAAGGGTTACGCGCAGGCTCTACTTGTGGAAACCTGCCGCCGCCTCAAGGACGAGCTGGTGACCTTGGCAGAAGCGCACGCCGTCGAATCGAACACGCCGGTCGTCAAGCTGCTCGAATCGTGCGGCTTCAGCCGGGTCGACACGGGAGTCGTCTACCTCAAGGCGGATTCCTGACCCGATTGCGGCCTCGTTTCCTCGTTCGGGATCTGAATACCACTGCTGACATTGCCAGCAGTGTTTCCGGGACGTCGGTACGGAAAACAGATGTCCTTGAAAGACCTGCCACGACTGGCACGCACCGTCGTGCATCTGCGTCCCTCGCAAGTTCTGTGGCGCGCGCGATACACGCTGCGTCGTCGCTACTTGTCGCGATCGCACACCGATTCGGAATCGCTTCCGGCGCATGCTTGGCAGGGTGACCAGCTCACTCGCCTGTGCGAGCAAGATTTGCCCACTGCGCCGGGGGCGGAGTCGCTCGCCAACCAGAACGCAGTCGTCGACAGGCGCTCTCAAGGCGTTTTTCAGCATCTCAACGAAGAGCGGCGGCTCGGTCGACCGCCCGATTGGCTGCTGGGTCCGCGCGACGAGGGCCGCCTATGGACTGTGACGCTGCACTATCACCAATGGGCGATGGAACTCGCGACAATTGCTGCGAACGGCGGCGTGTGCGCGGTCGAGGCCAGCAAACTGTATCGCGAATATCTTTCGGATTGGATACAGCGGTGTGATCTTTCTCATCCGGGCGCGCAGCACCTGGCGTGGAACTCGTATGCGATCGGCACGCGTCTCGATTGCTGGGGGCGATCGGCCCAGCGACTTGGCTCGGCATGGTGGTCGGACAACGCGCCGTTCGCAGACCGGTTTCTGTCGAGCTTCTGGCGGCAGGCTCAACACCTCGCGAACAATATCGAATGGGATTTGCGCGGCAACCACCTAATTCGCGATGCGGTGGGACTGGCGTGGGCGGGACGTTTTTTTGAGGGGCCCCAGGCACGCCGATGGCTCGATCAAGCCCTTGATCTGGCGCTCGATCAGGCCCACGAACAGGTGCTCGTCGACGGCGGGCACTTCGAGCGCAGTCCGATGTACCACCTGCATGTCATGCGCGACCTGGAGACCATCTCAGAATTGGCCGAGGACGGGGCTCGTCGAGACGTCGTTTCCTCCGAGTTGTCTCGCATGAACGAATTCGCCGCGTGGGTACGACATCCCGACGGCGGACTCGTGCTCTTCAACGATGCGGCCCTTGAGGATGACTCACCTTCCCACATTAACCACGCGAATCTCGCGATTCGCGCGGGCGGCGGCCGGCACTTTGCCGACACCGGCATCGCAGTTTGGCACGGCACGAAGTGGGCGATCTTTTTCGACGTTGGCCCAATCGGTCCCGACTACCAACCGGGTCATGGTCACGCGGACAATCTCACGCTCGAATGCTCGTATGCGGGAGAGCGGCTGTTCGTCGATCCCGGCACACATTCGTACGACCGGGACGCGCGTCGGGCCTACGACCGATCGACGGCCGCCCACAACACGGTCTGTGTCGACGAAACCGATTCGAGCGAAGTCTGGCACATCTTCCGCGTGGGGAGACGGGCGCGGCCCATGGACGTCCAGGTCTTCGCGGACGGTACTCATTTCGACGCCTCGGCGGCCCACGACGGCTACGCCCGTTTGGGCGGCGTCATTCACCGGCGACGCGTGCAATTGACGGACGACGAAACACTCTCAGTCACCGATCGAGTCGAAGGCCGCGGCCATCACAAACTCGAAGGCGGTTGGCTGCTCGCGCCGGGTTGGACCGCAAGCCCCGCCGAATCGGGCTGGCGCCTGCAACACTCAGGGCACTCGGTGCGCGTGCGATTGCAGGGACCGACTGAGATCCAGCTCTGCCTCGAAACGAAACCGTGGCACCCGCGCTTCGGCGTGGAGATCCCAACCACCCGTCTCGTCTGGCGCTGGGAAGGTGCGTTGCCGTTTGAGCTGATAACGAGCGCCGCGGCTCGCGGAGAGTAGGGTCGCCGAAGGCGGACGCCGGCCCACCGTTTGTGCGTTGATCAGTCACGACTGGGGCCGCGCCGCCTCGCCTTCCGACCGGCGAACTGGCGAAGCACGAACAACCTGGGTATTGCTGTCATTGGGTCAACGGAGGCTCAGTCCACCGTTGCCAATCGCCGGAGTCACCACCGATGTGGGCTAGAGTGATTGATTCGTCAGAACTCACAGCAGACCTCCTGGCTGCCATGAAGAAAGACGGGTTGACCATTCAGGACGGTGACCCGAGTGCGCACCTCACCACGGTGACTACTGACAACCTTTGGATGGCCAACAAGTGGGAGATGTCCGAACAAGCCGGTCGCCAACCTCCACCGGAGACCTTGCTCGATCGGTTAGCCAAGATGGGTGCTTTGACCTTTATCCTCTTGTTCGTCCTGAGCGTGCTCGGAGTGGCCTGGGTCCTTTGGTACCGGCGATGACGGATCGAGAGACCAACTCGAGCGTGCAGACAGCGGGACCTTAACTACGCGCTCGCGCCCCATTTCTCTCGGTCGAAGTCGGCGAACGTCTTGCCCGCTTCGGCCAATCGTTTGAGCAGCGGCGACGGTTTCCACCAGAACCCCTGCTCCTTCTCGAAGTGGCAGACGCGGTCGTAGACCTTCTTGAGGCCAATCGTGTCGGCGTAGAACATCGGGCCGCCGCGGAAAGCGGGGAAGCCGTAGCCGTAGATGTAAACGATGTCGATGTCGACCGATCGCAAGGCGTGCCCCTCTTCGAGGATGAATGCCCCCTCGTTGATCAGGCCGTAGATCGTCCGCTCGACAATCTCTTCCTTGCCGATCTTCCGCTGCGGAATGTTGGCTTCCTTCACCGCAGCCGCGATGATCTTCTCCGCTTCGGGGTCCGGCATCGGCGTGCGATTTCCCTTCTCGTACTTGTACCAGCCGGCACTCGTCTTCTGACCGTGGCGACCCGCTTCGACGAGACGATTGTCGGCCAGGTGCGGCCGCATGCCCGCGGGCACTTTGTGCTCGGCCTCTTTACGGACTTTGTAGCCGACGTCGAGACCGGCCAGGTCGCCGACGGCGAGCGGACCCATCGCCATGCCGAACTCGTACATCGCCGCATCGATGTCCTGCACCTTGGCTCCTTCCTCGACCAGGAACGCCGCCTCTCGCATATACGGCCCGAACATTCGGTTGCCGACGAAGCCCCAGCAGTTGCCGACAAGCACGCCGACTTTGCCGAGTTTTTTGGCCAACGACATCGACGTCGCCAGCACTTCTTTCGTCGACTGCTTGCCGCGCACGATCTCGAGCAGCTTCATCACGTTGGCCGGGCTGAAGAAGTGATTGCCCACCACCATCTGGGGCCGCTTCGTCGAGTTGGCGATCTGATCGACGTCGAGCGTCGAGGTGTTCGAGGCGAGCACCGCTCCCGGCTTGGCCACCTTGTCGATTTCGCCGAAGACTTTTTTCTTCAGCTCCATGTTTTCAAACACGGCCTCGACGACGATGTCTGCGTCTTTGATGTCTTCGTAATTCAGCGTCGGCTTGATCATCGCCAGCTTTTGATCGACTTGGGCCTGCGTCATCTTGCCCCGCTGCACCGAGACGCCGTAATTGCGTTTGATCGTTTCGAGGCCCCGGTCGAGGGCCGGCTGATCGACTTCCTTGAGCACCACGGGGATGCCCGCGTTCACGTAAGTCATCGTGATGCCGCCGCCCATCGTGCCGGCGCCGATGACCGCCGCGCGCTTCACGTCGATCGGTTTGACGTCGCTCGGCAAATCGGGAATCTTCGCGACGGTTCGCTCGCCGAAGAAAACGTGAATCAGCGATTTCGATTCGCTGGAGTAGAGACATTCGGCGAAGAGTTGCCCTTCCTTCTTGACCCCTTCCTCGAATGGGAGCTTGGCGGCCGCCTCCACCGCTTCGATCGCCCGATACGGGGCCTGCATGCCGCGCCAAGTTTTGGCGACCTGCTTCTTGAGTTCGGCGATGCCCGTCGCGATTGCCGCCGGATCGCCGAAGCGGTCTTGGATTTCGCTCGTCTTCCGGGGCGGCTTGCCGGCCTGGCTGCGGGCGTACTTCACCGCTCCTGCGAGCAGATCACCTTCGATCAGTTCGTCGATGATGCCCCACTCGTGCGCCTGCTTGGCCGAAATCGGATTGCCAATCGCGCACAGCTCGGCCGCGCGGACGACACCCGCCAAGCGCGGCAAGTGCTGCGTACCCGCTCCGCCGGGAATCAGCCCCAGCTTCACTTCCGGCTGGCCGACCTGAGAGTTCGGGACGGCGACCCGGTAATGGCAAGCCTGAGCAAGTTCGAGTCCGCCGCCGAACGCCGTGCCGTGAATCGCGCAGACCACCGGCTTGGGACAGGTTGCGACGACCCGCAACATCGGGTGCAGACCTTCGTCCCGCTTCTTCTGACCCGAAGTGATCTTGCCGAACTCCTTGATGTCCGCCCCCGCAACGAACGTCCGGCCGCTGCCGATGAGCACGATGGCTTTGACCGACGAGTCAGCCCCCGCGGTCTTCACGTGTTCGATGACTCCTTCGGGAACGCCCGGGCTGAGCGCGTTCACTGGCGGATTGTTGATCGTGATGACCGCGACGTCACCGTCCTTGGAAAGCGTTACCAAGTCACTCATGGTGCGGACCCTTTTTGTCAATCGGGATGCGACTCTGTATAACTGGTCGATCAGGAGATCGATCGATTCGATTCGCGGCGAACGCCGTCGTTCTTCTCGCTTCGCGAGCCCATTTCGCTTCGCGGACCCACTGCGAAGGTCCCCATTCTCCAGGAATCACTCCCCATGAGCAACCGTTTCGACCTCACCGGCAAGAACGCCATCGTCACCGGCGCCACGCGCGGAATCGGACTGGCCATCGTCCGCGGCTACGCCGAAGCCGGGGCCAACGTCACGCTGTGCGGCCGCAAGCAAGAAACGGTCGACGCGGCCCTGGCGGAGCTGGGCTCGGTGAAAGACAAAGTGCTCGGCATCGTCGCCCACGTCGGCAAGACCGAGGACCTCGAAAAGCTGCTCGGCGAATCCGAGAAGAAGTTCGGCCCGGTGAATGTGCTCGTCAACAACGCCGGCACGAATCCCTACTTCGGCCCGATCGTCGATTCGGAAGATCGCGCCTGGGACAAGACGCTGGAGGTCAATCTCAAAGGGCCGTACATCCTGTCGCGCATGGTGGCGAAGAAAATGGCGGCGTCCGGCGGCGGCTCGATCCTCAACATCGCCTCAGTGGCCGGCCTGCGGGCTTCGGTCAATCAAGGGATCTACTCGGTCTCGAAAGCGGGCCTGATCATGCTGACCAAGTGCATGGCCCGCGAACTGGGTCTGAAAAAAGTCCGCGTGAACTGCATCTGCCCCGGCGTGATTCGCACCCAACTGGCCGAAGCCCTCTGGAAAGACGAAGCCCGCTACAAGGAATTCGTGAAGACCAAATCGCTGGGCCGCATCGGCGAAACGGAAGAAATCGTCGGAGCGGCGATCTACTTCGCGTCCGACGCCAGTTCGTTCACGACCGGGGCAGCGCTGGTGATCGACGGGGGAATGGTGATTTAGCGCGCGGCTGAATGCGGTAGGGTGCGTCTGGTGAGTTCTTACGCCAAGGTTGCGTTGTCGGTCGGGTTTGGGGCGGCGTTTGTCGGGTACCTCGGTCTCCTGTACATGCCGCCCCGGATTGAGATCCACATCAACGACACCATCTTCTACATGAGCCAAGCGCATGACTTGACTCAGCATAGACCGATTCAGAATCACACCTATCCGACGGGCTATGCTCGCATTCTGGCGCTCACCGGAATCGATATGGGACGACCTTGGTATCGGGTCGTCCTGATCAACCTGGTCTTTCTTTCGGTCGGGCTCGCGAGCACTTATAAGCTGCTGCCGCCGGCTCTGGGTCTCTCTAACCGAGAAGCAGCCAGCATCTGTTTGATGTCGCTGTTTTCTTGGCTGTTTATCTCCTATGCCCCAAAGCAACTGCCTGAGCTGACCTTCTTCGGAACGACTTGTGCCAGCTTGTTCTGCCTGTCGAAGGTCATGGCCAAGGAGGGTCGTCCGTTCTGGGCCTTTCTGGGCGGCGGTATTTTCGGATGTGTGGCCATTCTCGTCAGATCAGTCGGCGTGGCCCTGTTACCGGTGATGCTCTACGTGTTGCTGGCCAAGGTCGATCGCAAAATACTGCGGTGGGCGTTTCCAATTCTTTGTGCGTTGGGCCTGGTGCTCGGACTGACGTTCCGCCACACGATCATGTCTCCTGCCTATTCCGAAGCCCTGACGGACGCTCTCCGTCAGCCCGGCTCGACCTTGTTAGACACCGCCCTCTGGCGCATTCAAGAGGTCGGGGAAGTGGGACAGAATGTCTCTCAGATTGCATTTGAGCCGCGAGAGCAACTGTCCTATGGCGACGAGAAGACAAATCGAGTCGTGCCGCTCTTGCCGGAGACAGGCCACAGCTATGGAGCCCTGCTCAACCTCCAGGCTCAGGCGACCGCGTATGTTGTCGGCGCGTTGTTCTGGACGCTAATAGGGTTCGCCTTGTGGAGGAAGCGAATCACTGTTGTCGATGTGTATCTCGCTGCCTACCTGTTTATTCTGATGGTGTACCGGTGCGGCGAGGTGAGGTATTTCGTGCCGATCGTCCCACTCGTGCTGGCCTACGCCTGGGCGGGAACCAAGGCGCTGCCATTTCCCGTTCCCAGATGGTGTGTCGCGAGCTATGTCGCGGTGTTCATTCTGTTCGGCACAATCGCAATGGCCAACGAGTGGACGATCGCGTTCGTTGATCGCGAGCAATCGTATCAAGCGTTTGATGACATAGTGGGGGTGTTTCAGCATCGCTTCTCGCGCGGCTTATAGTCCGATCGCCGCAGTGTGCAAGAGATCAACGAACTGGGGCGGCGACTTACTTCCAGCAGGCGCCAACGTGAAGCGTAACACACTTGTCCGAGAGACTCGTCGAACTTAGAGTTGCCAGATCATGACCCGCGGACTAATCAGGAAGTTCTGGAGCATCAGGTGCCAGCGCAAAAGGATGCGGTTCCCCCCGACCCACCGATTGTTACCGTCGTACAGACTGAGTCGGCAGTAGAGTTTCTTGACACGCTACATAGTGTTTCCCTAAAGGAAGGGGAGGGAAGGTTTCCGGGATGCCGCATGCGGCTTTGTTATCGTGGTGTTGCAAGCGTCTCACATCAGTTGATTCCAGCCGCTCTTCGCGTCGACAAGCGGAGTGAACTGGAGCGCTATGCCGGAGGGCCGGCGCATCACGCTATCCGTCAATTGGTTGAGGATCAACCGGATCTAACAGATCGCGACATCGAGATTCGTTCGCAGATGCATCTCGAATTCGGCGTGCTGATGGAGTTTTGCCGTTTTGCGCATCAAATTGGTCTTCCGCTACCGAGCTTTAACACGGCTCTGCGAGAAGTTATCCGAGAACCGAGCGCGCACCTTACGCACGCGAAAAGCTACTTTAGGCCGCCGGCTCCGACCGATTGGCCGATGGATGAGTTAATCGATGGCCTCGCTCTTGCGCAGCATTATGCGTTGCCCACGCGCTTGTTGGATTGGACGCGAGATCCGTTCATCGCGGCGTATTTTGCTGCATCGCACTCAATTAGGCGAGGTGCGTTGTCCGACGGCGAAGTCATGGAAGAAGAGCACCTAGCCGTCTGGTCTTTTCAGGAGAGCTTCGCTAATGACATTGACGAGACAAACAGTCCGCTGTTAATGCCCATGCCGCCGTACCACGGCAATCCAAATCTTTCAGCCCAACGCGGCCTGTTTACGCTTTGGCGTCCAGCTGATCAAGCGCAAGTTCTCGACCGCAACCCTCTAACAGACTTGGTTGCCGGCTGGCTCAATACCCATAAGCAGAAAGACCAGTACCACGACATTTTCACTCGCGTCGAACTCCCTGCCATAAAGGCTCCGCACTTACTTCGATTGCTGATGAACCGCGGCTACGACGCAGCACGGTTATTTCCCGGATACCGGGGCGCCGCACGAGCGGTCAAGGAACAGGCGATGGTCGCCCGAGCCGAGGCCATTTCAACGCGACCGGGCAACGGAGAGAGATCGGTTTAGAGGAGCCTATCAACTAGGACGCGATTCCGTAACACAGCGACGGGCAACCAAGACCCGTCCTAGGTGCGCACGATCGAGCCAACTCGCGATTGAAAAGAGAAGCACCCGCCAGCTCACGCTGGCGGCTCGCCGGGGATTCACGCGCTCGCGTCGATCTACATCGCCCGGCGGCGTTTGCGGCCGCCGACGAAGCTTTCGATCACCATGTTGCCCAGGTCGTCGGCGTTGCAGAAGGCGGCGACGCCGCGGGTGACCGTTGCCAGGCGTTCTACGAAGTTGACCAGCCCGAGGTAGAAGTAATCTTCCACCAAGGCGAAGCTGGAGATGGTGAGTCCTTCGTCGGCGCAGCGCTTGGCTTCAGCCAGGGTGAGGCGGGCCGTTTGTTCTGCGGGCGGGTAAATGAGCACGATCTCGCGGCCTTCGATGTGGGCCGTCGGTTCGCCGTCGGTGACGATGATGATTTGCTTGTTTTGAGCCGGGTGTCGGCGGAGGATGCGCCGCGCGAACTGCAGGCCGGCGTGGATGTTGGTGAAGTGCTCGGGCACGAAGCGCGGCGGACGATCGAGATTGATCCGCAGGCGGATGCGCGAGTCATACATGCTGACCGGCTTAGGGGCCGAGGAGAGGAGTTGCCGTTCGGTGAGGGGACTAGCGTAGGTGTAGAAGCCGACGACCTGCAAGAAATCGCCCTGATAGCGGCTGCGCACGAGCGATTGCAGGGCCATCGCCACTTTCTTCGCCTGGCCGAACTTTCCAAAGCGGGTCATGCTTCCGGACATATCCAAAAGAACCACGGTCGCGCACGATGTTTGATATTCGGTGTCGTAGACGACGAGATCTTCTTCGCTGATATGCACGGGTGATCCGCCACCTTGGCGGACCAAGGCGTTCTTGAGCGTCTCGTGCATATTGAGGTTGCTGACCGGATCGCCGAACTCGTAGGGCTTCGATTCGTCGTGAACGGTCTGGCCGGCTCCGCGGAATTCGGTCTCGTGCTTGCCGAGCTTGTCCTTGCGCGCGATCTGAAACAGTTCTTCGAGCGCCTTCGACTCGACACGGCGAATTCCCTTGGGCGTAACGTGGTACTTTCCCTCGGCGTCTTTCTCGACGTAGCCGCGCTTGATCAGCATGTCGACGACGTCTGGATGCTCTTCCTCCCATTGATCGAGGTAGTCGAGCACGTCGTCGCCCCAGTCGAGCATGTGCCGCGTCAATTCATCGAACACGGCATCGGCCGACTGCGGAGTAAACTGCTCCGAGCCGTCGAATTTCGAATATTCAAAGTGGGCCATTCACGTATTTCCTGGCGGGTGGCTGGGGTCGAGCGCAGCGAGCCCCCAGATCACAGAGAACTGGGGGCGAACCGAGGCGGTCCGACCCCAGCCACCCCAGCGATAGGTTGTTTCCTGCGGCCGTCACCCAGCCACCGATTGTCGTTCCTTCTCGGCCGCCAACTCTTCGAGGATGCGTGAAACCAGTTCTGGCAGGCCGTGTCCGGTGACTGCCGAGATCCGCAGGACGGGCTGTGACAACTGTTCGGTAAATTTCTCGTAGACCTCGGCCGCTTCGGCGAGTTCGCATTTCGTGATGCAGACGATTTGCGGCCGCTCCATCAGCGTTGGATCGTAGAGCCGCAATTCTTCACAAATCGTCCGATAGTTTTCGAGCGGATCCGACTCGTCCATGGGCACGGGTTCGACGAGGTGCACGAGGACTTTTGTTCGCTCGACGTGCTTGAGAAACTCGTGCCCCAAACCGCTGCCCGAGTGCGCGCCTTCAATCAGCCCCGGGATATCGGCCATCACGAACTCGTGATCGTATCCCGTGCGGACGAGGCCGAGATTGGGATACTTCGTCGTGAACGGGTAATCGGCGATTTCCGGCTGCGCTCGCGACATCCGGCTCAGCAGCGTCGACTTGCCGGCGTTTGG
This sequence comes from Planctomycetaceae bacterium, assembly GCA_035687365.1. Lineage (GTDB taxonomy): Bacteria > Planctomycetota > Planctomycetia > Planctomycetales > Planctomycetaceae > DASPSM01. Next base: position 6,274 of record DASRXU010000127.1, on the reverse strand, counting down.
TTTGCCGATCAGTCCGACGTCCGCGATCAGTTTGAGTTCGAGTGTGACGTTCCGGGTCTGTCCGGGCTTGCCGCGTTCGAACTGCCGTGGTGCGCGGTTGGTGGAGGTCGCAAAATGCTTGTTGCCACGGCCCCCTTCGCCCCCTTTCGCCACCACGACCGAGTCGCCGTCACGATCGAGATCTTTGAGCAGAAAGCCGCGCTCGGCGTCTCGGATCAATGTGCCCGGGGGGACGCGAATGACCACCTCCTCGCCCCGTTTCCCGGTCATGAGCGAGCCCTTGCCATGCTCGCCCCGGCCGCCGCGCCAGTGCTTGTGACCGACGAGGTTGCCCAGGCTGCTTACATTGACGTCAGCCACCACGAGGACGTCGCCCCCGTCGCCTCCGTCTCCCCCGTCGGGACCGCCGCGCGGAACGCGAGCTTCGCGACGAAAGCTCATGCACCCCGAACCGCCGTCACCGGCCTGACAATAAATCGTGACCTGATCGACAAACATGGAGTCAATTATGGCCGATGGCGCACGAACAGAATAGCGGGCGACCTGTGTCGGCGGGCGACGCTACGAGAATGAGCGAGGTACAAAAGGAAAAAACACAAGGCGGGCTTCGCGCTGTAACCGCTTCCGCGGTCACGGGAAACGCTGCCCAACCTTGTGTTCTTGTGTTCGCAGCCCGGCTCGAGATGGTCCCTTCCGAACCTGAGGAACAGCCGATCTTTTTCAGCTCTCTCCGGGCTCGCAAGGCGTCCGAAACGACACCTAGTCGTTGGTCAGCCAAGCACAGGCTGCAAGTTTCGCATTCAAGTCGCGTGCTTGACCTCCACCGGCATTTCGAGAGAAACCGATTTGCCGGTCTCGGGGACGGCCATCACTTCAACTTGGGCTTTGCCCGCCGAGGCGCTGCTGGTCGCTTCGAGGGTCACAGTGACCTTGTTTTCGCCAGCCGGAATGGTCGCCGTCGGCGGCGTCACGGTGACACCAGCGGGGGCTTTGAATTCCAGCTTCACACTTTGTTTGAATTGGCTGCCACGGCTGATCGAGATATCGACGTCTCGTTTTTTCCCGGTGTTGAGGGTGGTCTCCATCTTCGGAGCATGGAGAGTAAACGTATCGGCCTTGTCGGCTACGATCGGTTTCTTCACTTCTCGGGTCGTCGCAACTTCCTCACGCGACGTGCCGTTGCTGTCCGACTTAACCGTCGATGACGTGGTTGTGGTCTGCGCCGGCCGGTTTGACACTCCTGGTCCGCCCGGCGTGCTTTCTTGAGTGCATCCAGCCATCGCCGCAAACATGGCAAGCGCGCCGGCGAGCGGCAGGGTGGGCGTGATCATTTTCATAACATCTCTCCGATCGGGTCCACGGGTCGGCCGCAGACCGGCCTGTTGTTGATTTCGGGGAACTGCCCCTGATCTACAATGCAACTGATATGCCAATGGATGTGGCCGCGATCGAAGCCATGCCACAACCTCCCGCTTCGACGCGACTTCATGACGCGGGATTAGTAGGCGTGGCTTCGAAGGTAAATTTGCCACCTGCTCGGCCACGTGACAGCCTGATCGGCACGAAGCCTTGAATTCGCTGATCGGTGGGGCGAAGATGGGAAATCAGCGTCGAATTGGGACTTGCGCCACCCTACGGCGCGCTCGCCGCGATTTTTCTACCACTCATTCCACACATATTTACGCCGATCTATCCGAGGAACCGTCCGATGAACCGCTGGCTGAGATGCATTCCATTTGCGTATTGCCTGGTGCTGGCTTCGAGCGTCGCGCTGGGCGCCGTCTCAGGACCCCTCGCCAGCAAACTCGAGGGCACGCCTCCGGCAATCCCCGAGGGCGGCAAGTCGGCCGACGAAATTAAGGCCAAGATCAAGTCGGGTGAGATCAAACGCATCACTCGCATTCCCAAGGTGTCCGACAAGGTCGACGTGCAGCTTGATGTGAAATACGGCCAGGAGCTCAAGCCGCTGTTGCTGGACCTCTACTCGCCGAAGGGAATTCAAAAGCCGGTCCCCGGATTGATCTTTGTGCACGGCGGATCGTGGAGCGGCGGAAGCCGGAAAATTTACGGCTTCTACTGCCAGCATTTCGCGGAAAAGGGATACGTCGCGGCAACGATCGATTATCGCCTCAGCGGCGAGCGCGCATTTCCCGGCGCAGTGCGAGACACCAAATGCGCCGTTCGTTGGATGCGGGCAAATGCCGCCAAGCTACACGTCGATCCCAACCAGATCGCACTGATCGGCGGCTCGGCCGGAGGCCATTTGGCGATGCTGGCTGCCTACTCCGACAACGATGACCAGACGCTCCAAGGGACCGGAGGAAATTACATGGTCGACGCCCGCGTGCAAGCGGTCATCGATTTCTATGGACCGGTCGAGTTGAAGGCCGACGGCAAAAATCCGAAGAGCCCGGTCCTGAAGTTCATGGGCGGCAAGACGACCGAGGACGCCCGGGACCAGTATGAAAAAGCCTCGCCGATCAACCACTTGACGAAAGCCTCTCCCCCCACGCTGATTTTCCACGGCACTGTGGATGAGCTGGTCCCCGTCGCTGCATCCGACATGCTGGCGGCCAAGCTGGAAGAATTCGGCGTGCCGTATCTTTACGACCGACAGGAAGGCTGGCACCACGGAATGGACGCCGTCGAAGTCGTCAACGCTCGCTGTCTCTGGTTTATGGACCAGTTTCTCTCGATGGTGCTGCCGATTAAGAAGTAGACGCCAGAGGAGCTACGACGCTCGCAGCTCTGCCTGCTCCTCAGAGCGCGGAACGACGCGTGCGAGCCGCCGCGCCGAAAGGAGCTGGCGCAGCTGCTCGAGGCTCACGGGCTTCGGCACATGCGCGTCGAACCCTGAAGAAAGGGCTTTTTCCTGATCGGCGGCTTGGCCGTATCCTGTCAACGCGGCCAGGTAAACGTCGCGGCAAGCCGCATTGCTACGGATTCGGCTGGCGAGCTGATATCCGTTCATTTTCGGCAGGCCGATATCGACCAGCGCGACGTCGGGACGCGTCGTTTCGATCAGCTCGACGCCGCTCAGACCGTCGACCGCTGTCTCGACCCGATGTCCGACGTATTCCAGCAAGGTTTTGAGCATCGAGCGGACGTCGACGTTGTCCTCGACGATCACCACGTGCAGCGGCTCGCTCTCGTCGACGATCGCCGATGCGGGTGTCGTTTCGGGGCGCGACTTGGACAGGGGAAGGCGGACACAGAACTCGCTGCCTGTTCCCCGACCTTCACTGGAGGCTTCCACGCTGCCGCCGTGCAGTCGCACGAGCCCATCGACGATCGCCAGTCCCAGACCGAGGCCCTCGGATCGATCCTGCGATGAGTCCAACTGCATGAAGGGCTGGAAGACGGCATCCAGCATTTCGGGGGACAGACCGATTCCCTGATCGCGCACGCGGATCACGGCTTCGTCGGCTTCGACCTCCGCCGATAGCCGGATTGTCGTGCCCGCCTCGGAGAATTTGGACGCGTTTGAAAGCAAATTCACGAGCACCTGCTGCAACCGCACGGCGTCGCCATCGACGGCGATCGAGTCTTCAGACGAAACGACCGACAGCGTCTGTCCCGCTTCATCGACGTCGCGCCGGACAGCATCGCCCGCCTCGATGATGACGTCCACGAGGTCAATACACTCTTTGCGGAGTTCGATCTTCCCCCGCGTCGCTCGCGAGACATCGAGCAGGTCGGCCAGCAGCCGTGTCATCTGGCTGCACTGCCGTTCGATCACGGTGCGTGCGTTCGCGAACGTCTCTTTGTCCAAATCGTCGCGGCCCAGCACGCTGGCTGCATTCGAGATGGCCGCCAGCGGATTGCGTAACTCGTGCGAGAGAATGGCCAGGAACTCGTCGCGGCGGTGCAGGGCCTGCTTGCGTTTCGTGACGTCGCGCAGAGTGGCCAGCAATGCAGGCTCTCCCTGCCAGCGCGTCGAGACCACGCGAATTTCGGCGACGTGAGGACCCGGATCGGGTGACGGCAAATTGATTTCGACGGTCTCGCCGGGCTTGACCGGTATTCCAAAGGGCTCGCCCCACAGTTCATCCAGTGAGCGGCCCAGCATCGATTGCGCGGCCGAGTTGGCGAAACAGATTGTCCCGGAAAGGTTCACGACCACTACGCCGTCGGCGCTCTTATCGACGATATCGTCGAAGGCGGCTTCACAGACCTCGATGGCCCGCCGGAAGCTCTCGCCAATGTCTTCGCCGCGTGTGTTCCAATGTCTGGGGATGAGCACCTCGGCTATGGCCGGCTCGAAAGGCTGAAGGTAGGGGTCGGCGGCTGACGGCAAGAGGTCGGAGTTAGGTTGATCGAAGTCGAACGCCAATCGCGAAGTAACCGAATCGCGATTAGAACGCGGCGCCGGCTGAGGATGTGGCTGCACGATGGATTCTTTCCAACTGGAACCAACTGCCGACCCGCGTGGGAGCGAACCTACGCCTTGCGAGGCCGCCGGGTCGGCGTCATGTGCGGGTGATCATAGCCTGGCGCGGGTTTCCGTGTCCGCGCGGCCCGCGCGCCTTGGGATGGCCCGCCGTGGGTGCGGGCGCCCAATTCTTTGGCCCATGCTTTGGTTATGCGAGCAACGCCTCATCAGGTCAGCGATCGATGGCACTCAACTCGCTGTCGAGTTGGCGGACCAGCTCACGCGGATCGAGAGGCTTGCAGAACCAACGGTCGATGCCGCCGGGACCCGTCTTTACTCCGAACCGTTTCGGCGGCGTAGCGCTGACCGCATAGACCTTCATCCCATCGAGAGTCGGATCTCGGCGGATGCGGCCCAGCGTCGTGGGCCCGTCGACTTTGGGCAGCTTCATGTCGAGCAGTACGACATCGGGCCGCTCGTGGGAATGCAGGTAATCGAGTGCGTCAGCCCCGTCTCCCGCGACGTCGACTTCGTAGCCGGTCATTCTCAAAATGCCAGCCAGGAGCAGGCTTTCGTTGGCATCGTCTTCAACAAGCAACGCCTTCCAAGGCCGTCGCAGCGCGGCAGGACGCTCGGGGGGAATCGGGATCGGCGTCGCGCGCCGATCGCCCTCAACCATGGTGGCCATCGTCCTCAGTTCGGCCACGATTCGATCCAGAGACGCCGACGTTGCGGTCAGTTGTCCGGCCTCGATTTGCAGGCGGACGGTCTCAGCTGCCAGGATCGCGGCGTTCAGTCGATTGCGAATCGCGTGGGCAAACTCGCGCGAAACTGGTCCGCGAGTCATCGCCTGTTTGATTGCATCCTGATTGGCTGCGACCTCTTCGCGAAGAATGCGAATATTATCCGGCGCAGTAATCCCGAGGCGGGCGCGATTTCCGGTGACCGCCATCAATTCGACGGTCACGCCCACATCAGGCAACAAGATTTTTTCGTTTTCTCTGCGGGTCAGAACTAACACGATCGAGGCCTCCTTTCCGACGAACTACATCCTTGTCGAACCTCGTTCACATGGGTCGTGCGAACTCGATTCGGGCGCTTCGCGTGAACTCGCAACGCATGCGATTCTGCACGTGAAGCCTCCTTTTGATCGGCCTCCCTGCCGGCACAATGCCTTGAGGCTCCTCACGCGTGAGCGGCGGTTATCCGCCTGCCGCGTCGGCTAAAATCTGCCGACGAGTAACGCTTCGGATGGGTCTCGGTCGCTGACATCCATGCCTGCGGCCAAAGAACTACCTCGGGGCTTCGGTCTTGTAGTTTACCGCCCCAAAAAACGCAATAGGGACTTGCAAAACGCCCTGTCGGTGCGTTGTCAAACTGGCGAGGCCAAAGACTCTGCAGGCCATGGGCGGTGCTGGGAGTTCTTGGTTGGCGATGCGGCAGCCGGGTGAAATCGAATGCGAGAGGGGGGACTCGAACCCCCACGCCTTTCGGCACCAGATCCTAAGTCTGGCGCGTCTGCCAATTCCGCCACTCTCGCGTGAAAACCCAACTCGCTGATGGTTACTCCCGACAGCCGGCACTCACCGCTGCTGCCCAGAACTGCCGAACGAAATCGCCCGTTGTTGGCCCGGGCATTCTACTCAAGTCGTGCCCGCAGTTTGCAAGCCCGCCAATCGCCGGGTAAAATAGAGCAGACAGCCGGACGCTGAATTCTTGTGGTTCCTGCCCCACCGCGGGAATTCTCCCGGCTGTTTTTCTTTGCTTCTCCTCCACTGCGGTGATGTTCCTGCAAGCTGGGAGAACGCGATCCGTCTTCTGGTTCGCCGACTCACTTCCCACCGACCGAACGACGGTCTTTCACTACGCCCGCGTTGTACCATCCGCAAAATCGTCTCAGAC
>DASRXU010000126.1:0-35331 GCA_035687365.1 Planctomycetaceae bacterium | reverse complement strand
TGCCGGTTGGCGGCATTTCGAGCCCGCGATAGTTGACGGCGTCGATCATCGGGCTGGCGTTGGGATTGCCCGGCACGACGGCGGCCCCCGAGTCGCCCCCTTTGAGAACCGACTCACGCGAATCGAGCCGCAAGCCGCCCTTATGATTGGCCCCGCCGTGACACTTTTGGCAGGTGCCGGCGAGCACCGGGCGGACTTTTACCTCGAAGAAATCGACCTGCTGGGGTGAGAACTCGGGCCCGGCCGCGCGAACCGCGGCAACAGGCCAGTACAAGGCCGCAGTCGCGACCACCAAGCGGCAAATCGCAAGCGGAGAGCGGGTGACCGGCAGATTCATATGCTGCCAGACCAAGGAGTTCGGGTGGGAAAAGTCGGGAGGCTACGAGGCGGGAACATCAACCGATGTCAATGTATTAAGGATACGTTCACCCTCGGCGGGTCGCAACGCCACGTCGGCCGGGCATGATGCAGGAGCGGGGTTCCCCCTTGGTGTGCATCCGTTGCCTATTAGTTCCCTTCTGAGTTACGCTGAGAGTCAGCCTGATGGAACGGAATGGCAGGCGATTAAGGAGATTGCCAATGTCGGAGGCCGCCAATGCGCGCAAGGTCTATCCCAGAGTCGCCGATCGGGAAGGCCGCCTTCCCTTCGGGATACCGCTGGAACTGACGGTCGAAGACCCCGACACGGTTCGCGAGCTGGTGACGTTCCGCGAGGGCGAGCCGCGCGAACGCTATGCCCTCAACGCGCTGCGGATCGGCGTCTTGGCGCTGCGGCAAGCCCGCGGTCAGATCGACGCCGACCTGGTCCGCCAGGAAAGCGAGCGGCTGCTGACGGAACTCAACAGTCGGCTGGGCAGCCACGCACAGACCGTACACGATTGCGTGGCCGACTCGCTCAAGCACTACTTCGATCCGAAAGACGGCCGGCTGCAAGAACGCATCGATCGCCTGATCGGCCGCGACGGCGAGCTGGAATCGATGTTGCGCCGTCAAATCGGAGATCAAGATTCACAACTCACCAAGACGCTCTCGGCCCACGTCGGGTCCGAGAGCCCGCTGATGCGCGTGCTCAGCCCCGACCAGTCGCGAGGCGTGCTGGCGGCCATTCGCGACGCGGTCGAGCAACAGCTCAAGGCGCAGCGCGAGCAGGTGCTGAATCAGTTCTCGCTCGACAATAAAGAAGGCGCTCTCTCGCGGTTCATCACGGAACTGGGCCACCAGCAGACGTCGCTCTCGGGCGAGCTGCACGTCAAGATCGATCGAGTCGTCCGCGAGTTCACGCTCGACCAGGAAGACTCGGCCCTCAGCAAACTGGTCCACCGCGTCGACGACGCGCATCAGAAAATCGCGCGGCAATTCTCGCTCGACAACGACGGCTCGGCACTCGCTCGCATGAAGAACGAACTGCAGACGCTGATCAACGAACACCGCCAGGACAGCCAGCGTTTTCAATCCGAGATTCGCGAAGCGCTCGCGGCGATGACGACCCGTCGGCAAGAAGTCCAACGCTCTACGCGGCACGGCGACGAGTTCGATCAGGCGGCTTTCGCGTTCGTGCAACACGAGGCCCAGGGCAAGGGAGACATCGCGACCTCCGTCGGCGCGACGACCGGTCTCATCAAAAACTGCAAGAAGGGCGATTCGCTCATCGAGCTGGGCCCCGACAGCGCGGCTCCCGGACAGCGAATCGTGATCGAAACCAAAGAAGTCCAGCAGTATCAGCTCGCCGAGGCCCGCGAATACATCGAGCTGGCCCGCAAAAACCGCGGCGCCTTGATTGGCGTCTTCGTCTACTCCAAGCGCACGGCTCCGGAAGGCATGGACCCCTTGCAGCGCTTGGGCAACGACATCTTCGTCGCCTGGGATGCCGAAGACCCGCTCACCGACTCGTACTTCCGAGCGGCCCTACTCTTGGCCCGCGCCCTTTGCGTCCGACAGCGGGCGGAGGAGCAATCGGTGAAGGTCGACTTCACCGAAATCGAGCAGGCCATCTTGATGGTCGAAAAGCACTCGCGTTCGCTCGAGGAAGTGGAACGCTGGACGACGACCATCCAATCCAGCGCGGAAAAGATCCTCGACCGCATCCGCATCGCCCGCGCAGCCTTCGAACGCCAGATCGCCACGCTGTCTGAGAAGACCGAAGCACTGAAGTCGGACCTCCGCACAGAAGGCTAAGGTGCTCAGTCTTTTGGATTTTGAGACCGTCCGGGAATTCGGGACCTGAATCGGGGTGCCACGGCTGAGCTCGCTCGAGGGCGTCCGGGAATTCAGATCGTGTGCCACTGCTGAGACGTTTCGGCTCAGCAGTGCGGAAGGTATTAACGTCGAGACAATCCCGAGTTCGCCAAACATTCCGATCCGCTACAAGCATTGAAGACACTGCTGAGCGGCGACCACTCAGCAGTGGCACACAAACCTAAATCACAAGCCCCGAATTCCCGGACAACCTCGAGCTCGCTCAGCCGTGCCTTCAACGAGCGACGTGCTAGCGGGCTTGCGAATCGCGACATCGTCTTCGACGAGAGCTTGACATCTGCGGCGAAAACGCACGGCTGAGCCGAAACGTCTCAGCCGTGGCACCCGATCGAACTACCGGACAGCCTCTTTTGGTTTGTGGCTGTGCCGCGCTCAGCGAAACTTCGGAGGCGGAACGCGTTCGATTCGTCCGTCCCGAAGGTAGTGCACCCCCATCAGCAGGGGCGTGGCCCCTGCACCTGGTGCGGTTCGCGCTGGGTTCGGCTGGGGCGCTGCTTGCCGCGGTGCTTGCGCTGGTGGAGCCAGCAGGCTGGGGTTGGATTCGCTGCGGTTGCCATTACAAAGAGTGTCCGGACCTGTGTCCGGACCGGACTTTGACGGGAAAGCAGGGGCCGACGGCCGGGTGGCTGGGGTCGAATCGCTTCGATTCGCCCCCAGATCTTTGCCAGACCCCAGATCGTTGCCGAGCCCCAGATCTTTTCCAACACTGAGTGGCAGGGGCGCCCCGCCTGGCGGAAGTCCCTGTGTCTTCGACGCTTCAGCTTCTTGCTGCGCACCGCACATCAGGACCGTGGCTCGGATCTTTTCCCGTTCCACAAAGTGTCCGGACCTGAGGTTGTACACTTTCTGGTCAGGCGGGCCGGCTCGGCGGGCTTCGACGGCGGCCGCCGAGAGATCCATCACTGGCGGGATCCGCTGGTAGGTCACCTTCATCCGGCGGCGATCGATCTGTTCTTCGGTTTTGCTCACCGCCCCTTCGTCGACGAGCACCTGAAGGATCCGCTTCATCCGTTCGCCGTTGATCCCCACCGCCTCGCGAATCGTGGTGGCGTTGCAGCCAGCGGGATAGGCGGCCAAGACTTCCCACACCCGCTGCCGCTGTTGGCTGAACGCTTCCGCGCGGCGGCGCAGGCGCCGGTCTTCGCTGGCGGCGGCAAAGCGCTCGTCCACTCGGGCTTCGGCTGAGGCCACGGGACGAGTGGCCGTTTTCCAGATGCGACCTTCCGGTTGGTCCGCGGTCCCTTCGTCGACGTCGACTTCCCACAATCCGTGATGCCCCGCGCGACTGCCGGCGGTGAGCCACAGCTCGTGCTGGCCCGTGCCCGCATCGAAGGGACGTCGCCGCGCGAGCAAGAGCCATTGGGCCGAAAACTCGGCGAATCCGCTCCCCGCGATGTCATCGAGCGTGGCCGGCTCGCCGACTCTGCTGGAACGCTTGCAATGATGCACGAGGAGCACGGCACAGCCGGTCGACTCGCACAGTTCGGCCAGTGGCCGCAAGAGTTGGCCCATCGCAAACAGGTTGCGCGCGTTGCCGCCGCCCAGCGCCAGGTAAGCCGGATCGATCACCACGCAGACCGGCTTTTCGACCTCGACGAGTTTTTTCAGCGCGTCGACGTCGCCAGGCCGATCGAAGCGCGGCAAGTCGGGTGAGAGGCGAAAATTGTCGAGCGAGTCGAGCGACAATCCGCGCTGGGCACAGATCCGCTTTGCGATCGACCGCAAAGCGGGCAGTCCCGATTCTCCCGAGAGAAACAGCACCCGCCCCGGCTTGGGGACCGGAAAACGGCCGAGGAATGGAGTGCCGCTGGCCAAGGAAACCATCAAGTCGGCCGCGAGGGATGTCTTGAGTGTCTTGAACGCGCCGAAGATCCCGCCCGGCTGACCGGCCGCCAGAATGCCAGGGATTAGATCACGCGTCTCGAATTGTTCGGAGTTGAGCTGGGCCGTGGTGAACACCCGGAACTGCTTTTTTGCAAGAAGCGGCTCGGGTGGCCGGGGCGCCCCGCTTTGCGGAAGCCCCGGAGAGATTGCGCTCGATCGGTTGTGCGCGGTTTTTCCCGCGTCGCGCGGCCGTCCGGTGTCCTGAGAAGTTGGAGGGTGCAAGACCCGGGGGCTTCCGCTGCGCGGGGCGCCCCCGCCACCCGGCTGCTGAGCGTGTTCGTGCTTGTGTCCATTGGCATGACCGTTCGCAGGTGCCTCGGCGCGCTCCCCGTTGGAGTTGGCCGCCTCCAGACCCTCAGCCGCCTCGAGCCGCTCGAACAGCTCCTCCGCCAGACGTTGCTGTTCCCGGCGGTACTCCGCCTCGCTCGCAGGCGTTTGGTCTCGCAACTTCCAAAACTTCTGTCGACCATTTTCACCAGACATGTCGGGCTCACAGATTGGATTTCGGATGCAAACAATGTCCCCTATCTCTATTTTCCAAATTCCAGAATCCACGCCAGACCCCGTTTCTACGCGCGTAGAAACAAGATGAGAAAATCGCGCGCACACCGGCGCAACGGCCAGCGGATCCCTCTCGCCGATTCGAAGCCTATGCGCAGGTCGGCGCCTAAAGACGCCACGAGTTCGTCGAGCGGTATCAGCGTCAACGGCAGGAGCGGTACAGGCCCCCGAACGCACGGAGTGAGCGAACGCGTTCTTGAGGTCCATTCCTCGTCACCCACGCCCGTCGCGGCTGAAACGTGAAACCAAGCGATCGGCCTCAAGTGACCAGGGCTTGAAGAACGCGTAGATTAGTAGTAGCTTATGCTACTATGCCATCAAGCGACAATAAGCTGGTCGCACACCTTGTCGGTTTGGGGCTCAACGAACTCGAGTCGCTGGCCTACATCGCCCTTGCGGCAAACGGCCCGACCACGGCCTATCAACTTGCCAAGGCAATCCAAAAGCCGACCGCAAATGTTTACAAGGCGGTGAATTCGCTGGCAGCCAAAGGTGCGGTTGCCGTGCAGGCGGGAGAGAAACGGATGATCAACGCCATTCCGCCGCTTGAATTCATCGGTCGATTGCGACGGAAATTTGCCGAGCTGGCCGACGTGTCGGTCAAGGAACTGTCGGCGATCCACCGCGCACCCGAAGGTGAACAGCTGTATTCGCTGGAAAACGTCGATGCTGTCCTGGAGCGGGCGCGATCAATGCTCGCGGCTGCCCGGACGATTGTCGTAATCGATTCGTTTCCCCGGATCCTGAGCAGCCTCGACGAAAGCGTCCGCCGGGCCATACGCCGGAAGGTCAAAGTCTACGTGCAGGCGTATGCCCCGACGCCACTCGTGGCGACATCGGTAGTCGTGGCAACAAAGGCCGAACAGATTCTGGCACGCTGGAGTTGCGAGTTTCTGATCCTGGTCGTGGATGGCGAACAGGTGCTGTTCGCCGTGTGTCGCAGCGACTTGAGCGGCGTCATTCAGGCGTATTGGTCGAACAGTCTGTTTCTGTCGTGCGTCCAGCATGCGGGGCAGTTGCGCGAACACCTGTATCACCAGTTGCACGACCTGGTCGCCGCCGGCGAAGCGACGCCGCAAAAGGTGAAACGCCTGCTCGATGAGCAACCCACGTTCGGCAAACTCCCAGCACCCGGCGAGCAGTCGCTGCACTCCTTGATTGAGCGCACGGCGGGGGAGCGCTCGCTCAACCCAAATGCCGTCGATAAACAGGCCGGCCATCCCGGGCCCCCCCGATCTCGGGGCCGCCGCGGAAGACCACCCGAAGCAAAAATGTAGTACCTCCACCTGGAGTCTTGCGCCATGCGTTTCGTTTCGACCCGCCAAATTTATGTCCGGCACGGCGTCTGCCGTCTTTCTGCAACAATCGGCGTGCTCATCGCATTCTTTCCTGCAGCGGTGCGATGCAATGACCAGCCCGCCGCCGATCGCACGAAATCGACGACGATCGATATTCCGTTCAAGTCTTACGACGGTTACGAGATGTTTGGAAAACTCACGCTCCCAAAAACAGAGGGAGCGCACCCGGTGGTGATTTACGTGCAGACGGCTGAGGCCATGACCGTCGATGTAAAGCGCTCGAAAGCCGGCGGAGGGACCTTCAATTACTTTGATTTGTATCGCGAGAAGCTTCCGCAAATGAACGTCGGGTTCTTCAGCTATGAGGGACGCGGCGTCCGTCTTGGCGAAAAACCGCCACGGTTCGAGCGGATCGACCGGAAGATTTATGATACGAGCACGCTGGACAACAAGGTCCGCGATGCGCTGAGCGCCGTCCGCATCGTCCGCGGGCGGCCAGACGTCGATGGGTCTCGGATCTTTTTGATGGGCGCGAGCGAGGGGACATTGCTTGCCGCCGAAGCGGCCGCTCGCGCACCTCAGGAGATCGCGGGGCTAATCTTGTACGGCGTGATGTCCAGCACGATGCAGGACATGTTTCGGCATATTGTGACGACAGGAGGCTTGATGGAATACTGCCGTTACTTTGACACCAACAAGGACGGCAAGATCTCAAAGGCCGAATTCCAGGCCGATCCCTACAAGTACCGCGCGCTGGTGTTCAAAAACGCCGACTTCTCGGTGTTCGATCGCGACGGCGATGGATTTGTGACGGTAGCCGATATGCGACAACTGACAAAACCGCTTTTGGACGCAGTTGATTCCGAGAATTTCGCAATCCTCGATCGTTGGGCCGAAACTGCTGCCGGAGTGAGCACGCCGAAACACTGGTTCAAAGATCATTTCGCGCACGCGGCGATCTGGACGTTTCTTGCACAATTGGATAAACCCGTCGGATGTTTTCACGGCACGCTCGATGCCTTCGCTCCGATTGATGGAGTGCGGCAACTGGAGCAGAAGGCTCGCGCCGCTGGAAAATCCAAAATGCAGTTCCACTACTTCGACGGCCTGGACCATTCGCTAGGAATTGGCGCGTACTTCACGAAAGGCAAGATCCCAAAGGGACATCAGGTTTTCGAATTTGTACGCAGCCAAGTGGCGAAATAGTCGCCCCGCAGACGAGGAGATCCCAGCGACCGCCGCCACACAGCCTAGTTTCCGGACAACTCAATAAGTTGCGCTTACTTGGCGGGCGTCGCGTGGGCATCGCCGGAGGGAGACGGGCTCTTGGCGGGAGGCGCCGTGGTGGCTCCGTGGAGCGCGTCGTTGAGGTCTTTGGCGAAGTGTGTGCTGCCGCCGACGAAGTGGCGGACGACTTTGCCTTCGCGATCGATGATGAGCGTTTGGGGGATGGCGCTCACGCCGTAGCGCGCGGCGATCGCACCGTCGCGGTCGAGGGCGACGGGGATTTCCAACTTGAGCCGCTTGAGCAGGGCCTGAATCTGTTCCGGGGTTTCCTCGAGGTTGACGGCCACGACTTTTACGCCCGTGGCCGCGGAATCCCGGTGGAGCTGTGCCACGTGAGGAATCGTTTGCAGACAGGGGCCGCACCACGTGGCCCAGAAGTCGAGCACGACCGTTTTGCCCTTGTGATCCGACAGGCGAAAGTGATCGCCGTTGAGCATGTCCAGCTCGAAGTCGGGGGCCGCCTTGCCGACCAGGGACGATTCCAAACCGGCCGAGCCGGATGATTTGGGCGCGTTGGCGTCGGCCGTCACGAATTTCGGTTCCAGTGCGTAGCGCAGTTTCCATTGCTGGTACGCGGTTTTTACGACGGCTTCCTCGATCGCGTTGCCGATCAGGAGCTGGTCGATGGATTCGAGCGAGATGCGGCACGGCCCGAGCGCGTCGCTGGTGCCGGACAAGATCGAGTCTTTGAATTGCTGGGGGTGGAAGGTGAGACGAGTTCCGTTGTCGTGCACGGCTTGCACGCGCGACTGGGGCGCAGCATCCGTCTTTTTCTTGGCGGCGGCCGCTCCCGGAAGCTCGTCCGGATGCAGCCAGATGATCCGCGAGATTCGATCGCGCGGCACTTCCTTGGTCTGGAGCCGAACTTCCACCATGAGCTTGCGGTCATCCATCTCGACGACGCGGCCGCGCAGATAATCGCCGTCGCAAGAGCGAATGAGGTGCGTGGGCGGATTGTCCCTTTGCATGCGGGGCAAAGTCAGCAGGCGATCTCGCTTTTCCTTGGTCAGCTCGACGGGGCCTCGTCCATCCAGCGTGAGCACGACGGCTTTGATTTTGTCGTTCGCGATGGTGCCGAGGTCGGCCAGCGGCGTTTTGTAGGTGACTCCCTTTTCGTCGATCCGCGTGATCTCGCAGGGAACCATATCCCCCGTGCGCAGGAACAGGGCTTTCGTCAGCGCCTGGTGGCCCTGCGATTCTTCGGCGTTCGAAGCCTCGACGGGGGCACCGTTTTGCTCGGCCCTGTTTCGTCGGTTCTTGCGTTTCTCGGGCGTGCCGTGCGCCGCCATCTCGCGAAAGACAATGCGGCCGCTGACGCTCGGTTTGAGGGCGCTCGCAGTGGCGCTGCCCCGGGGTTGCCAGCACAGACAACTGCTGCCAGCCGTCTCGTGGCCTTCGGACAGAGTTCCCGCGAGGCGGGCCCCTTCGATCTCCAAGGTGCCGACGCCTTCGACTTTCTTTCCGGCTGGGCCCGGTTGGTGCACGATCAGCGAACGCAAACCGGCCAAGGGCAGGCGCAGCGGGTCGCGCACGGTCGGCGACGCCAGCCAGATCTTCCCATTTTCGATTTTCAGGAGCTGGCCGCTGAAGCGCGACGAATCCTGGTAGTCGACAGTGAATGCCCGGGGGGCCTGATCGGTTTTGCCCAGGAAGATGTCGACCACGCGATCGGCCGGAATCGGCGAATCCTTCGTGCCGCGAACCTGGAAGGTTTTGGAACCGGACTCGAAACGATCGATCTCGCCGTACTTGATCGAGCCGTCGGCGAGGCAAATCCGCGGCTTGTCGAGCGTCTCTCCGGCCAGGGGGCGACCCCGGTTCCAATGGTCGATTCGCAGCCGCTCCAAATGGATATCGCCGCGATTGTTCGACAGCCGAAAACTGGTTTGGGCCTTGCGCGAGTCCGTCAGCTTCATATTCGCCAGCGGCGCCCCTTTCGAGGAATAGACGATGCACTCCCCGGTCTGCTGGTCGAGGAAGAGGAAGAGATGAATCCGCCCGGCCTCGTAATCGAGCGGCTGCAACGAGGCCAGGTCGGCTTGATGCTCCGACTCGCCGACGAGGACCAATTCACGCTGCCAGGCTTCGATGCGATAGCCCATGCCCAGGGCCATGGCGAAGTTTGGCTTGGCACTCCACGAGAGAACGATTTCGATCGCGGAGCGCGGCGGCAGCGAAAGCGTGCTTTGAGCCGACGCGTCGTTTTGATCGGTCCAAAGCTGCCCCTGATCGTTCTTCCACGCGCCCGAGGGCGACAGCTTCCAGTCGGCGAACCCGTTGGGTCCGCGGTATACCATGCCGCCGTCGTCCAGCTTGCGCGTCATCCGCTGGAGCTGATTTCGCGGCACGCGCAAACGGCCCAAGAGCGGAACGTCCAACTCGGCCTCTTGATCGGTCAAGCTCACGAGCGAGCCAAAGACGACGTCGCCCCCGGAAAGCTCGAAACAATACTGACCGACGGGCCGTTCGGGTTTGATCGGGTCCGGGAAGTAGACGGCGTCGATTTGACGCGTGTCGAACAAGAACGGCGTGACGAAGTCGGTGCCCTGCCAGCACAGCACTTCGGGCTTGTCGGAATCGCGCAATTCTCCCCGGACAAAGCCGCTGTTCAGATAGAGCACGGCGCTGGGGGACGCGGCGCTGGGCGGAGCCGCGTTGGTGGCTGCGGCGCCCCGCGCATTCACGGCAGCAGTCAGCCAGAGCACGATCCACAACCGGGATCGGTTGGCGCGCGAGAACACGCTGCGTGCCAATCTTCTCCCCTCTCCCCTTGCGGGAGAGGGGGTGAGGGGGTCTGTCGTCGCTTCGGAATCGCGCATGGTCATTTAACGTTCGTAAATTGGCAGAAAGCGAAAATTGACAGCCAGTGCCAACAGAGAAAACGACGTGGAAGTCGTCTGTCCGAATTGGCCTTCGATGCTGCCATCCCGCTGTTGGGCCTGTTTCAACTTGCGCACGAGCAGTTTGTTCCACCTCTCCCACGCCTCGACGTCGCCTTGAAAGAGCGCTTGGGCCTGGTAGTAGCGCGTGTAGTCTTCGTATCCACGCCCCTGGTCGGGGCCGCCGTCGATCCGATCTTTCAAGAAGCCGAGCGTCGACTTGTATTCTGACAGATCTTTACGGCGCGCGACGGAATACACGAGAGTCGCGATCGAAACGCGGGCCATCGATTCGTCGAAGCCGCCCAAGCCCGCGTAGGCCACTTGCCCCGAGGGAGAGGTCATTTGACGATAGAACGAGATGGCTTTGTCGATCGCCTGGTCGGGGATTTCGATGCCGGCGTTGCGGGCGGCGAGCAGGCCCACCAGCACGGCTCCGCTGACCGAAGTGTCGGCGTCGGTCGAATCGGGCGAGTAGCGCCAGGCGCCTTGAGAATTGTTTTTCTGCGACGTGATTGCGCAGCGTACCGCCAGCTCCAACGACGCACCGATCGAGCGCACGTTTTTGCCCGAAGGCCACAGAGTGCGATCGTCGACGGTCCCATAGGCCTCGGCCAGGGCCAACATGCCGAAGCCGTGGTGGTACATACTTTGTCCCAGGTAACCGGTCTCGGCATCCTGGCCGGCAATAATGTTGCGCAGGGCTCGCCGCACGTGGACGCTATACAGTCCGAAATTCGGATCTTCGCCCGAGGCGAGGAACACCATCAGCCCCATGCCGACGGTGCCCGGTCCTTCCTGCATCGAGTTGGGCCATCCGCCATCTTCCCGTTGAGTGGTGGCGAGGTACGAGAGGCCGCGGTCGTACATCTCGCGGACGTCTCTCGGAACGACCTCGCCCACGCGCCCGCCCGGCGGCTGCGCGGCCAGGCGGTCGCTCGTACCGGCAAGGAGAATCACGGCAGCGAAGAACGCCCCAAACATTCGCGGACAGCCCAGTTGGGCGAGTTTCGCAGCCGCTGGACAAAAACTCTTCAAACTCATCTGACAATCTCCTGCCGTTGTCGGCCCAACGATCGCTGTATTTTTCATCACCGGGCTTATTCAGACTGCCGAGGATTGCCGTCAATTCTTTTCCGCCCGGCGACGTCTGAGCGTTTCGATGGCCGCCTCGTCGTCTTTGTTGTGCTCGTCTGCGTCGTCGAGGATCAAACCGTTTTGCTTCAGCATTGGCAGCGTTCTTCGGGCGGTGATCAGTCGCCGGCGCAGCTCGGCCCACTGGGCGGGATCGAGTTCGGATTTGAAAACGTCCTCGGGGAGCCGACTCATTTGCGCCAGCACGATAAAGCGATCGTATTGGCCGAACGCCTTGGGAGGACGAGTCTTCGTGATCACAAGTTGCAACAGTCGCCGTCGTTGCTCGTCGCGCAGCCCCAACACGGTGTCGAGCTGGGCGATGCACATTTCAACTCGTGCTCGATAGCGAAAAGCTCGCCGCTCGCGGTCGAGTCGCTCGCAGCGGGCCGACTGCTCGGGCCGCAGCGCCGTGAGCTGCGTCTTGTGAAAGAGCGAATCGCTGCCGAACAAACCCTGCTGCACCGCCGCGTGCAAAGGGCGTGTCTTTTGAAAGATCTCTGTGTACTTCTCCGGCCGCATGCCACCGGGCTTGCAGGTGGCCTTTAAGTCGTCGACGCGCGCCGTGAATCGCTGGATGTCGCCTTTGCCCGCCAGGGTCAGCTTCTGCTTCTGCGCATCGGAAAGCTCGCAGACCCGGCCCATTTCTTCAATTTTCTGTTTCAGAGACGCTTCGAGCCATCCACGATCGCGAGATTCACTGCCGTAGATCCAACCGTCGATGTTGCGCTCGGTAATCATGATTTGACCGGCTGCGCCGAACCGGATTTGGCCTTGGTTCGCGGCCCGGTCCCGGATTTCCACCAGATCGTCATCGTCTCCGTCGTCAGGCAGGTAAATCGCGCCCGCGGGGCTCAACAACGCGGCTGCCAGTGCCAGGCGCCAAACGTGACGGCTCAGTGGGTGCATTGGCGATGCTTACTCCTGGTCACCCAAGAGAGGCGGACCAATTCCCAGGAACGCGGACATATCCACGCCCCAAAACACGGTGGTCCTTTTTGGCAGGTTGTTCCACAGGGTGCGTTGAGTCGCGTCGAGATACGGGACCACCAGCTCGTCGGGAACATTGGGGAGCATGTCGACCATCTGTCCCGCACCGAGGGCGACGGCGATCGTCCAGGAATCGTCCCAGTTGTGCGCCAATTCCGCGGAGAGCTTCTGTCGCTGCCATTCGGTGAGAGAAAGGTGCTCGTCGAATGCCACCACCAGATTTCGAGCGCACGCCTGTCGGAGGTTGTCGCTGCGTTTTTGGATCTCGCTGTCATAGCGAGCGGATTGGGCCGGCGAGAGCTGCGCGTGCACCAACTCGGACAGTTTTTCCTGAATCGTCTGCCGTGCCCGGTTCATGATTTGGAGATTGTTGGCTCGCTGCATGTCCTTCGCCAGGTCTGCGATCTGCTTCAAGGCCTCCTGTTTGATCGTCCGCATCTGTTCGGCCGTCGGCCGGCAGAGACTCTTCACAAAGCCGAGTTCGACCTGCAGGACCAGTCGCAACTGTTGCAGCGGCGCTTGTCCGTTGAATCTCATGTTTACGATTTGGGGGGGCTGAGCCATTCTCACGGCCGGTCGCCGGCGCACGAGCGCTTCGCCAAATCGAGCGATGCCAGGGCGCGCATCGTCCAGAGCCAGCCCCAGGTCGTCGATGATCACGGTGCCGTCGGCCACGCGATGTTGCAGCTTGAGCGGACGCAGGATTTGGCGCAAGGCCACGCCGAGCGGGATTTGTTTGAACGAGGCGGTGATCGGCGTCGACGGGGAGACTTTGGCACGCCGCAGCCCGCTACGGTCGAGCAGAAACGAAATTCCGTGGCGTTTTGCCAGGTCTTTCACGAAATCTTCGAGAGGCACGTTGCGGACGTCGATGTCGATCTTGGCGGCGAGTGCCTTGGCAACGGCGTCATCGGTTCGAGCGACCGGAGCAGGGGCCGCCTGCTGGGCGTGCACGCGGACCCCGGTCGCGGCCCACAGCACGGTGAGCAGCCATCCACGAAACACGATTCGGCGAGTCTGGACGCTCACGGTTTGGCTCCCGCCTGCTCGCCGTCGAAGACAATTCCCATTCGTGCTAGCGCTGGCAGCTCGCGACGTGTGTGCGACAACTTACGCTGCAATTGACGCCACTGGGCGGCATCGAACAACGGAGTGAGCATGTCATCGGGAAGGCGGCTCATTTGCGCCAGAACAACCCGCGGTCGGAACTGATTGGATTCGCGCAAGGCGCGCGTTTTATCGAAAAGCAATTGTGAGAGACGCGTGCGCTGATCGTCGCTCAGCCCAAGAATGGCATCCAATTGTACGACGATCATGTCGATGTAGGCTTGGTTGCGATACGAGCGTCGTTCGCGGTCGCTGTGCTCGTAGCGCGCCGCCTGCTCGGGCGACAGCGTGGTCAGCAGCGCCTTTTGGAAGAGTGAGCCGCTCTCGAAAAGACCCTGCTGGAGTTGGGTGTTGAGTTGCCACAACGCGCCAATCTCGGCCTGCGAGAGCATCCGCCGCTGGGGCCTCGCGGCCTCGACGCGACGGAAGAATTGCTCGATATCACCCAGCCCGGCCAGCTCGAGTCTTTTCCGTTGCCGGTCCGAAAGTCCCAAGTCTCTGCGGAGCTCATCGCCTTTGAGCGTCACAAAAGCCTTCTGCCACTCACGGCCGGCGGATTCATTCCGGAATCCGTCGAAGATATACGTGTCGACTACCTCCGCGGGAACGGCCACGAGGCCGCGAATCGGAGCAGGGGCGGGAGCAACTTTCACCCGCAGGGCCAACTTGCCCACAGCCTTTGCGCCCCGCTCGGCGTCCAATTCCGCGTGCAGGCCCAGGAAGGCGTCGTCCGGAAGACCCCAGCTGGCCGGCTCGACTTTCGTCAGCTCGGCCCAGCGAGCCTGCTGCGCGGCATCCAAATCGGAGGCGATCAGAGTATCGCGGATCCTCGGGAACTCAGCCGGAACGCGGGCCTCACCGTGGACGACGAGGGGCGTCCACGCCGGGTCCCAATCACGAGTCAATGCCGTAGTGAGCTTCGTGCGCTGGTTTTCAGACAGAAAGACTTCGCGATCAAGGGCCGCCACGAGGTTTCTCGCGCAGACGTCTCGAACCTTTTCATTCCGCTTGCGGGTTTCGGTTTCGTAGCGGTTTGCCTGAACGGGCGACAAATGGGCATGAGCCCAGGCCGCCACGTTTCTTTGCACGAACTGACGGGCCACCGGTCGAAGGTCGCGCCAGGGTTCGTCAAAATCGAATTGATCTCCGCGGAGTTCTTGGGCGATCGCCTGCAGTTGTTTCGTTCGGTCCTGTTCGAGCTGTTGCATTTGTTCTGCCGACGGATTGCAGATCCGGTTTAGAAAAGCGGCTTCGACGCGCAGGACCGGGCCCAGGCTGCTGGCTGCCTCTCGATCGAAACTGCGAAGCCCCCGCGGCCAATCGACCGTTCGAGCTTGTTCTCCGCGGGCCTTGTCGGCGTCGGTGAGCTTCGCCAGATCGCCTTCCGCCTGAGGGGCTGTTCCCGGTGACGATTTGATGTCATCGATCACGATGACTCCATTCACGACTCGGGCCTGTAACTTAAGGGGTCGCAGAATCTCGCCCAGCACCACACGGACGGGAACTTCCTTGAACGAAGCCGTGATTCGCGTGGACGCAGCGACGTTGGCGCGGCGCAGCCCTTCAGGATCGAGCCGAATCGGAACGCCCAGGCGCAGCGCGAGTCTCTTAGCTAAGTAGTCCAACGGCACGTTGAGGACGCCCAGATCGATCTTGTAAATGAGCAATTTGGCGACCGGGACTTCGGCTTTTTCCGCCCCACCGGCGGCCATCGGTTGAGGGCGAAAGCAGACCGCCGCCGCCACCAGGATCAGGGCGAGTGAACTGCGCAGCGAGAAGAGCGGGCCCATGACGGTTTACCGTTTGTTGACGGCCGAGGTCTCAACGTGCACGACGACGCCTCACGGCGACGCCGGTTTTTCTGCGGTGCCACGTTCGAGCCGGTTGAAATACTCATCCAGCCCGGCGCGGAACTCCTCGGGCAGAGTCGATCCGCGTTCCCCGGTCGCTTGGGAGACGCCGCGGTCTTCGCGGACCTCTTTGGCGTTCACCCCACTGCCCAGCAGCGTCAAAGCCGAGTCATGCGTGGTGCCGCCTCCGCCTCCGCCGGGGGTCGATCCACTGCCGCCCCCTCCACCGTTGGGATTGAACCGCTTGGACTGCAACAACAGCTCGATGATGTCGGTCTCGGCGCCGATGGCCGCTTTGCCCGTGTTGGGCTGTGCCAAGATCTCTCGGGCCTCTTGCATCACGCCCTTGACGGTTTCGAGCAGGTGCAGTTCCTTGGCGAAATCGGACTCGGCTTCGGGCAACTCGCGAATGCGGGCCAAGACCTTGATGATGCGATCTCGCAGAACGTTTTGCGTCGTGGCCAGTTTCATCGCTTCTTGCTTGTAATTGTCGGCGGTGAGCGACGGTCGCGCTTGCTCGCCGACTCGAGTTTCCTCACGCAAATTCATTTCACCTTCGAGGATCTGCAGCACCTCGAGCACAATCGAGGGGGGCAGACTCCCTTTCGATTTGCAGCCGGGGCACGCGCCGCAGCACGCGGGGTCGACCAGGTCCTCGGCCCAGCGATCGAGCGTGTCGGACCAGTACTCGCATTGGGCGATGGTCAGCCCTTTTTCGTTCTTGAGATCGTTGGACAGCTCGCGCAGGTTGCCGACCACGTCCTGCTTGCGCATGTCGTCGAGCACCGACTTGATTTTGACGTAGCGGTGCCGATCGAAATACGCGTCCATGTCGTCCATGATCAGGGAGACCTTGTCTCCCTCTTTTGTTTCCTGCTCGCCGATTTGACCCAAAGCCTTGAGTTGGCCTTCGGGAAGATCGGTTCGCCGGCGGCCGAAGAGTTCGTTCACTTGGTCGCCGATGCGGCCGGCCACTTTGTATTGGAATCGCGACGCGGCCTTGAGGCGTTTGACCAGAGTGCTGCCTTCGAGTTCGGCCAAAACCTTTTTGAGTTCGTCGGCCACCTTGTCGAATTCCGCGAGCAGGTCTTCCTGCTTCTTGATGGCCTCGTCCATCTTGGCCGCGGCGGGAGCCTCCTTGCTTTCCGGGGGCGATTTGCCGCTGCCGGCCAGGGTCGTGACGGCCAAAGTCAGCCGCGGTTGCGAGGGCTTGCTGTCCTTGGGCGGCTTGTTGTCGGTCTTCTTGTCGGGCGGTTGCTGCTGCGACTCCTGGTCCACGACCTTGGGAACCGCGGGCTGCTTCTTTTCGTCGGGCTTTTTGCCGCCGGGTTTGCCGGGGGCCACCGATCGGATTTCTCCGACCGTGGGAGCCTTGTTACTCGACTGATTCGCCGCCATCTGGGGCGCCTGCGATGCTTGTTTGAGCAGGTCGGCCACCGAAGGCATGCGGTTGCCCGAAATGTCTTTGAGGATTTGCAGCATCTCGGCCCACTTCTCGAGATGGCCGACGCCGAATTCGGGATTGCGCGTGGCCTGTTGAACGAGGTCCTCTCCCGTTCGCACGAGGTTCGACAAGCGCCGGCCGTTGGCCCACTCGGCCGAGGCCTGGGTTTCGATGCGGCGGCGCGTGTCGGGTCGATCGAGTTCCTTGGGCGAGAGGGCGCGGAGTTGCTTGTTCGTTTCGAACAGCTGCATCTCGCGGTCGCGAACTTCCAACGACTGCCGATGCCACTTGTTGAGTTGTTCCGTCAGCCAAATGGCATGTTGCTCGGGGTTCAGCACATACAAGAAGGAGGCCGGTGCGTACACCCGTTTGCGGTTGGGAAGGTAGTCCTCCACAAAGACGCGAGCGCGGATCAGCTGCGGCTCGATGTTCGACGATTTGGCCGAGAATGTGCCGCCGACGTCCAGCGACTCTTTGTCGTTTCCGCCCGCCGCCAGGATGCGTTCCCCCTTGGCCGACTTCGTGATCGCCGGATCCTCAATGCCCAGCCATTCGATGCCGACGCGCTTCACGCCGAAATCATCGCGCGCGTGAATCTTGAAGCTGAGCATTTCGGAGTCGAGCACGACTTTTTGTCGCGGCAGCCCTTCACAAACGAGGGACGGCGGTTCGTCTTCGTGGCCGGCAATCGCCAGAGTGAACGCTTCTTTTCCCGTCAGCCCCAGGCGGTCCTGCCAGAGCAACTGCAACTTGCTCGTCCCTTTGACCTCGATCGCCGAGCTGGCAAACGTGCTTCCCGTCGGGTCCTGCGAGTGGCCGTTGACTTGCGAGCTGGCCAACTCACGGCTCGCGGTGGCTTGAACTTGAATGTGACTGCCGTTGACCGGCGAAATCGTGCCGCCGCGGACGTCCTTCGTTTGAGCTTTGGGAAGGCCGAGGTACGAGGGGAGCGAAACCTGCGCGGTGACGGCGGTCAATTCGGGACGGGCCATCGGTTCGATGCGGACGCGTTGCCGCCAGTCGCCCACCGCCAATTGCAGCGAACTCGGGGCGAGCTGCGCCGGCAGATCGAAGGCGTATGCCCCCTCGCGCAGCGGCGCGGCAATCGACGCTTGTTGGCCGACGCGGGCGAAGGCTTCACCCGGTTTGGTGACCGTCTTTTGCTCGAGATGGACCGCGAGCGAAATCGGCTCGCCATGCGCGACGACGACCGGATCCGGCAATTGCTGGACGGCGGCGAACGTGTAGCGGGGAGTCGCGCGCCAGGGAGCCAGCAGCCGCGCCCAAGCGTTGACGCCGGCAGCCGGATAGATCGCCAACAGAGCGAGGCAAGCCACGAGAGGGACTACCGCAAGGACCGTCCACAGCCGATGCCTGGGGTTTGGGACCGAGTCGCGAAAGTCGCGGCTTTGGGCGTCTGCGGCGACCTGGCGAACGGCGGCGACGCACAACGTACGCGAGCGCGCCTGCTCAAAGTCGTTCCGCACCAGCTCGATGATTCCCAGCAACTGGTCGCCCACATTGGGATGCTTGCGGGCGAGCAAACATGCCAGCTGCTCCAGACGCCGGTTGCGCCACACCCAGCGATGCAGAGCGAGAGGGACGCAAGCACAGCTCGCGACGGTGGCGGCGAAGAGGGAAAAGCGGGCCCAGGTCGGCGTTTCGCCCAAGCGATCCAGCACGAACAGGATCAGAAATGCGAGCAGCACGCCCGCGACGGCTCCGCAAACCGCCTCGATCATTTTGATCGTCCAGACGAGTTTGCGGAAATCGTACAGCTGGGTCTGCAACGTCTCCGGCAGTTGCAGACGATCGCTCGGTCGCACAAGGCTCATCGGACTCTCCTAAAAATCGCCGCGGTGCCTCGTATGGCTGCTAATACTTTAACTGAACCGGGTTTGGGGTTCAGCATGTCATCTCTTACGAATTCAGGAAAAGCACAGGGAGCCGATGCGCCACCTGGCGATCAAAACCGTCAATGACTAAACACCGTCACCGCTAAATGAGGCCGACAATCTTTCGCAGGGACCAGAATACCCCCAACAGACCGACCAGCAGCACCACGGTCAGCGTATGACTCCACACGGGAACACGGCGGACCGAGGGGGGGGTTTCCGGCAATT
Organism: Planctomycetaceae bacterium; assembly: GCA_035687365.1. Lineage (GTDB taxonomy): Bacteria > Planctomycetota > Planctomycetia > Planctomycetales > Planctomycetaceae > DASPSM01. Next base: position 16,518 of record DASRXU010000126.1, on the reverse strand, counting down.
CGGCCAGGGATTGCACGATTTGCTTCAACTGGTCTGCGGCGACCACCCGACCGTGCGTGACCCGAGCCAGCTCTTCGAGAACTTCTGGCCGAGCTGGCCGGCCCGCTCGCTCCACGGCGTCTCCTTGGACAAAGAACGAGGCCTCGAGCGCGGCCCCCGTTTCGACACACGAGATGCGAACCTGATGCTTGCCCGCTTCTTCCGGCGTGTAGCGGCCGGAGAACAGGCCCCATTCTTCTCCCACCGAGGCGAATCGCACCGTCTCGGTCTTGCCGGACGGAGCGGTAATCCGCGCGCTCACGCGGCCGGTGTGCAGCGGCTCGCCACCCTTTTCCATCACGTTCGCATCCAAGGTGACCGTCTGACGAATCTGCGGCTGGTCGGGCGCGTAATACAGCCGGATCGTTTCGCCTTTGGCCATGTTCCGCTGATAGGCCATCCATCGCACCACTTGGCCCCAGAAGCGGTAGTGATATTTGTCTTCGACTCCTTTGCGCCAACGCCAAGCGCCGTCGGTCCCCATGAACAACACTTTGCCCGCGCCAAAGGTCCGGGTCGCCAGCAACGGAAGCCGACCGAATTCGTTGGACACATCCTTGTGGACACACAGCACATCGCTGCCCGCCTTGGCACGCAGTACTGGTGCGTACCACTGAAAACCGGGAAGCCCTTCCCAGACTTCCATATTGTCGTCTTGAGTGTCGGCAAGTTTGGTGAGCAGGCTGCGACGGCCGAGTTCTGTCAACTCGAAATGGCTCGCCGTCCGCAAGCCCCAACCATTGGGCTGCGCCGGATCGAGCACGACGGGACAGAGGTCGCCAAGTTCGGTGTCCATCAATGAGAATTGGCGCCCCTGCCAGCCCGGCATGAAAACCAGGCCGCTCGCCTGGCGCTCCACCAGTCCCTTGAGGAGCCGGCACTGCTCGGCGGTCAATTGTCCTTCGCCCACGCCGACGTCCCCGAGAAAGACTACGTCGAATTTGGAGAGTTCGTCGAGCCGCGCCGGAAACGCCTTGATGTAATCCTTGTTGCCACCGCCCACCTTGCTCAGGCCGGGATGAAACAACAGGCAGGCCACTTCGACGCCCGGATCGCGCGACAGGGCGTTGCGCAAATACCGGTACTCCCATCGCGGATACGACTCGACCACCAGCACGCGCAGCTTTTCTTCGCGAATGGCAATCGGGGCCGCTCGCTTGTTGTTGTCTGTCAGGGTCTCTTCGGGGTGCGTGGGCACATCCAACGTGACGGTAAAATCGCCGATCGCCGTCGGTTTCCACAGAATCCAATCATTCGTGCGGCCCATCGGAGCGATGTGGACCTCCTTCGTGAGGTCTTGGCCACCCGAGGTACGCAACGTCACCGTCGTGACATATTCGCGGGAGAGCGAACTCTCGATGGTGAAGGGGATTCGCACCGCCTTGCCGACGACGCCGAAGGTGGGCGCGTCGACACTGAGAACCTCGATGTCGGGCAGCCGCGTGGGACTGCCGACGGGAACTGCATAGACGGAAACTCCCTTTTGCCGTAACAAGTCGGCGGCCTGCACGGGCGGTTTGCCGACGTTCCAATCTCCGTCCGACGCCACCACCACCGCCCGCAAGTTGCGAAATTTCTCTGGGGATTGATTCAAAGGCTCAAACAGGTTCGTGCCGTGTCCGGGTCGCTCGGAGTCGAACCCTTCGACGTGGACATCCATTCGCTCCCGCAAGTCGTCCCAGGAACCGGGAGTGGTCAGCGCGGCGATTGCTTCGTGCCGAGCGATCGGTGCGGTGCCGACGCGCCCGGGAAGCACGACATCGCGCGTCTCCATGCTCGGCGAGCCATCCCAGAGCACGGCGACCGATGGCTTGCCCTCGGGTCGGAATTCTTCGATCCACTCGGGTTGATTGAAGAGCAGTACCGCGGCGCAGACGATGCCGAATCGTAACGATTCCAACAGCACCAGCGAGCGACGATATCCGCTGCGACGCACCGCGACGAAACAAACAACGGCTGCCGCCAGCACGGCAATGATCGAAACCGTGAGAGAGACCGGCGTCCACAGGAAGGTGAGCGAGCGGGAGACGTTCATGTCTGTCTCCCCGTTTTTACGACGGATTGCTGCGGACCGTACCGCGGCAAACAGAGTGCGGCCTCGACGATCAGGGCGACGATCATCCCGGCGAGGAAGGGCCGCCAAATCTCTTCAATGAGAATCCCGATGTGACCGGCGCGATGATCGACGCGAATGAAGTTCAGACCGTCGAACAGGCTCGCGACGCGCGCATCTTCGAGGATCGGCGCCTGGTCTTCTTGCGCGGGGCGATTGACGGCCAGCAGTCGATCGCCCGCCGAATAGACGCCGCGATGAAAGGGATAGGCCCCCGACAGCGAGTCTTCGGCCCCGGCCAAGCGCTGCCAGGACCCGGGTATGTTATTCGGAACGGGTTCGCCGGCCGTCAGTTGGCGAATCGTACCCAAGGCCGAGGCCCCGGCCGCCATCGCTCGTTGCACCAGGATGTAGAGCACAACGCCGTCGCTGGCGAGCGACGAGTCGGACGGAACGGTCGTCGTCGCGAAGAAATAAGCACCACTGTGGTCTTGCGTGGCGCGGGCCAGGAGGGGAGCGCCCCCCTGCAGACTCGACAGGGCCAGCACATCTCCAGTGAGCCGGCAGTAGCGGTGGACCTGCAATTGTCCGACGGGAAGCAACGCCCCGCTTTGTGTGTTGGCCAGCAGATCTTGATCGCCGCGCCAATTCGCGACCAGCGCATCTTTGCTCGCCGCATCGGTCCACGACTTCCATCGGGCGCCCAAGAACTCGCGATCTCCCGGCACTTTCGGCGGAAGGAAAATCGCGTAGCCGCCGCGTTTGACGAATTCCTGCACGTGGTGGGCCGCATCACCGTCGGGCAACGGCCCTTGCCAAAGCAGTAGGGCGACCTTTTCCCATTCGACGTTCGGAATCTGTTCCGTCGTAACCACCTCGGCCGAGCAGGGGATGCCCGGTTCTGGCGAGATGGCCGCCGCAAGTTGCAGCGACTTGGCGACCTGACTGTCTTCGACGACGATCACGGCGTGCCGTGCCACCGGCTTTTCAAAGACGAAATAGAAATCGTTGTCGGCGGAATTCAAGTCGGCGGGAATCGTCACCTTGCCCCAACTGCGTGGCTGCTTGGACTCGAGCGGGATGCGGTAGTCCTTCAGCTCGTACGGCGATTTCTCCATCTCGACCATCGCTTCCGAGCGGGCTCCGTCGATCTCAAAATGGACGGGAATCGAGGTGCGAGATTGATCCTCTCCCTCTCGCGCTAGCTTCACCGAGAGCACCAAGTCCGCCCCGGGGCCGTTCTGCACGCGGCGAACGTCCGAGACGCGAACCGATACGTTGCCTTCAGCCGGCTCGGGATAAGCCAGCAGATTGATCCGGATTCCTTGCCGCAACGAGAGCAACGATTCGCGGACAGCCTGCCAGCGGCCGCTCTCCGGATTCCAATCGTTGTGTCTAAGATCGGAGCAGATCCAAATGTCGGTCCGCCCCGATTTGTTGGCTTGAATGTATTCGTAGGCCGCTTCGAGCAGGCCGGGGAGATCGGACTCGGCACTGGTCGCTTCGGTCAACGGTGAAGTCAGCAGGGCTTCGGGCGAATCGACCTGCATCGGTTTTTTCGTGATGCTGTCGATCACCACCCAATGCGCCGACTTGAGAGTTGCCAGCGTTTGGGAGAGTTGTCGCACCCCGGTGGCCAACTTTGATTCTCCGCCGCCGGCGCCGCGTTGCTGCATACTGGGCGATCGATCGAGCACGATGATCGTAGTGTCGGCCCGTCCGCCGGCGGCCAGTCCCAGCCAGCCGCTCGCCAAGGGACGGCTGACAGCGAAGACCAAGCCGGCAATCGCCAGCATGCGCGCGGCCATGATCAGCCACTGTCGCACCCGCGCGAAGCCGCGCGCCATGCGGTTCGCCGTCAGCAGAAACATCATCGCCCCCCAGCGAATGGTCTGAAACCGCCGCTGGTTGATGAGGTGGATGATGACCGGCAGGAGGGCGAGCGGAAGTGCCAACAACAGCCAGGGCTGCAAGAAGCTCATGGTCCGCCCCTTCCGTGGGCGCGGCCGATCAGGAACCGCGTGAGGACTTTCTCATAATTCTCCTCGAGCAGCACGCGGTGATAATCGACCGACGATTCCAGGACGACGCGCCGCAGCTCGGTCAAATACGTGTTCATCGCCCGGTGATAGCGATCGGCAATTTCCGTGGGGTCGGCAAAAATTGACGTGCCGCCTTCCATGTCGAGAAATCGCATGGGCCGGCGGAAGGTGAAGTCGATCTCCTGCGCTTCAAGCAAATGGAAAACGGCGACGTCGTGCCGGCGGAACCTCAAATGCTGGAAGCAGCTCGCGAGCAACTCGGGCTCGACGAACATGTCGGAGATAATCACGATCAACGCCCGCTGACGAATAGTCTCGGCCAATTCGTGCAGCACGGCGGCCAGTTGGGTTTCCCCGCGCGGCTGGGCTTCTTCGAGCAAGTCGAAAAGCGCGATCAGATGAGCCGGATTGCGCTTGGGCGGGATGTTCCGCACCAGCCCTCCAGCCACGCACGACAAGCCGACCGCGTCACCTTGCTGCAGGGCGAGATAACCGAGCGCCGCGGCCACGCGGCGCGCGTAGTCAAGCTTGGTCGCGCCCGCGGGCCCGAAACCCATCGAGCCGCTGGTGTCGAGCACCAAACAGCAGCGGAGGTTGGTGTCGGCCTCGAATTCCTTGACGTAGAAACGGTCGGAACGCCCGTAGGCGCGCCAATCCAAACGCCGCAGGTCGTCCCCGGGAACATATTTTCGATATTCAGCGAACTCGACGCTCGAGCCCCGGTGGGGACTCGGATGGCGGCCCGACACCGTTCCCTGCATGGGGCGGCGGGCAAATAGGGGAACGGCCGCCAATCGCGAGAGGGCGGCCGCATCGAGAAAACTGCGGGCACGGCGATCGTGAAACACCGAACCGCTTACTCCTGCGTGCTGGTCTCTTCGATCAACCGGCGCACAATCTGACGGGCGTCGAGCCCCTCGGATTGCGCGGTGAAGGTCGTGATCACGCGATGCGTCAGCACCGGTGCCGCCACGTGTTGGATATCTTCAAGCCGCACCATATAGCTGCCCATCAGTGCGGCCCGCGCTTTGGCGCCAAGAATGAGATACTGGACCGCTCGAGGCCCGGCGCCCCATGCGACGAGGGGCTTGAGCCACGCTGGTGCCGTGGCTCCGTTCGGGCGCGTCTTGCGGACCAGCCGAGCCGCATACTGATAGATGTGATCGGGGACGGGGACGCGGCGCACGAGATTCTGATGTTGAATGATCTCGGCCGCACTGAGGAGACGGTTCAGTTCGGGCAGCGCGTCACCCGTGGTCGTGCGGGCAATCTGAACTTCCTCCGCCTCAGACGGGTAATCCAACTCGATCAGAAACATGAACCGATCGAGCTGCGCCTCGGGAAGCGGATAAGTTCCTTCTTGCTCGACCGGATTTTGCGTCGCGAGGACGACGAACGGCGGTTCGAGCCGAAAGGGCTTGCCCACCACTGTCACCTTATGCTCTTGCATGGCCTCGAGCATGGCGGCCTGCGTTTTCGGTGGGGCGCGGTTGATCTCGTCGGCCAACACGATATTCGCGAACACGGGTCCATGGACGAATTCAAACTCGCGCCGACCGCCCGCGCCGTCCTGCAGGATGTCAGTCCCCGTGATGTCCATCGGCATCAAGTCGGGTGTGAACTGAATCCGGCTGAACTTGAGCGACATGGTCTCAGCCAGTTTGCTCACCAACAGCGTCTTCGCCAGGCCGGGTACCCCCAGCAACAGCGCGTGGCCCCGTGCGAAGAGGCACAGCGCCAGCCGCTCGATGACGTCGTGTTGCCCGACGATCACGCGGCCCAACTCCCCGCGCAGCCGCGCATAGATGGCGCGTAGATTGTCGATGGCTTGAACGTCGTTTTCGCTCAGCCGTTCGGCGGAGGGAGTCGAAACCACGGCTTGGTCCATCGGAAGTGCTCTCTTCGGTTGAGGTATCGACGCCAGGTGATTTCCGAACGCTTTCAGCGTGTCAGAGGGATAGCTTCTCTCAGGGGTGACGACACCCATCCCTGCAGAGCGGACCGTCGCGGGTTGCCGATGCGCCCCGGTGGGTCCGCGAAGTCCCTCATGAGATAGACGTTTGGAGAAGCAAAATTTGTCCTGGACGGGCTGGCTGATCGACCGATGCGGCTTCGCCGTCGAAATCCGGCCCCCGACTTCTACTCTCTTCGACGGCAGCCACTCCGTTAAGGTTTCATCATTGCCGCATTTTCATGCGGCCGCTCCGTCCGGTGGGAAGAAACTGCCCTTGTAATCATTGTGTCTGAGGGGCGAGCCAGCGCCAAGCTGTGCCCCAAAGGATGGTGCTCTTTCACGCGGCTACTATCGCCGTGTCGGCTGGGAATCGCCTGGTTCGATCAGTAGTCCGCGGCGTCGAAGATCGTCCACGAGTCGCGTTGTGAACGCCCGAGCACCATTGAGAGACAAGTGTGACTCGTCGGGGCAATCGAATGCTTCCTTTCCCGCCAGATTCCGAAAGTCGATCCAAGGCGCCGAGGTGACGTCGGCCAAAGCGCTGAAATAGGGGGTTGAGAGAAAAGTCGATTCTTCGAGCTCCAGCCGCGCACCCGCTGCCGGCAGTCGCAAGAACACGACCTGGCCGCCGTTGCGCTGAATTCGCGCGACGGAGTCGGCCACGCTGGCGACGGCCTGCTTGAATTCCTCGATACTCTTGTAGCGTTTGAGCTTCGCGTAAAGGTCCGCGTAGTAGAGCTGCCGTAGTTCAGTCGAAGTTTTTAGCGACTCAGGCGAGGCATAGGTGATGTCCAACGTCCGATCGGCATGAACTCGCAGCTGCGGTCCATCTGGCTTGGGCCGCAAGACGCCTTGGGCAGTCACGCAGCGCCTCAAAGTGAGCGCGGGGTCGAGCACAGCCAAGCGCTCGCTCAGCAGCCCCTGGAGATACGCGCTCGGCGCTTGCACGTTGTCGGAGGGTACGCGAACGAAAGAGCTTTGCTCGCTTCTTTGATTGCGGTCCATCAAAGGCGGCAGTAGGTCGCAGAGAACGAGGCCGCGAAAATGAGGGATGCGGCTAATCTCCGCGAGTAAATCGAGCGGGCTGGCTGCTCCGTTGATTCCGAGTTGAACGAACCGATGGGAGGGAAGGCACTCGTGCATCGCGTCAGGCCGAAGATCGGTACGCGCTCGCGATGTGCCGATCGCCACCACGAGGCCGGCATCGTCCCCGACGACTCGAGACCGATGGTAAGCCCAGAGGTGAGCAGAGTCGGCGACGGTCGGCACGAACCCGCGCATCCGTAGTGCGGCTTCGAGGCTGCCGATCATCGTAGCGAGCAGGACGATTGCCACCAGATAGACACGTGGGCCGGGCAACTCGACGTTGGTTGGCGGCGGCGTCAAATTTCAACTCGCAAAATGCAATTCACCGAACGAGTCTCGAACACGAGCAGTTTGGCAACCGCGCCACGTGAGAGCTAACGACCCGACGCTAGCAATGCAATTTTCACGACGCAAGGTCGAATCGAACGAGAAGGAAACGCGCGCGATGCGCTGCTCGCGTTGCGTGCAAATAATCGGGACGCTGGTACGGTGTAGCAAAGCCTGATTGCCCGAATCTCTTTGTGGTAGATCTACTGTGAAGCAGCGGATCGTTTCTGACCGACGTTTGAACGCTTAGAGATTTTGAGATTTTTTTAGTTGACATTCCGGTAGCGTGATATCAGGATGTCGCTGTTCCGATCCAATGACTGGACGGAAATGGCAGAGTGCAGTCGTTTGAGTTACCTGACTGCCACTTCGGCCAGCCTCTGCGGATGAGCACATCTTCGTGTCGTTGAGCCTGCTGCCCGGCACCGGCAAAGTGTGCGATCACTTTTCACGCTTGGAATCACGAGTCGCATCGGCGCGTACGATTCGCAGCTGACAGCGATCTAACTCCAAGCGCCAGCCATTAATTCCTCTCAAACGGTTTTTAGTGCGCAAGTGCAGGCCGACCTATCTGCCTGCTAGCGCCACACGCCAACGGACTGTCTTCGCGAGAAGACGGCTCCGAACGGGAAAGTTGTTTGATAAGCCTGCTCGGATCGTGGGTCAAAGGATGTCAAAGCGTCTCTAACTGCGGGAGAAAGCCATGACGCGCGTCTATTTCATTGCGACTTTCGTGATCGTGTCTGCGACGGCCATTGGGGTCGGGACCGGCTATTCAGTGCCAAAGGTTGGTCTTGTCGTTCCAGCTTCAGAGGCCGCAAACGTTCGAGGAGGACAATGCGGCAAGTACCAACTGATTAGTGACGGAGCATGCGGCGACGGCGCTACTGACTCCTGCACCTCTTCGAGCACAGACTGTGATGGACTGTGCCCGGTGGCATGCGGGGCCACTTCCACATACAGCGGATCGGGCACCTTCACGGGTAACTTGCTTACGGCTACCTGCGATACGACCACGCAGCCAGCATGCACTGCGACGTCGTGCACGGGAGCCGGCGTGCCGATTCCGTGCTGCGCCTGCTTAGGCGGTTCCAGTGTCCAGTGCGGACCGGCGCCGTTCACGCTCGATCCTCAGGGTTGCAGCGGCACCTAACGCGTTCCCCTTTGTCCGAGTGCGTATTTCGAGGCCCGTTCATTGAGTTGCGATCCTTCGGATGGCGTCAGCCACGTCCGATGATCCTCCAAACCCTCGAGGCACTTCATCGTGCAAGCTTCTTATCGTTCTTTTGCAATCGTTGTCATCGGCTTTTTGGCCATCGGCACTCCCGGCATCGACTGGCTCTACGCGGAAAACTGGAACGGCCCCGAACGCCCTCGGTGGTCGTCCGAGAGCGCGCATTGGCGTGAATCGCAGAGCTGCGGCGTTGCCTGTGCCTACATGCTCGCGCGCCTCGTCGGGCAGGAGGTTGACTACTCGGACGCCGTTGCCGCGATTCCGATCGAGAAGGGCGGCAGTTCCCTTTTGGATCTGCAAGAAGGTTTGCGGACGATGGGAGTGTCAGCAGCGATCTTGAAGGCCAAGCCGGCAGAACTCGATCGAATGACGATGCCGGTGATTGCCCACCTGTTGCCCCGTCGAGAAACCAGCGATTCGGTCGGGCATTTCCTGCTTCTGTTGCAAGTCGATGAGCGCTTCGTCCGGTACATCGAACCGAATTATGCGACTTCCATCGAAACCGTTCCGCGGAATCAATTTCTGCGTTGTTGGAGCGGCTATCTCGTCGCGCCAACCCCTCGCAAGACGCCTTTCGAGGGACGCGCGGAATTCGCCATGTGGAGCATGTTCGCAATCTTGGCTTCGATCGGCAGTTTTCCCGCGGTACGAGTCATTCGTGCTCGCGTTTGGGGCAATCCGAAGCGGGTGGCGCTTCTATCTGTCGTCGGGGCAATTGGCGTCAGCTGCGTAGCTTCGGGTTGCGCCGTCTTCCGGCCGAATCTTGGCGTCAGTCGCGACGGCTCCGAACGGCGGATCGGAACCCAGCACGTGCCACATCTCGTGGCTTGGAACACGGAAGCCGACCTCGGAGTAATACCGAGCGATGGCACGCGCGAGGCGCTATTTCGCATCGAAAACTTGGGGGATGCCACGGTGCAGCTTCATCTTGGATCGCCGACATGCCGCTGCAGCCAAGCGCGCCTTGATAAGGAGAGCCTCGGTCCCGGTCAAGCGACCAACGTTCGCATGTTGATGCGGTCCCGACCACGACAGGCTGGACCGGCTGACGCTCGAGTCTACGTGGAGGCCGAGGGGGGGACGTGGGCGGAGGCGCTGATCGTTCACGGTGTCGAGTTGGGAGCTAACTTTCCCGACTACACGTACGTGGTGGGCGGCCCCGCTCCTGTGAGAACGGCTTCTGTTGCCGGATCCTTGTTTTTGAAATCATCGAAGGCGAATCCGAAGGTCGACGTGTCACTCAAGGGAAGCGGATCGGAATCGCTGCTGAGCGTTCGCGATCTGCGGATTGGGCCGCCCGTCGAGATGGCAGATTGCGTGCGGCGGGAATGCTCGTTCACAGTCGCGCTGGGCTCGAAAGTCAGCGGCGCGAATGAGCGACGAGAGGTCGTTCTCCCAGTCTCTGTCAACGTCGACGGTGAGCTGTCGACGCACAGCGTCCGACTGACTGTGCTGCCTTCACGAAGCTCCACGGCCGATCCAGCGAGATAATCCTCATGCCGACGACGCGCCTTGCGAGAGTCATGTTCTTTTCATTTATCTCCGCTGCAACGCTGCTGGGAACCCTGTCCTGGTTGCCTTTTCGATATCGCGACGAGGTCGCCGGCATCCGCAACGAAGTGCTGCCACCCGCGTCAATCACTTCGGTGTCCTTGCTTCCGCCGCTCTCTTCGCAGACGACGGTGTTAGCCACGCAAGCGATCGCAAAGTATTGCGCCGCCCAGCCGCTCCGCGTCTCAGATCATTTTCATCGCTGGCGTTTTGACGGTCTGCAAGGTGCGTACTCCAACAACCTGGAGCTGGAACGCGAGGTGGGTCAGGTTCAGAACCAGAGTCACTTCAAGAAGATATTTGCCGGCTCTCCTCCTCTCTTGTTTCGCTCGCCTTACGGTTGGGAAGTTCGCCAACGCACGCCCAAAGCGGCACGCGATCATTGGGAATACGAGCATCATGTCGATCAGTTCCTTGCCACGTGCGCCGAGATCGGTGTTCCTGTGACGTTTCAGATCGAAACTGATTTTGGGCGAGTCTCGATCGGCGAGCTATTAGACGCGTCACGCCGCAGCTTTGACCCCAGCCAGGAACTGTGCTGGACTTTGGTGGCGTACTGCACCTATCTGCCTGAGGAGCCCCAATGGACAAACCGATTCGGCGACCTCTGCTCTTATGACGCGATCGTCGAAAAGATCCTATCGCTCTCTCTCGACGACGGATCCTGTGGTGGGACGCACAAGCAATTCGCATTGGCGTATTGTTTGGCGAAAGTCCATTTAAGCTCCGATCTTCGTCGCCAGTGCGAGCAGTACTTGGAACGTTCGAGTCGAGCGCTGGAACGCTCCCAACTCTCGAGTGGGGCTTGGACTCCCTTCTGGGCGACACCGGACTCCGGCACGATGGGCGGTCCCGATTCGGCGTCAATTCGTGGGGTCGATCTCGTTCGGATTACGGGACATCAACTCGAGTGGGTCTGTCTGGCACCTCCCAACGTGCGCCCGTCGGCAGAATGTCTATCGCGCGCTCTCTATTTTCTCGCCGACGCCCTGAACCGAGCTGACGTCGCGAGTATTCAGAAGGAGTACTGCGCCTACTCCCATGCCGCCTGTATGCTCCAGCGAGCCATGTCGCGAGAGCTTCCCAGTGGCTCACGTCAGCCGTCTGCAGCGAAAGTTGCGGAAAAGACAGCAAGGTGCGTCACCGCTGCCGAAGGATTACGGCCCACGGCGCAAACTCCATGAAACGGTCCATGAGAGCGCCTTGCGCAAAATGCCTTGTTGAACGACCGGTGTGTCGAGCCCAGGCTTTTGAATGTGTCACAGCCATTACCGCTTGATAGGAGCGTCGTCCATGGACTCCCAAGCACGATCTGTTACGAAAAGTGTCATCCCGATACTCGTGGGGGCGACCCTAGTTGTTTCAGTCGCATACCCGATCCGGAAATCGCTCGCCGGGAATGGGAGCTCCCCCGAGCAAATGGTCGGTTTGGGAGGGCAGCGTGGCACCTACGAAGAAGTGCAAGAAAAACTAGAGCACCTCGACTGGCAGGACGTGCAAGTAACGAATGTAGGGGCGAGCCATTCGTTGCAACAGTTGTACGATGGCCAGATGGCTTGGCGCAATGCGCTTCAGAATGTCGAGGTATCGTTTGCCTATTCTTTGCAAAGACAACGGGACACCGCCCGGGTGATCGCGCAGAAGCGGCAAAGCCGCGATGTTCCGGACAATTTTGCTTTTGAGGCGCAAATCGCGATCAAGGGAGAAAAGCGATTTACGCACATTCTCGACACCACTCCAGTCAAACCGTCCACGGAGACAGGGAGAGGTTCGGCATCGAGTCGCCGGTCACCCCGACCTCCTGAATTCGTGTACGCCTACAATGGGTCGGTTATGAAGAGCTTCGAGCCTTTTCGCTCGATAGGCCACATCCACCGCGCTAAGCTGGACTCGGTCGAATCCCGCCATATGTGGTACTTCGACTCGATCTCTATTCCGACGGGTTCCAAGGCGGGGAAGCAGACCCAATCCGCCTGGTATGTGCCGACTGCCTTGAAACTGGCGTCTGTTTACCGCGTGTTGCCCACCCTGCAGTTGGTGGACGGCTTTCCCTGTCACGTAGTGACGAGCGGTCCGGACACGATTTGGATCGACGCGGAACATGGTTTTTGCATGCGTCGCCGGGTTTGGTTTCAAGTGTCGAATCCCAAAAAGGCTCCCGTCCTGGCGTTCATTTACATCAACAAGGAACTTCGCGAGTGCGCGGACAATATCTGGCTGCCTTATCAATGCTACCGGCTTGATTGCGCGGGGACTCTGGAACCCGAAAATACGCAGGGGATGCTGACCGAAGTCCACACGGTCACGGCAAAGACAATTCATATCAACACAGTCGCCGACGATTTGTTTGAGCTGAACTTTCCCGGTGGAACCAACGTGCAGGACCTAGTCGCGAGCAAGTCGTACTTTGTGCCACACGGCGAACATCTGCTCGACGAAGCGATCGCGCAAGCGAATCCCATCGTGAACGGCGAAGTGCGGCCTTTCCGCTCGCGGGCCGGTTTCGAGTCGCCCTGGTGGAAATTGCTAATTTTGAACGCGGTCATGCTCTGTTTGGTCAGTGGAAGAGTGCTGTGGCGCCGCCGATCTGGCCGCGCGTAGTGTGTTCCACAAACTAAAGGGGCAGTACAACGGGAGTTCCCGGCCACTTGCGGCGGCCTGTACGGACGACTAGTAATGTCGTCGGCCGACCGAATTCTTGGAGTTTTTGGTTTTTCTGCCGAAGGAATTGCGCTCGTGGCGCAATTTCAGGGGTGGGCCGACTGAGTTAACTGGAGCCGAGTACGCGAGCACAATGCCAGCTTCGCCCCATGATGCGTTTCTGGACGGGGTTGCTCGTCGTGATCGGGCTGCCTGGGCAGCGCTGTACGACGCGCGGTTGCACGAAATTTACGCGTTCGTAAGCCATCTGATGGAGGGGGACAGGAGTTCGTGCGACGACCTGACGCAGGAAGTTTGGCTGCAAGCGATCGCTTCGATCGAGGGGTTTGACCCGAGCAAAGGTGAACTGCGGGACTGGTTGTTCGGAATCGCGCGCCGTCGAGTTGCGCTGCACTTTCGCCGTTTGTCGACCTCGAGTTTGTCCCTCACTGACGATTTGGGAGCAGTGTCGGAGCCGGCCGACGGTGACCTACTACTTCCGCAGGAGATTATGGAGCGGCTCGAACGTAGGCGACTGGTTCGGGCGGCGTTTACGACAATCCCTCAGGCCTACCAACACGTGCTACGACAAAAATACATCGACGGCCGCTCGGTTCAGGAGATTGCGGTGGCGATGAAAACCACCGCGAAGGCTGTCGAATCTCAGTTATCAAGGGCTCGCGCGCGGCTGCGGACCCTTTTGGGGCCTTACTTTACGGCGTCACCTCAACCGAGAGGTGCGAGCTTGTGAGTGAGCCGACGCGCGATTTTGATGGACAGGAGCTGAAGGTGCTTACCGAAGCGCTTTCCGAGCGCGAGTGTCGAGTCGGCCCGACCGATGAGTACGTGGCCGATTTGCGGCGTCGTCTACTCAGCGAGACTGTCTCTACGCCGTATGTTCGCCCAAAGTTAAATCGCCGGGTGCTCCTGGGATCTTTCGTTGGGGCCTGTGCCGCCGTGATTCTGATTGCGGCGATTTGGTTTTTGAATGCCGAGCCCGCCTGGGCGTCTGCCATCCGCACGGCACGCGAGCGGCCCTGGATCCATAGCCGAATTGAAGTAGCCGGTTCTCCGAAAGGGCAGATTTGGGTTTCGCCGGAACGGGACATTGTCGCCGCAAAGTTCGGCACCTCGGTCCTGTTTTTCGATTACAAGCAGGACAGATTTGCGCGTTACGACTCGGGCAAAGGGGTCGTTTATCGCGCCGACAAGCCGGACTCTCAGCCGATGGGGCCAGAACCCTCATCGGTTTCGCAACTGGCGGACGTGTTTCGCCGTTCTCCGGGAGCTCCTTCGCTGTTTCCTGACAAGCAAATTGAGCGCTGGAGGTTGCGCAGCGCCCTAGTCGACGGGGTTCCGTGTGACGAATACGAAATCGTGACTCGGCAGCCGAATCGACCGCTGACCACCCTCCTGCTCACTATCAACAAGCGTGAGTCGCTTCCGGTTTCACTGGCCATCACTGAGGGAAAGTCGCCAGCGACGATCTCGCATTTCGATTATCCCTCCACGGGTCCTTCAGACGAGCGGTCGCCCTTACTCGGAATTCCGGCTGATGCTCCGACCTTCGACGTCGATCAAAACCGAGACGTGTTGCCCATCGCTCGGTCGCTCGAAGAGGAGCGGCGCGACTTCGATGACTACACGGCTTTCAGTGTTACGTCTCGGTTTGATGTTCCGCTCCTCCAGTGCGACGTGAGGCGCTCGCTAAAGAGAGGCAACAAGTGGCGTATCGACCACGTCTTGCTCACCGACCGGAAGTTTGTTTTGCCGAAGGATCACGATCAGGCACTGATCGCGTTGCGGGCAGGTATAGGTCTATTGCGTTTTGTGCCGGAGGCGATTTGTGACGGCAAGACCATCTATCACTATCCCCATGGGCAGCCTCCTGAGAGCCTTCCCGTGGCAGATGACGCGCTCGCGGACTCGCTCGCTCAGGCGTTGCATTTTCCGGAGCGAGTTTGTCGCCCAGTCTTTGTATCGGGCCCGGTCGGATACATCTATCACGTTACGGCCGAACAAGGCACTCCTCTCGAAGGCTTGATCAGGGTTGATAGATCGCAACTGCGGACGCCGGATAACCCAAGTCCCCGCCCGCCAGATGCCTACTGGTTGGATCCGAAAATGGGATATGTGGCCGTGAGAACGGTACTACATCCGGTTGCTGCGAGAACTAAGGATTCAAAAGCGGCGCCGTCGGTGCCGTCCACAGAAGTCGAAATCACATTGCGCGATTTTAAACAGTCGCCACAAGGCTTTTGGTATCCCCGCGTTGTGAGCCGCGACCAGATCACTCGCTTGTATGTCGACTTCACGGATATCCCATCTGACGAAATGTTCAAAGAGGCAACTCCAACTCCCTAGCCCAACAGGATCTTCAAGGCACGCCAGTCTGGCTGGCGCGGTATTGCTTGCGGCAAATATGACTTCACTCCTCCGACATCCATTGACGAACTCCGTCCGCTCGACCGGCAACGATGCCATCGTGACGTTCGGAGAGGATCGTCGCATCGAGGCTGCCAACCCGGCTGCCGAGGGCCTGTTGCTGTACGGCCCGAACGAACTGCTGGGTCGAGACATGCTGTCTCTCTTGCCGAGGGAATGCGAGCTGCCGTTCTTGGCGGCGATTCAAAGCGATGACGGAGACGGAATCGGAATTGAGCTCGAGACGCCGCGCCCGTTTCGCCTTTTGAGGAAGGACGGCCATTCGGTCGCGGTGCAGGCCACGATTGCCCCGATGCGTTTCGATCGACGCGTCCTCTGGACTTTGCTGGCCCAAGACAACACGTCGCACGATCGGGCCACGACGCAGTGGGAGTTGATGGAGCGACTTGCGGCGATCGGCCAGGCCGTCTCCACGATCGCGCACGAGAGCCGAAATTCCTTGCAGCGGATGGAAGCCGCCGTGCACCAACTCAAGAAGCACGCGTCGGATGCAGAGAAGGTTCAGGGAGGAATCGCCAAGCTGGCTTCCGGAACCCAAGAACTCCACCGGCTCCACGAGACGGTTTTGGAATTTGTGAGGCCGCGAGTTTTGCAGCCAATCTCGGTCGATGCGCGAAGCGTCGTGCGTGCGGCTTGGCAAGAGGCGCTCACTCACCCCGATATGCCGCATGTCGAACTCGTCGAGACTCAAATCGCGGACGACACGACCTGCGAGATCGATGCCTTCGCCGTCCGACAGGTCTTTCGCAATATCTTCGAGAACTCGCTTGCGGCCTGCGCCTGTGCTCCAGAAATCAAGACCTCGTACGTGGAGGCAGAGATTCTGGGAGTGCCCGCCCTGCGAATTGTCGTGCGTGACAACGGGCCAGGGTTGTCGGAAGAACAACGGAATATGGTGTTTGTCCCCTTTTACACCACGAAACAGCGGGGACTCGGATTGGGTCTGACGATTGCGCGACAGATTGTCGAGGCGCACGGCGGCGAGATTTATTTAGCGGATGGCCCGGGAACAGCGGTGGCAGTCGTGTTCAAGAGGAACGTCCCATGACTCCCGAGCAGGAGGGATTGCGGATCGCCGTCGCCGACGACGATCCCGCAATCCTGGAATTCGTGCGTGACGTGCTCGAGGGCATGGGCCATGTGGTGA
>DASRXU010000125.1:0-2410 GCA_035687365.1 Planctomycetaceae bacterium | reverse complement strand
CATCCGCAGCATATCGCCGGCGACGTATTGCGGCCGGCGGTTCTTCACGCGGCTGCGCGCGCGGCGGAGCATCTGATGTGACAGGTCGAAGGCGACGAGCTGCGTATCGGGCACGGTCTGCTTCAACAGATGACCGAGGATCTGTCCGGCCCCCGATCCGACGTCCAGAATTTTTTGCGAGCCGGTCACGTCGAATTTACGCGCCCGCAACACGTGGCCGATCAGTGGCTCGTGCAGCGAGATCAGGCTGCCCAACGCCAGGACGGCGCCGCGCGGTCCGTCGTAAAGATCGCGAATGTCGTCACGATATTCTCGAAAGCTGAGGCGGCGAATTCCTTTGAATTCGACCAAACGCCGCAGGGCCTTCCGAGGCGGTTTGCGTTTCGACTTTCGCCGTCGTTGCAGTGTCGTCATAGTTCTGCCGGTTTTCAGCGTCGGGGCGGAGCCATCCGTGCCAGGAATTCACCAGCGGGGCAATTCCGTGTGCTTCGTTATACGCATTTGCGGGCAGATTCACCCGCGTGTCGGATAAAAATTCTCAGACGGGCAATCGGGGATTCGAGTCGGCAAGGGCAAGGGAGGGCCGCTTGAACAACCATCCTGGTCAGACTATGATTCTTTGAAGCCAAGTTGCTTTCCGGTCGGCGGTTACGCACGGCGGCGAACGCTTTGACATGGTTCCGAAATCTCCACACGGGCTGTGTCCATCGCGGTGAGTCGGTGGCTTTCTCGCCTCCCGAGCCGGTCGATCCTAGCCGTCTCCTTCGAATCGACATCAATTCCCTCCGTGCCGCGCCCGCGGGGGATCGGCACGACTTAGTTTCGTAAGCAAATTAGATTCCATTCAGACTGGCGATCCGCTGTGGCTGCTGCAAATGCGACGGCCCGCATCGGTCCCGACTCGCAGGGCGGCCCTAGCGTCCCTCATGGAAGTGCGCCGATGTCGGCTGTGGTCGACCTTCGCAAGACTGACGACCCTCGCGACGCCGTCCAGCGCGCAGTGCAACTGCTCCTGGGCGGTCACATTGTCGGCTTTCCGACCGAAACCGTTTACCAGGCCTGCGCGCACGCGTTGGTTGGTTCGGCGGCGGAGCGACTCAGCGCCTGCAAGCCCCGAGGAAAGCCGGCCCATCCGACGCTCGTGGTGAAAGGCCTGCACGAGGCGCTCGACTATGTCCCGCAGATGGACGCGTTGGGGCAGCGCCTGGCGCGTCGATGTTGGCCCGGCCCCGTCACGCTGGCCTTCGACATCAATGCTGAGTCGGGGCTATTTTCGGCCCTCGCTGCCGAGTCGCAACGCGTTCTGTCTCCCGACGCGCAGCTTTGGATTCGCGTTCCCGCGCACGAGTGCATTCAAGAGACCCTGCGGCTGATGCCCGCGCCTCTCATCGCGGCCAGTGATTGTCACGAAAATCCCCTGTTGACCGCGGCCAGCTTGCTCGAAGGATTCGGCAGCTCGATCGAACTGATTATCGATGACGGCGAATGCCGCTATGGGCAGCCGGCGACGGTCGTCGGCGTCTCGAAAGGGGCCTGGTCAATTGTGCGTCCTGGGGTTGTCACCGAAACCATGATCGGAAGGTTGGCCAGCGAAGTGTTTCTGTTCATTTGCACCGGGAATACGTGTCGCAGTCCGTTGGCCGAGGGCCTCTTCCGAAAGATGATTGCCGACCGGCTGAAGTGCCGCGAAGACGAGTTGGCCGACCACGGATACATGGTGCTCTCGGCCGGCATGGCGGCCCAGCCCGGTCAGCCGGCCGCGCCCGATGCGGTGGCCGTGGCCGCGCGACATGGCGTCGATTTGCGGGCCCACGAAAGCCAACCGGTGACACAGAGGCTGCTGGAAC
This sequence comes from Planctomycetaceae bacterium, assembly GCA_035687365.1. Lineage (GTDB taxonomy): Bacteria > Planctomycetota > Planctomycetia > Planctomycetales > Planctomycetaceae > DASPSM01. The sequence continues at coordinate 563 of DASRXU010000125.1, read as the reverse complement.
AGGCGGACCAGATCTTCACGATGACGCGCAGCCACCGCGAATCGATCTTGGCTTCCTTTCCGCATCTGGGCGATCGCGTCGAACTCTTGGCACGGGACGGCACGGAAATTTCTGACCCGATCGGCCTCGGCGAAGCGGAATACGAGCAGTGCCGAGAGGAAATCGATCGCCATCTCAAGGTCATTCTGGGCACGCTGCCGCATCCTGGAGGCAAGCTGTGACGTCCGTCCTGCGAATCCCGCTCGTTTTGGCCTGCCAACCGCTTGTGCATCGCCCGCGGCGGCGAGACACTAGGATGCGAAATTCTGTAAGCCGCGAGGCTGCAGGGCACAGGGCTGTCGGGCGCCGGGCTGTCGGGCAGGGGGGAGATCGTAAACACGCATGAAAATCGCCGTCGCCAGCGATCACCGTGGTTTTGCGGTCAAAGGAAAAGTTCTCTCCCGGCTGGCCGAGCTGGGTCACGAGGGGCTCGATTTCGGCCCCGAGAGTTCGCAAAGCGTCGACTACCCCGATTACGCAGCTAAAGTCGCGGCGGCCGTGAGCGCGAAGCAAGTCGAGCGTGG
>DASRXU010000124.1:0-5076 GCA_035687365.1 Planctomycetaceae bacterium | reverse complement strand
ATCCCGTCGGCGCTAAACAGCTTGCGGCCTCGTTCGGGGTTTCCTTTGCGGGCCGCGTCCGGCCAATCCACCGACAAGAATTCCGGACCGATCGTCGCCGAACCGGCACGTCCCGACTTGAGCCGCTCGGCCAGCGAGCCCTTTCCGATTCTCTCCGGCAGCGTCGCACTCACCGGACGCAACGTGCGATAGTGAACGTAGAGCGCGCAGTCTCCTTCCACGTTGTTAACGCGAAACAGCAGGTCATTGCTCCCCGGCTGAAGGTCGAGGTAGACGAGGTCTTGCAGCGGTAATGCGGCACGAATACCGGCGTGCGTCCAGACGACCTGCCCGTTGTGCCAAATCTTCAGACCGTCGTCCGAACCGGGCAAGAGCATCATTTGCTGACGGATCGGACTCTCGATGCGGCAATACGCATAAAACGACGCGTCGGCCGAGACCCCGAACGCCTTGACGAAGTCGAACATCCGATCGTTCTTCATCGCTTGCCAGGCGAGGTCGGTCGTCTGAGATCGATAGGTTGCCGAAAGGTCGATGGGCCCCTGCTCCGGACGATGAACGGCGTCCAAACCGTGGCCATTGTCGGCGAAGGGTCCGATGGCCCAAGCTCGGCCTAGTTGCTTCATCGGAGCATTCACGAGTTGGCGTCGTTCAGTCTGCTTGCGGAGTGCGCCGATTTCCGACTCGGTGCGGCGATCATTCAGCAGGAACAGAAAGTGAGCCGCCTGGAGTTTCACCCGTTCACTAGGATCGCTGAGCCGATTTCGCAGTAGCGCAAACAGCGATTCTTGCTCGTCCGAGTGTTTGGCGGCATTCCAATGCTCGGCGACGGTGAACATGCCAAGTCGCCCCAGCTTGCGCAAGTCGACCGTCTCGTCGAGATACTTGACCTGATAGATATCGGCCGACTGCCAGGGCGCGAGCGGCAACGACGTAGCAATCGGGCGCATGGGCGGAGGAATCGTCAGGCGAAATCCCGCCGCGAGCACTCCGACCAGCCGCGTCGATTCGTCCGCCGATGAGCAGCAGCTTTTCAGAAACTCGAGAGGCGCGCGCTCGGCGAGCACTCGCGAGGCGGCTTGACGCAAGTACGTGTCCCGCGAGCAAGCGACTTTCGCGATCGATTCATAAGGGACTGGCGTGGCGTCGAAATAAGCGAGCGTCGCCTCGAGCACAACTTGCGGATTGGTGTCGGTCAGTCGCGTGGCGAACGTTCGGCAGGCCTGATCGTCTTTCGCGAAGAATTCGTGCAACGCGCGGACAGCCTGGAAACGAAGAGAGCCGTCGGAATTGCCCGCCAGCCGAATGAGGTGATCTCGAGCGCTCTGGGATCCCCCTGCGGCGGCCAGCCACATGAGACTGGGAAAGGCTTGATCGTCGGCCTTGGTCTGCGCGAGCTGATCCGCGGCGGGCTTGAGCGCGTCGCCGCCCCGACGCAGCAACTCGAGGTGGGCGCGACGTCGCACTTCCCAAGCCGGCGAAGCAAGATCTCCGTACAAATCCGGCGTGCTGCGCGCGCTGAGGTCGAATGGCTCCATCGCCGCCTTCGACTGCGGCGCGCGAGAAGTCAAACGGACAAGGTCGCTGGCGTAGATCGGCGAACCGTCGTTGTGCGCCATGTACGCGATGGCAATATAGATCGCGCCGTCGGGACTGACGGTGACACCGACCGGCCGAGCCTGATTCTTGCCGACGAGAAGCGGATATTCTTCCGCCTGAAAGCTCGCGCCGCGTGGCTTGATTGGATAGCGCATCACCGCGCGGATTCCCCACCGTGCCACGAGCAAGTTGTGACGCAGGCGGGGCGGAAGATTCGGACTGTCGAGATAGGCCTCTCCCACAGGCACGGCGCGGCCCATGCCGTTGAACATCGTTTCGAGCAAGTCGGCCCGGTTCGGCGTGATGTGCGGCATCCAGCCCCGCGGCCACCCGAAATCGCTGTGCGGGCTGACGTGAATCAGCCGACCCGGAACATAGGCGTGCGGCAGCGACTCGTGATCGTTGTCGTTGCTGAACAAATTCCAGTCGCGGTCGAAGGCCAGGCCGCAAGGATTGCGAAATCCGCTCGCCACGACCTGCAAGCCGCTGCCGTCGGGATGCATCCGCAAGACGGCACCCTGCCCCGTGTAAGGAATGCCGGTGGGGCTCTTCGGGGTGAAGAACGTCCAGTGCCCCCAATGATCGGGCCGATCGAAGTCGCCGTAATGGACGAGCGTGTCGCCCATCGAAATGTAGAGATCGCCCTGCGGCCCCCAAGCGAGGGCATGGAAGCATTGGTGCACGTGGTATCGCGGCACGCCCCACAGCAGCCGTTTGGGCTCCAGAACTTCGCGCTTCACCACGCCATCGGGGATGACGTAGAGCGCCGAGAGTGTGAGGACGTAGAGATCGTGCCCGCGGATTTCGATGTCGTAGACCCACGAATCGGCAGGAAATCGCAGCAATTCCCGGCGGGGCGCGAATCGGCCGTCGCCCGTCGGCTCGTAGACGAAGAGAGCCTCGCGGCCGCCAACGAACAAGCGACCCGATGTGTCGGCCCGCATCGAAAGAAACGATTCTTTGGGGGACGTGTCGAGTCGTTCCAATCTCAACTCGGGATCGACGATTTCGTAATCCAACTTGTCGGCGGCAAGCGTGGTGAGCGAACAAGTCGCGAGCAACCACGTAGCGAGACAAATGGCCATTCGAGGCCCATACATCAGGAACTCCCCTCCGCGATTGCTGTGATTACGAACTCGTGAGTCGGAATTCTACTGCGATTCGACACAGGTCGGCGACCGCGGGCGACGCAGTTTCTGGCCAGCGTTCTTCCTTCTTGCGCGAATCGGTAGTCTGATGGTCAATGCTTTCCAAACGACGAGTCGTGATGTTGTCCGTTCTATTTGCCGCAGAGGCGCTCCTGGGAGCAACCCGTTGTGCGTGGGCCCAGGCCCCAATCCTCGATACCCCCGAAAAGGTCTGGCGAGACTTTCGGTCTGATACGCCCGACCTGGAGGTTGAAACGATCCGCAGCTGGCACGAAAACCAGGGGGACTTCGAGACGCTTCGCTTTACCGCGGAGCGCGAATCGGGCGGCCGGGTGCGGGTTTTCGCGATCCGCGGCGCTCCGTCCCAGGGCACTCACCTGCCCGGCATTTTGCACATCCACGGAGGCGGCCAGACAGCGTCGCTCGAGTGGGTTCGATTCTGGACCAGTCGCGGATATGTGTGTACCACCTACGATTTCACCGGCCCCTGGGCGGGAAGAAAAGAAGTCACGGACTGGGGCCCGATCAAGCAAGGGAATCTGGCGCAGGCCAACGGAGGATTTCAGGTCCGGCCGACGCCCCACGAATCGAGCTGGTATCACTGGGCCGTCGTCGCCCGCCGCGCACTCACGCTGCTCTCGTATCATCCCAAAGTCGATCGCGACCGGCTGGGAATTTTCGGCGTAAGCATTGGGGGAACGCTGTGCTGGCTGGTCGCCGCCACCGACGATCGGGTCAAGACGGCCGTGCCGATCTACGGTTGCGGTTATAACGTCGATCCGCGCAAAACGGCGTGGGGCTTCCCGGATCTCGACCCCGACATAACCCTGTTCAAACGGGCGCTGGCACCGGAGGCTTACGCGGCTGACATTCGACATCCGCTGTTGCTATTGGACGCCACCAACGACTTTCACGGATGGATGGACAACGCCTACGAAATCCTGGCAAAGGTCTCAGCCCCCTCGCGTGTGGCCTTCACCCCGCGCTACAACCACCACATCGACGGGGCCCAAGGACGGAACTTGCCCGCTTGGATGGATTGGCAACTGCGCGGCGGACCGCCGTTCCCGGCCGAGCCGAAACTCGACGTGCGCCTCGATCGGGACAGCGAGCCTGTCGCGCATGTGCGGCCCGCCGATGATTCGCACGTGACCAAAGTGGACGTGTTTTACACTTTGGGTGAGAAGCCGTCGCCAAACCGGTTCTGGCGCCGCGCTGCGACCGCGAAGATGGGAAAGTCCTGGCAAGCCAGGCTGCCCGTTGTGCAGATAGACGACCCGCTCCTGGCGTTTGCAAATGTCTATTATCAGTCGGGCGTCTGTCTAAGCACCAACTTGTCGCGCGCCACTCCCGCGCGACTAGGGATCGCCCGCGCGTCGCTAGTCTGGAGCGCTTCGCCCGCTGCAGATCTTTCCGAGCCCGGTGCCCCGTTCGTCGCCGCGACGGCCAACACCGATCCCAATATTTCGCCCGCCTATTTTGTGAGATCGGACGACTCCGCGCGGCCAGATGCGATCTGCGTTAATCCTGCGCTCTTCGGCGACCGCATCAACTTGGACCTCGTTTCGCATTACATCGGTGACCCCGGCTACGCAGGCCGAGACGATCAGGCACTGAGCTTCGAGTACCGCGGGGCATTTCTACAGGAAAACAAACCGAAGGCCGCTGGAGGCGCTCCGGACGTGGAGGGGCCTGGATTCACCGTCCAAGTCACCGCTCATGACTGGACGCCCCGCGCGAAAACTTATGTGGCCCGCGTTTCCGTGCCCCAGACCGCGACGGGCTGGCGAAAAGTCACCCTTTCACCGTCGCACTTCGTGGCCGCCGACAAGAAACCGCTGTCCTCTTGGCGCGATCTCGACAAGATCGAGATTCGCGGCGTTGGATCAAAGCATGACCCGCCGCGCTTCGATCACTTTGAGTGGGCCGCGCGGTGAGGCAGAATTGCGACGGAACCGGATCGATGCGGTTGCCGAACGCGCTCGAGCCTAAAAACAGACACTGCCTGGGCTGAAACTGGCAAAGGGCCCATCTCTACCCCGTGCCAACACAGCTCCAGGCAATGCTGTTTTCAAAGATTTCGATTGTCTCTCAACGTGGTCTCTCAACGACGTTGAGTCGGATCTCCGTTTTGGAACCTGTTCTGTTCGAATCTATTGGTCGGCGCGGAACTCCCGGTCGATTGAAATCACCATGCGGGCAATCTCCGGGAGCTTTCGGCTGTTCTCGGTGGAGATCTTTTGCAGTCGCTTATAGGCCTCTTCCTCGCCGAGCCGGCCTCGGCGCATCAAGACGCCCTTCGCTCGCTCGATTTGCTTGCGTTCTTCCA
>DASRXU010000123.1:0-1655 GCA_035687365.1 Planctomycetaceae bacterium | reverse complement strand
CCTGTCGACCGCCGCGGTGAGACGATCGACCATGTCGGCTTCCGCCTCAAAGGCTACGACGGCTATCGCCGCAAGCTCGATGCCCTCGGCATTCCCTATTCCACGATGGAACTGTCCGAACTCGGGGAGCGCCGTCTCTTCGTCAGCACTCCCAGGGGCATCCTGCTCGAGCTGGTTTTTCGCGAGGGCGATGCTGCGTCCAATAGTCAAAGGAGCGATCGACATGCCTGAATGGCTCGCACGCACCGCCGTCGCGGTGGCGCTGATTTCGACCCCCGCCTTTGCCGACGAGGTGAAGATCGACGATCTCGTTGTAGCGAAGACAATCCCGGCCGCGCAGCGGAACGCAACGGTAAAGGCAGCCGAGGCCTTCTACCAGTTCTGGAACACGGGCGACGAGGCCTCGCTGAAGCCGGCGATTTCGCCAAACTTCACAGACCACACGCTCCCGCCCGGCCGGCCGCAGGGACCGGAAGGCCCCGCCTTCGCCTCGAAGAATTTCCGCGCCGCTGTCCCAGATCTCAGCGTCGAGCTCCGAAAGGTGGTCGTGGCGAACGACTACGTCACGGTCCACATGGATTTCAAAGGTCACTTCACCGGGACCTTCGGCAAGACCAAGGGCCAGGGCGAGGCGATCGATTTCATCGCGACCGCCCTGCTGAAGGTCACGAACGGCCGCATCACCGACAACTGGCATATCGAGACGGGCGTCCAATTCATTGGGGGTGGATCATCACCCTATCGGGAGCACGCACCCAATGTCGTGGTCAGCCGAAGAGTTTTGACAATCTCTTAGGGCTTTCATAGCCTTCCCTTGGGAAGCGACAGTTCAGGGAAGGCGGTAATGCGCTGTGCTGTGGGGGCCACGCAGCGAAAGCGATGAGGAAAATCCAATGCAGGATTTGTTCCAAAACTACGTAAGCGATCTGAACAAACTCAAGGACGCGTTCCATAACGAGCTCACGACCACAGCGGAAGAGCTGTCAAAGGCAATGGGCAACTACGCTCATCGCAGTGAGGCGGCACTGGCAGCGTTCATGGAGAAAGTTTCGGCTCGTGGCACGGAACTCGAAGCGTCGGCGGCGGCGAGGCTCAATCAGTTTCGCGGTCTTCCGGCAAACGGCGGTCCGCCGGGCGTCGATGACGGACCACTCCCGGATACCCCAACAAATGCCGATCGAGTGAGAATTGTAGCCGCTGCAGAGCGGGCGGTCGCGGACGGTCTGCATGTCGAGAGCGATGGGGATCGCAAGCCGCAGTCGGGCCGCCCGATCACACTTGTTAAATCAGAGCCGGCCGCTTGAAGCAGTCCCGGACGATGCCGAGGGAGGGGAGCTCGTGTCTGACGAAGCTCGCGAGCGGGCGGCCGTCGAACACGATCGACCCGGCGCCGGGATCGTAAAGGCGCGAGATACAGTTGAAGAGCGTCGTCTTGCCGGTGCCGTTGGGCCCGATCAAGCCGCAAATGGCGTCGGCCGCTATTTTGACGGAGCCTTCGCGCCTCGAATCGAACGGCTAGACGTCATGTTCGCGGGCCGGCGGCGGTGGCCCGCCCTTTCGTGCAGGTAAGAACGAGGGTTGCTCGGGCATGCCGAGCCGAGCCTGATGCACGGAGGGCGGACCATGGGAAAGTATATCGAAGTCTTCGTGGCTTT
>DASRXU010000122.1:0-1907 GCA_035687365.1 Planctomycetaceae bacterium | reverse complement strand
CAGACCCCGCGCCCCGTCGGTCGCCAGGTCGATCGCCACGGCACCGCCCAGCGACCGGCCCATCACCACGATCTGTTGCTCAGGAATGCCGACGCGTTTCGCCAACCAACCGCGCGCGGCCCGCGCGTCCGCGAAGATTCCTGTTTCCGTCGGGTTCCCTTCGCTGCGGCCATAGCCGCGATAGTCGAAGCCCATCACCGTTACGCCAACGCGATCGTGAAGCGTGCGCAGCGCGTCGGCCCAGGTCGCCAAGCTGCCGCCGTTGCCGTGACAGTACAGGACCACGGCACGCGGTTTCTCGTGCGGCACGAACCAGCCGTGGATCTTGGTCCCGTCGGCGGCGCGAAACCAAGCGTCTTCAAACTCCAATCCGGGAGGCTGCCAATTTCCCTCGGGATAGCGGCTCGGGTGAAAGACGACGGATTCTTCGAGCGGCGCCAGGGGGCTGAACGACACCTCGCGCATCGCGAGCGGACTCTGACATCCGCAGAGCAAACCGAGACCGACCATGAGTAAAAAGAGGCGTGACCCTGCGGCCATCGAAGGATCGCCCGGGCGAATCGGAATGGGAAAGGCGGCTGAGAGATGCAAGACGAGAAACGTGCAGCCAGTCAAAGCTAGACGCAGGTGAAGACGTGAACACGGATAGCAGTGCGGGGGTTGTGCCTGACCCGCCAAATTCCGTCAAGTGCAGGAGTCGCTAACGCCCGCGTATGGATGAGGGAAGGCGATCTAGAGCCCGCCGCCCACAGACATTGTTGCCAAAATCGGTAACTTCTGCCGGAAGCGGACTCCTACGGCCGCAGGCACAACATCGGGCAGCGACTCGATCGCCAACCTTGCCTCACCGGTAATCGAGCTTGGTAATCGCGTGTGGTCCTGGGGTGATTTTTGCGTCCTTGCCGGCGACGGCCAAATCGAAATGCCAGTCGGTTCGTCCTGGGCTCTTGATCTCGACGTTGAACTCCGGATTCGCCGCGTTCTTTTCCGGATCGCTGTAGAGGTTCTTCAACTCGTCGGGTTGGTTGAAGACCGAGCTGCCGTGACGGTTAAAGAGGCCTTGGGGGTGATGGAGCTGCACAAACGTCACAACGTACGATCCGGTTTGGACTCCATCGCGCGCGCCGTTCGTGCTAAAAAAGAAATTTCCTTCGTTGTCGCAGCCGCCGATGAGCTTGGGCTGCGTCTTGGGATCCTGCGGATTCTTCGGATCGTTGAGGATGATGAAAAATTTAGTGCCGGGCTTGTTGGGCGGTAGTCCATCCACTGCGACGGTCCCCTCGAATTTGACAACCTCAACTCGCTGGGCGCTCGGATTGGCCTTGAACGCCTGCTCCAGCGCCTGCTCGGCGGTCGGAGGCCCGCATCCTTGGGAGACGAAGGCGATCGCGAAAAGACATGCCAGACGTTCTGCCAAACGGATGTTTCGGCACCAAACAGGCAAGTACATCGATGCAGCTCCTGGGCAGAAAAAATCCATTCCCGGTGAGCGCTGGAAAGGATCGCTTCAAATCAGTCCCGCTGGACGCTTGGGCCGCGAAAACCTGAACTAGAAAAACGAGCCGGTGCCAATGCGCACCCGAAATGGTCAAGTCGAACAGAGTCGAATGCAACGTAGGAATCCTCTCCCGGGACCAGGCGGGAGAGGGCGCTAGCGCAGTGACTAACTAAAAGCCCGAGTCGGTGAGTGCTTCACGACCCGCGATCGTCACCATTCGGCAGAACACCGTTGTGCTGATGTTCTCGCTGATCATGTGAGCCGAGCCGTCACACAGGACGATCCCACAACTTCCGGGATGAAAGCTGTAAAGGCCGCCGTCTGACATGTTGACACAGTTGACGATGCAAACCGGTTGCCCCTTGGGAACATGGAAGGAGGTTCCGGCGAAGTTCGAGCCCTGCATCCA
>DASRXU010000121.1:0-3922 GCA_035687365.1 Planctomycetaceae bacterium | reverse complement strand
TGATCGCGTTCATCACATCGCCGAGCGTCGTGTCCGCGCTCGTGACGGCGATCGAGGCCGATTTTCCGGCCGAGTTTGTGATCGTAAAGTCGCCGTTCGGTATGGCGCTTCCGCCCGGCGCGTAGGTCGACAGGCTGGTGGCCTGGTTGATGTACTGCAAATTGAGCCGGCCCGAATTGACGGAATTGGTCGCCGCATTGACCGAGATGCCCAACTGTGTCGCGAGCGTACTACCGCCGACATCCTGGATCTCAAGGTTGCTGGCGGTCGAGCCGGACGTGTCTGTCACTTGGATGCCATCGCCAGCCGAATTGATGCTAGCGGTCAGGTTGAGCTTCTGCCCGCCGGTCGTGGTCGCCGAGTTGATCGCGTTGACGACCTGGTCGAGCGACTGGGCTCCGGTGAGATCGACGGTTGCCGTTAAGCCCGTGCGGTCTTGTAGCTGTATTTGGTCGGTCTGCGTAATTCCCTGGCCGCCGTTCAAATTCCGCAGCAGTACGGAATTGATTCCGCCCAGCAGAGCGTTTCCGGAAATGGTGTTTCCGTTGGCAGCCACGTTAAGGCCCAGTTCCTCGACAACCGAGGACTGGTCCTCGTCGCTGACCGATAAGGTCCCGGTCCCGCCGCTGGTGTCGGTGAGCTGAATCCCGCCATTTACAATCGAGGCGACCAGCTTTCCACCGTTACCCGACGCGTCGTTGATGTCATTGAGGACGTCGCCGACGGTTTGGGCGCTGCTGAGATCGGTCTTTAGTTGTGTTCCGTCCGAGAGCGTGATTTGCAAGGACGAAGTGCCGGCCGTCGTGCTCAGTCCGTTGCCGTCGTTGATTTGCGACAGCAGGGTATTGTTCGTCGTTTGATAGACGTTTTGACCGGTGATCGTACCCGTGGTGCTTGATTGGGCGATCCCCAGGTCGCTCGCTGTGTGACCGCCGCTCACGTTGGCGACCGTGAACGTCCCCGATCCGCCGGATTGATCGGTGATGACAAGATGTCCGCCCGATGTCGACGCGTCGACTTGCGCGACTCCGTTGTTGTTGATCGCGTTGATCACGTCGTTGACGGTGTAAGCGTTCGACAGGTTGACGGTCGTCGCGTGGCCGGCTGCGTCTGTGATACGGATCGACCCTGCTTGCACGCCGGCGTTGCCGTTGAGTGCGCCGAGCAGAGTGGGAGGGGCCAAACCGCCTCCGGCGGAGATCGTCAGCGTGCCTGTGCCAACCGACTGCGAATCGGCATTCACGAAGCCCTGCGACAGGTCGGTCTGAGTCGATGCCAATTGCAGCGATTGAAACTGGTACGAGCCGGGCGCGGCGTTGCTGCCAGCCGTCACGTTGAGCTGCGTCGGATCCGACAACTGAACCTGGAAGGCTTGGAACGTCGCGGGAAATGACAGCGATTGAATGGCCGTGGTGACCGGTGCCAAATTCGCTTCGAGCGTCTCGTATCCGGTCTGCTGAGCCTGGATCGTCGAAATGTTGTTCTGCAGATCGGTGACCTGCAGCTGCTGGCTCGCGACGAGAGCGGTGATCAGGTTTTGATAGTTGATTCCGCTAACTGGGCCGACCGTCGACTGGACTTTGCTGGAGGTTCCTCCCGTGTTCACCGCACCAGGCAGCGCGGTCGGTGTGCCAGTCGTTGTGCTTTGAATCGACGACATTCAGACCTACCCACAAGATTCGCGGAGTTTGCAGTTTGGGCGAGTTGCGACCGGCAGATGCTCGAGAACCCGAGCGCGCTAAGTGACACTCCGGCCGACACGAAGTCGCATCGTTTGATATCGGCTCCTCGTCGGCCCGGCTTGAATGGCCGCCTTTAACGGCTGGGGGAACTGGGCGGAGTCTGCGGGTGGATTGGGTCTCTTCGCTGGGCGAGAGCAGCTCGGTTTCGCAACGCGGCCGCGATTCGCACGAAGACCGCACCCCACTGTCCAACGTGCGACTGTCGCACGAGCCGCAAGCTGGGGTACCACGGCGTATCCTCGCGATCCAAGAGCCAACGCCACTCGGGAACGTGGGGCACGGCCAACCAGGTTTCGATTCCCAGGGCGCCCGAGAGGTGAGCCAAAGACGTGTCCGACGTCACCACCACGTCGAGGCAGCGCAAGATGGCGGCCGTGTCGAGGAAGGGCCCGTGAAGTTCGGGCGGCTTCAGCCCCAGATCGATCACCGGAAAAGTCGCTGTCCGTTGAGTCAGCTGCTCGCTTCCCGCCCCACGTTGCAGACTGATCAACCGAACTCCGGGCAACTTGGCCAGCGGCTCGAAGCAGGCCAGCGGCATCGAGCGAAACCGATCCTTCAAGAAGGCCGGGTTTCCTTGCCAGTGGATGCCGACCCGTAGCCCGGCGAAACGCTCAATGCGTGACTGCCAGAACTGCACGAGTGGGTCGTCCACCGAGAGGTAAGGCACGGATCGTGGAATTGTCTCGATCGTAGGCGTAAAAAACTGTGGCACGCCGAGCAAAGGGAGCCAAGCATCGAAATTCGGAAGCGGCTCGTCCTGCCCGACGACTCGGTCCACACCCGCCACCGAACTTAAGAGGGGCACGAGCGGCGGCTGGCACCGCAGGATGACTCGGCTCACGCGCGCCTTCACGAGGGACGCATAACGCGCGAACTGAATGGTGTCGCCCAGCCCTTGTTCCGCTTCCAACAGAATGGTGGCGCCAGGCGACGCGGCTCCATCCCACCGAGGTTGTTGGTAGAGCGGAGGGGCGGGTGCTCCCGGGAGTCTCCAGCGCCACTCATATTCGCTCCAGCCACGAGCGAAGTCGCCTTGCAGCAGCCAAGCCAGGCTGCGGTTGTAACGGGCCGATGGAAAGTCGGGTCGCAGCGCCAAAGCCTGGTCGTACGCGGCGAGTGCTTCGTCTACTCGCTGTGAGTCGAAGAGCGCGATTCCCAAACCGTTGTAGAACTCGGCGCTGCGCGGCGCTAGCGCGATGGCCCGCCGGCAAGCGGCAATCGAGGCGTCGAACCGCCCCATTCCCGCCAGCGCCTGCGCGTAATTGAAATGGGCCCCGGCAAATTCGGGCTGGATGTGACAGGCTCGCAAGAAGCATTCGGCCGCGGCGGGCAGCTCTCCCTGTTCCGACAGGGTATTTCCCAAGTTGTTCCAAGCTTCAGGAAAAGCCGGACACAACTCGACGGCGCGGCGAAAACAGGCGGCCGCTAAATCGAGCCGACCTTGCTTCTTGTACGCCGTCCCCAAGCAGCGATAGCCGGACGCATCGTTGGGATCGAGAGCCAAGCCGCGAAGATAGAGATGAATCGCGTCTTCGAGGCGGCCCTGTTTCTGCAAGGCGATGGCCGACTGGCGGCAGCGATCCGCCGAGGCTGATTCGCGAGCGACTGGAATGTGCAAATCGGCCGAGAGTCGAACGGCTGGTGTCATGCCAATTCCTTGGCGGCTTTGTCTTCCCGCTAACCGCGGCGAACCGCCTCCTCGATGAACAGTCCGAGAATGCGGTTGTAATCCGCGACGGCTGCTTGCGATTCAAACAGCACGTCGCTCGTTTGCCGGATTCGGTCGGTCACGTGTCGCCGCCATTCGGCGTCCGTGCCGATGCGAACGGCCCGCGTGACATAATCTTCGGGATCAGCGGCGATGCACTCGTCCACTCCCATCGTGCGGTAGAAGCCATACGTGAATCGTCCCCGCGAGAAGTTTCCGGGAAGCGTCACGATCGGCTTATTGAACGACAGACCGTCGAGAGAGGTGAGCCCGCCGCCGTAGTGGATCGGGTCGAGCAGCACGTCAGCCTTTTGAATCAGACGGAAATATCCCTCGACCGATTGATAGGGCACGAATCGAATGCGATCGGCCACGTGCGGCAAGCCCAGTTTCAGTCGATTTTGCAGCTTGCGGGCCGCGTATCCGTGACGATCGCGTGGAATCACGATCGTCCCCCGAGGATCGCGGCGGA
>DASRXU010000120.1:0-14186 GCA_035687365.1 Planctomycetaceae bacterium | reverse complement strand
AGATGCGTCGCGCCAGATGCTGCAGGAAGGCTTCCGTCAGGGCCGTGACGCGGGCGATCCCACGCAGCGATTGGGGAATCTTGCGGATCACATCCTCTTCGAAGATCGTCGCGGCCGTGTCGATCGTGGCGAGTTCGAGTTCTTCCTTGGATTTGAAGTGCGCGTAGAGGCCGCTTTTGCTCATTCCGATGTGCTCTGCAAGGTCGCCGATCGAGAGCCCCTCGAGCCCGCGCACAGTGGCCAGCCGAGCCGCCGCATTCAGGATCGCGCGGCGGCTCTCGACACCGTCGGCGCGAAGCTTGCGGGCGACGGGCGCGTCGTGCGCCGGCGATTTTGCGGATTTTTCTGAATTCACGGTTGACATAATAGCACGATCGGTCGTATTTTACAAAGCACGACCGGTCGTATTAAATCGGTGAACTTGTTTCCTCAAAAAATCAGGAGCCTCCGATGTCCATCCAACGCACCGCCGATGGCGCGGTCTCGAACCCAGCGCCGAACTACGCCGCCATCAAGAAAACGCAGCAAGCCACTTGGGCCGGCGGAGACTTCTCCGTCGTGGCCAGCCGGATCGTTTATCAGGCCGAGCAACTCTGTGAGACGGCCGATCTGCAGTCGGGTTGGCGGGTGCTCGATGTTGCGACGGGGAGCGGCAACGCGGCGCTAGCCGCCGCCCGACGCGGGTGCGACGTCGTTGGGATCGACTACGTTCCGGCCCTGTTAGATCGCGGGCGGATTCGCGCCACGGCCGAACATCTGGCGGTCGACTTTGTCGAGGGAGACGCCGAAAGTCTCCCTTGCGAGGACGCTTCGTTCGACGCGGTGATCTCCATTTACGGCGTGATGTTCGCCCCGCATCACGAACGGGCTGCCGCGGAGCTGGCGCGAGTCTGCCGACCGGGGGGCCGGATCGCGCTGGCCTGTTGGACGCCGGACGGATTTATCGGCGAGACTTTTCGGCTGTTCTCTCGTTATCTTCCGTCGTCACCCGGCCTGGTGCCGCCGGTCCGATGGGGGGAAGAGGCCTATCAGCGCGAACTCTTTGGCGACAGCGCGGCGTCCGTGACCAGCTATCCACGAACGGCCATCTTCCGGTTCCGCTCGGCCGAGGAAAACGTGAACTTTTTCCGCACCTATTACGGCCCGACCCTGCGGGCTTTTGAGGTATTGGCCCCGGAACTGCGAGAAGACCTTTACACGGAGATGGTCTCGCTCGCCCAGCGCTACGACCGCAACGGCGGCGCCGGCCCGATCGCCATCCGTGCCGACTACCTCGAAACCGTCATCACTCGGGCGTAAAGCGACGCGTGCCAGCTCGTGCGCGTCAGGCCTTCTCCGGCGTTTTGACGTGGAATTCCCGTTGGGAAAAGAGGAGGGCCGCCAGTACGGAACACGCGGCGCACGCGACCAAGAGCACGATCAGGCACGTGCGCATCTGGGGATGATCGAGAAGTGCCGGATCGGTGTGGACATCGAGTTGCCAGATCTCTGCGGCAACATCGGTCGTGCGGTCGGGGTTGCCCGGCACCGCAGACACGAATGACATGCTCCGATAGGCGATCAAACGCGTGTAGTAGATTACGGTCGCCAGGCGGATGCTGAAGGGCATGTTGGCGAGCAAGCCCTCGAGGAACAGTGCGTAAAGAATGCCGACGATCAAAATCCGCTTGGTCAGCAGGCTGATCAACCCGAACAGACAGCAATAAGCGACCACGGCTAACGAGTGAATGGCGGCCGCCTGCAAGGCGCGATACGAGGCCTCTTTGATTCCCGTCTTGGAACCGAGATACACGGCTGCGTAAGTGAGAGCCGTCAGACCTACGACCAGAATCACCGTCGTGGTCAACGTGGCGAACAGCTTGGCGGAGTAGAGTGCCCATTTCGGGATAGGACGGATGAGCAGATAGGTCATCGTCTGCTCTTCCTGCTCGTCTTGCACGATGCCCGAGGCATAGATCAGCGCGATCAGGGGCAGGACCGCTTGGGGAATGAACATAAAACCAAAGTTGAACTCGAGCATCAGCGGCGGAAAGTCGAGGGCCGTCGCTCGCACGAGCACCACGAGACCGACGCACAGCAGGCACATTCCGGCGATCACCATCCAGCGTTTGCCGTGCAGATGCTGGCGCAACGTCAACACGTAGACGGACCACAGCGCGATGAGTCGCGACGATGCGGGCGGACGGCGCGCGAGTGCGGGAGTCATCGTTCGGGTCGGAGATTCGGCGACCGGAGCCGTCATTTGTTCACCAAGTACTTGAAGACGCTTTCGAGGGAGTCGTCGTCGGAGTAGACCTCTTTGATGGCCAATCCGTCCTCGAGCGACAATTGCGGCAAACGGCTGTAAAACGCATCGGGCTTGTGCGTTTCCACCATCAAACCCTTTTCCTTGGCCAACACCCGCACGCCTTCCACGTCGTCCCACGAGAGAATGCGACCGGCCAGCCTGCGGTATTCGTCGCAGATCAGCACGATGTGGTGGGGGTGCTCATCGATCAGGTCGCGAATATCGCGAACGTTCCCCTCGGCCACGAGCCGCCCGTGGTTAAGCAGAATAATGTTCGGCGTGAGCGTTTGAACTTCGTGGAGGACGTGGCTGGAGACCAGCACACTTTTCCCTTCGCTGCCCAGCCGCTGGATGATGGTCATCAAATCGTGGCGGGCCACCGGATCGGTCCCCGTCAGCGGCTCGTCGAGGAAGAGCACTTGCGGGTCGTGCACCAGGGATTGTGCAAGCTTCGTGCGCTGCCGCATCCCTTTTGAGTAGCCTCGGACGGCGCGGCCCTGGTACTGAGTCATGCCGACGGCGTCGAGCGTTCGTTCGGTCGCGTCACGGGCCGCCGCTCGACTGAGCCCCGCGAGCCGTGCCGACGTGTGCACAAAGTCCCAACCGGTCATCCACTCATAAAAAGCGTCTTGTTCCGGACAGAGGCCGATTTGCCGATTGATCGCCGAGTTGTTCCAGACGGGCTGGCCCAGGACGCGAATTTTCCCCTGGCTCGCGTAGAGCTGGCCGGTTGCCAGTTGTAAGAACGTCGACTTGCCGGCACCGTTGGGGCCCAGCAGACCGGTGACGCCCACGGGAACCCGCAGCGTCAGCTTGTTGATGCCGATCACGTTGCCGTACCACTTGGAGACGCCGTGAAACTCAACGATGGATCGCGGCGCCGCGACAGATTGGGGAGTCGGAGATGGGGCCGTGGGCGACTGGGCCGCGAGTGATTGGGGGACGGGCGTCATCGGAGGCGATCCAGCGAGCGGACGGAGAGGCTCAGGACGCAGACAGAAATCACGAAGAGGCCCGCCAGCACTCCGGCCGACCAATACCACGGATACAGGGGCCCGGCATTTGAAGCAACCACACGCCCTCGCATTTGGGCGGGCTGTAACTCGCTCAGCTTGCGCCAGGCGGCGTCGGTTCCTAGTAGCTCGCGGCCGATGCGCGACAGGTTCGACGTGTACGAGATGAGGGGCCTCCAATCGGTCTTGGAGGCTTCCGCCATCCGAGTCTGAAAATCCTCGGCCCAGTTTTGCTGCTTCTCGAGGTCGGCTGGCGTCATCCGGCGCCGCGCATCACGGCCTCTGGGCATCTCGGGCGGTCTCGACATCTGAGAGGCCGCGACTTGCCCGTAGTAGACTCCCTCGAGAATCGTCGACGCGAGCCCACCCACGATCCAAATGCTGACCCAGAAGAGGGCGACGTAGCGGGAATTTCGCGACAGCGAGGAGAGTGCCAAAATCAGCATCCCCGAGCACACGATGATCACCAGCCCGTAAGCCACGCTCGCGAGCAGCAGCCGATAGGTATCTCGTACGATCGTCACGTCGAGGCTGAACAACAGGCCGAGCGCATACGTGACCAAACAGGGGACGATGATCGCCAGACCCAGAAACGCGCCGATCACCCCTAGCTTGCCTCCCAGGTAATCGATGCGGCGCAGAGGTCGCGACAAATACAACGGCAGCGCGTTGAACCGCAGATCCTGGCTAATCAGGTTGGGGCCGACGAGCACGATCAAGATCATCGACAGAGTCAGTTCTGTCGAGAAGAAGTAGTTGTAACACAGGGTCCAGACTTCGAGCCGGTACTGACGCGGATCGGCCGCGACCGTCGGACTGAGAATCTGCATCGAAGACAGAAACTGAACAATCGGGCCGACGAGATCGGACTTCCGCTCGATCAGGCTCCAGATACTCAACACGGTGGCCAGCACGAGTGCGGGCAACAACGACACCAGCAATACGATGCGGAACACGCGGCCCTGCAGTCCGATCCGTACGCCATGACGGGCGATCGCGAGCCAGCGCCAGCCGTGCCCCGACAGGTGGCCCTTCCAATGTTGATATCCCTGATCGAAGATCGGCATCAGCCTTGCCCCAGCGCTTTCAAGAAGACCTCTTCGAGCGTGCTGCGCTGTTCGCGCAAAGTCCGAATTTGGACCTGTTGCTGGGCGGCGGCTTCCCAAAGCATTTGTTGCGTGCGTCCCTCAGGAATTTCGACTAGCAGCGCGTCGTCCCGCATCTTGGCAACGCACCCCAGGCCAGAGAGACTTTCAGCAAACGGCCGGCCTTCCCCTTTGAGGCGCACTTCGAACGTCCGATTGTGGAGCTGTTTGAGCTGCTGAATGTTGCCTTCCGTCAGCAGCTTTCCTCTCCCCAGGACGATGATCTGATCGCAAACCGACTCGACGTCGGGCAACAGGTGGCTCGAGAACAGCAGGCTCATCCCCTTGTTGCGAACCAGATCGCGCGAGAGTTCGAGCAATTCCTCCCGGCCGCGGGGATCCATGCCGTTCGTCGGCTCGTCCATGATCAGCAGCTTGGGATCGTGCACGATGGCTGACGCCAGCTTGAGCCGCTGCTTCATCCCGGTCGAATACGATTCGGCCTTGCGATAGCGGGCTTCACCCAGGCCGACGTAATCGAGCACCTCGTGGGCGCGTTGCATCGCGTCCTTCGTCGACATGCCGACCAACTCGCCCGCGTAGGTGACGAATTCGACGCCGACGACGTGGGGAAACAGACACTCGTCCTCGGGCACGAAGCCAACCGATCGCCGGATGTCGAGCTGCCGACGGCGAAAATCCATCCCCAAGACTTGCCCCGATCCGCGGTCGACGCGCGTGAGGCCCAAGAGCGACCGGATCATAGTCGTCTTGCCCGAGCCGTTCGGGCCCAAGAGGCCGATGGCGCCCGTCGGAGCACTGACCGACAGATTGTCGAGCGCCACGACGCGGCCGTAGGTTTTAGTGACGCCCTCAAACTGAAACAGCATACGTGGGAGGATTCTGCGTTAAGGCTTCTGGGTGCTAGGGCTTTTGCGCCAGGACCGCGTCGAGCGGGGACGGATTGCGATTTCCGCGCACGCCGCGGAAGCCGACCTTGTGCAACAACTCAGCGTATTCGTTCAGGGTCCGTTCCTTACCTTCGGTGCAGACCAGCATGTTGAGTGATTGCATCTGCGCCCAGCTCGGACCTGATTTATCGTCGTCGAGCAGCTTCTCCGCAATGAGGATTCCGCCACCGGTTGGCAGTCGATCGTAAACTCGTGTGAGCAGACGCAGGATTTTCGCCTCGGTCCAGTCGTGCAGAATCCGCCCCAACGTGAACAGATCGGCCTCGGGCAGCGGATCCTGGAAAAAATCGCCTCCCTCAAAACGGATGCGGTCGGCCACCTGCGTCGCGCCCACGATTTCTCGCGCCAGAGTCAGGGCCTCGGGCAGGTCGTAGACCGTCGCGGTCAAACCAGGATAGCGCTCGCAGGCGGCGATCGCCAGATGCCCCGTTCCGCCCCCCAGGTCGACCAGGTGCTTGAATGGGCTCAAGTCGAATGCGGCGGCCACGTGGGGCGAGCTGATTTGGCCAAAGCCGTGCATGCCCATCAAGAACTCGCGCAGGGCCTCGTCCGTGCGATAGAAATGCGAAAAGAGCGGCCCATCGCCGCCGTAGGTCTGCTTCCAACGATTGGTGCCTTCGCGCACGGCGTCTTTCAAATTGCCCCACATGCTCCACATGACGTCGTTGGAATAGTTGATGTAGCCCGTCAGACGATCGGGGCTATCGCTGCATAGATAGGCGGCGGCCTCCGGGGTATTCGCGTAGTCGGCCCCTTTCTTAGCCAGTAATCTGAGGCCGACGCACGCATCGAGCAATCGCTCCAATGCGTCGGCGTTCACCTTCAACCGGCCGGCTAAGTCGGCTCCCGATTGGGCACGCTCGGCCACTGCGTCGAAGACACCGAGCGAGACCGCCTCGAACATCGTCTTCGACAGGCGAAACGCGAACAGCAGGGCCAAAACGTTTTTCGGGTCCGGCTTCGCAGCTTGATCGTTCATGGGGTGCTCTTCTGTCAGCTCGATGCTCACCCGGGAGATACGGCCCACTCACACCCAGCGCGGACCTGCGTTCTGATCTACGTCGATCCCCATCTTCAGCACGCCCACTTCCACAGGTGTCAGCCGGGTAAATAGCTCGACGGTGAGCCGCTCGGACTGCGCGTCGATCGGCTCGATCTTCCGGACGAGACCGCGGACTTCTTTCTCAAACCGCTGCACGACGTGGTGCAACTTGATTTTGATTTGATCCTGCACCTTGAGACCGGGAGGGCATTCCAACGCGAGTTGGCCGGCAGAGACATCCCGCAAAATCGCGTCCAAGCCGGCCCGCATCATGTCCATTTCGCGGATGATGCGGGCCGTCGCGCCAGCGGTGCGTCGCGATGCGGCCTGAGGCTGTTGCGCTGGGGGAAGGGGCTCGGGCGTCTGTTCCGCGTCGCTCATGGCCGAAGTCCTGTCTCGGCGTGCGAGGAATCGGGTGACCAACCGTTTACTTCGTGTGCGGTGGGTGGCACTGGCGGCTTGTCCGCCAGTGTCTTGGTCGCGCGTCTCAAAGGCCCACTGGCGGACAAGCCGCCAGTGCCACCCCGAATCCACCATTTTGTTGTCGACGCACTAACAACACCTTACAGAATAAACTTCGTCAGGTCCTCGTTGGCTGTAATCGCTTCCAGCTTGTCCCGGACGTAGGCTGCGTCGACGGTAACCGTTTTTTTCGCGGCATCAGGCGCGGCAAAGCTCACGTCCTCGAGCAGTCGCTCCAGCAAGGTGTAGAGGCGGCGAGCCCCAATGTTCTGGCTGGTCTGGTTGACGTGATAAGCAAAATCGGCCAACGCCTCCACGCCCTCTTTTTTGAACTTCAGCTTTACGCCGTCGGTGGCCAGCAGGAGTTCGTATTGCCGCGTGAGCGACGTGGCCGGCTCGGTCAAGATCCGCACGAAGTCGTCACGCGTCAGATCTTTCAGCTCAACGCGAATCGGAAAGCGGCCCTGCAACTCGGGCATCAAGTCCGACGGTTTTGACTTGTGGAAAGCACCGGCCGCAATAAACAAAATATAGTCGGTTTTGATCGAGCCATACCGCGTCTGCACGGTCGTCCCCTCGACGATCGGCAGCAAGTCGCGCTGCACGCCCTGTCGGCTGACATCGGCTCCCCGACCGCCGCCCTCCTCCGGGCCGCAAACCTTGTCGATTTCGTCGAGAAACACCACACCCCCGCTCTCGGCCAGGCGCAGGGCCTCTTCGTGAATCGCATCTTTATCGACCAGGGCTTCGATCTCTTGATCCAAAAGCACGCGGCGCGCTTCGCCGACTTTCAATTGGCGCTTGGAGCTTTGCTTGGGCATGATCTTTTCCAACATGCCCTGCAGATCCATGTCCATTTGCTCCATGCCCATGTTGGAGAAAATCTGGACCGGCGAGCTGCGCTGCTCGACCGAGATCTCAACCGCTTGATCTTCGAGTTGGCCCGAGCGGAGCTTCTCGCGAAATTTCTCCTTGGTACGCTCGCGGCGCTGGCCGGCCGCTTCCCGCTCGGAACTCTCTCCCTGCCAGTCGGACGCGGGAACGAGCAGCTCGAGCAAGCGATCCTCGACGCGCTCGATCGCTCGGCTCTCGACCTCGGACCGCTTCTTGTTCCGAACCAGGTTGTTCGCCGCCTCGACCAGATCGCGGATGATGCTTTCGACGTCGCGGCCGTAATAGCCCACCTCGGTATAGCGCGAGGCTTCGACTTTAACGAACGGGGCGCCCATCAGGTTGGCCAGCCGGCGCGTGATCTCCGTTTTGCCGACGCCGGTGGGGCCGATCATCAGAATGTTTTTTGGCGTGACCTCCTTGCGCACGTCCTCCGCCAGCTTTTGCCAGCGCCAGCGATTACGCAGCGCAATGGCCACGGCCCGCTTAGCGGCGTCCTGCCCGACGATGTGCTTGTCCAACTCGGCCACGATTTCTCGTGGCGTCATTTCGAGCACTTCATCTCCTCCACGGTGATATTCGCATTGGTGTAGACGTCAATTTCAGAGGCGATGACCAGAGCCTTGCGCACGATGTCGGACGCGGACAACTTGGTGTTTTGCGCCAAGGCCCGCGCGGCGGCCTGCGCGTAGGTTCCGCCCGAGCCGATGCCGATGATGCCGTCGGACGGCTGCACGACGTCTCCCTGCCCCGTGATCAACAGGCTATGGTCCTCGCTGATCACGACCATCATCGCCTCGAGCCGCCGCAGCAGGCGATCCGTGCGCCAATCACGGGCCAGCTCGGTGGCGGCCCGCACGATGTTGCCGGGATAGTCTTTGGCCCGGGCTTCAAACCGTTCGAGCAGTGCAAACGCGTCGGCCGTTGATCCCGCGAAGCCGACCAGCACTTTGTTGTCGAGGATCCAACGGATTTTCCGCGTGTCGGCCTTCATGATGGTGTTGCCGTACGACACCTGGCCGTCGCCCCCGAGCGCGACTTTTCCCTGCAGCCGGACGCTGAGGATGGTCGTCGATCGGGCGCGACCCGACTGCGGGTCGTCGGCGTTGGCTGCATCGGATTTCGGTCGACCGCTCATTTGCGACCGGCCGTCATCAGGGCCGATCGCTTTTGGGCAATCAGTGCGAGCAGGCTCTTGAACGGGTCGGCGAACTTCTTCGTACCCTCGTCCATCAGAACTTCTTCGAGCTTCTTGAAATCGACCTTCTTGTCGATTTCGTCGAGGACAGCCTGCGGCGGAAGCTGGTCGATCATCCGCGTGAAGGTTTTGCCCGGCATCGCTTGGACGGCGGCGTTCGTGGCCGGCGGATTGGTCTCGATGTCGGCGCCGGCAAAGGCTGAGACATATTTGTCGGCCGGATCCTTCTTATCCTTGGTGCCCGTGCTGGCAAAGATGAATTCTTCCTGGAGAGGAAGCTTCTTGTCTTTCCAGAATTCCTGGTTCTCTTTCCACAGCCGTTTCGCGTTGACGATGCCGACCTGCCCCTGGGCGGCCGGCGACAAGTCGGGAACGTGCTCCTTCGTATAAACGTCGACCCGGCTGACGAAGATGCTGTAAACCGACTTGAATCGCTCGAGCGACTTCCGCCGCTGCGCCCCGCGCCACACGTTGTCGCGGGCGATCTTGTATTGCCGGTCGGAGAAGAGCAGCGTGACGTTCAATGTGATGCCGTCGGCTGCCAACTGCTCGAGGGCCGCGAGACCTCCGGGCGTGCCGGGGACTTTGATCATGCGGTTGGTATGGCCGGCGGCCCATTTGCGGCCCAGCTCAATGTACTTCGCCGCCTTCTGTTCGATGGTCAGTTTGCACGCCGGATCTTCCAGGAGCGGATCCAGCTCGAAGCTCACGTAACCGTTATTGCCTTTGGTCGAGGAGTTCACTTCGGCAAAGACCTCTTGGGCCTGCCGGACAAAATTGTCGGTCATCAGCCAGGCGACCTCTTCGTCGGTCGAGCCTTTTTCCATCAACTCGGTGAGGTGTTTGTCGAAGCGGCCCGTCTTGATGAGGTCCGAAATGATGATCGGGTTCGAGGTGGCCCCAGTCGCGCCGAAGCCTCGGTTGACCTTGATCAAATCGGGATCGACGCTGTCGAGCCAAAGTTTCGTCCCCGTTGCGATCAGCGATTCTAGGGGTGTCATGGTCGGATCCCTTTCTGGTTCGAGTCGGGTTCTGCCTGGGCCGTGCTGTGTTAATTTCCCCGGCGGTTGCCGGTGTGTCCCTGATTCTCCCCGACGTTGGGAGGCTCCGTTACAATTGGCCTCCGGGCCGGCTGTATTGTAGAAGATTCGCCCGAAGCCTGTCGGCTGTCGTGCCGTCTGAGTCGGCTCAAGGAGTGTGCCGCACGAGCGCGTGCGACGCTTCAGGGGCAAATTTTACGGCGCGACCGCGTGCGGGTCGAGTTTCGCAGATGAATTTACGCATCGAGTTGGTCGGCAACCTAGTGCTCGGTCTATGGCAAATGGTGGATTCGGGTGGCACTGGCGGCTTGTCCGCCAGTGTCTTGATCGCGCGTCACAAAGGCCCACTGGCGGACAAGCCGCCAGTGCCACCCACGATTTTGGGCTGGTTTCTCTACTAGGACGAAAGTGGATTTGTGACGAGTCATAGCCAGTCGCGACACGAGCTTTACGAAAATCCTCTGATCACCCGTTACGCATCGCAGGCGATGTGCCGGCTCTGGTCGCAACAGCGGATCTGTGCCACGTGGCGCAAGCTGTGGGTCGCACTGGCCGAATCCGAGCAGGAACTGGGCCTGCCGATTACCCGAGCGCAAATCGAAGAGCTGGCGGCCGCCGTCGACGACATCGACTTCGACAAGGCGGCTCGCTACGAGCGCGAACTGCGTCACGACGTGATGGCCCACGTGTACACGTTTCGCGATCGATGCCCGGGCGCCGGCGGGATTTTGCACCTCGGGGCCACGAGCGCGTTCGTCACTGACAATACCGAGCTGATCCTGATGCGGGAGAGCCTGCAGCTCGTGCAAGGGGGATTGGTTGCCGCCATCGACGCGCTGGCTCGCTTCGCGGAAAAGAATCGCGACCTGCCCTGCCTCGGATTGACGCATTTGCAGCCGGCCCAGCCCACCACTGTCGGGAAGCGGGCCACGCTGTGGTGTTACGACCTCGTGCTCGATCTGGAAGAAGTCGAACACCGGTTGGCTACTCTCAAGTTTCGCGGCGCCAAAGGCACGACCGGCACGCAAGCCAGCTTTCTGTCGCTGTTCGACGGCGACCACGCCAAGGTCGAAGAAGTCGATCGTCGCGTCGCTCAGAAAATGGGGTTCAGTCAGTCTTACCCGGTCACTGGGCAGACCTACTCGCGCAAGGTCGACGCGCAGGTGCTGGGCGTGCTGGCCGGCATCGGTCAATCGGCACACAAGGCGGGGACCGATTTGCGAATCCTGCAAAGTCGCAAGGAGATCGAGGAGCCATTCGAAACGAAGCAAATCGGCTCCTCAGCCATGGCCTACAAGCGCAATCCGATGCGGTCCGAGCGAATGTGTGCCCTGTCGCGATTCGCGATCAGCCTGGCCGCCAACGCCGAGCACACGGCCGCCACGCAGTGGATGGAGCGCACGCTCGACGACAGTGCCAATCGCCGGCTGTCCCTGCCGCAAGCCTTCATGGCGATCGACGCCGTACTGGCGCTCTACGGCAATGTCGTCGGCGGCCTGGTCGTTCATCCCCGCGTGATCGAGCGCAATCTGCGAGAGGAACTCCCCTTCCTCGCGACCGAAGAAATCCTGATGGCCGGCGTTCGCGCCGGCGGAGATCGGCAGACGCTGCACGAGCGGATCCGCGTTCACAGCCAGGAAGCAGGTCGCCGCGTGAAAGATGAAGGTGCGGCCAACGACCTCTTCGAGCGGCTCAAATCGGACAAGGCCTTTGCCGGCGTCGATCTCGCAGGGGCACTCGACTCCCACAAGTTCATCGGCCGCGCGCCCGAACAGGTCGACGCATTCGTCCGCGACGTCGTTGATCCTGTTCTCGCACGTCACCGGGCCGATCTCGACGTCACCCGCGGCGACGTCAGGGTGTGACCTCTGCTCAGGACCATAGCGGGCAGAAGACACTGGCGGCTCAAAGCCGCCGCCAGTGGCACCCCTTTGAACCCGAGAGTCAGCGCCATTAGTCGAAGAGTTCCACTGGCGGCGGCTTAATCGAAGGAAGGTCCGGGTCGTGGTCGTTGCCATCAGAGACGTACACACGAGCACTAGACCATTTCCAATCAACGGCCCGAGCGACGAGACCGCGGCGAACGGGGTTGAGGTGGATGTAGTCGATCGCGGACAGAACGGTCGTCTGTGAGGTGAGATTGCGATCGTACCCTGGACCTTCCTGCCAGAAACGGAACGTCCACTTTCCAGGCCGTTCCAAGACAATGAGTTCGGCGAGCAGTGGATCGTCAGTTTTCGCGAGAGCCGCTTTGATGCGTCCCGAAAAGGGACGCTTGATGTCGGCGAGCAGTCGACTCAACTCGTGAACGATCGACTTGCTTGCGGGAAGGTCTCGAGTCGGGTGCCACTGGCGGCGGCTTTGAGCCGCCAGTGTCTTCGCGGCGTGCTCACACGGGTAGACGAGCAAGTGCACATGCTCGGGCATGATCACAAATGCCGCGAGAGCGAACTCGTGCGACAAGAGAGCCCGATCGATGGCTCGACACAACATCTGTCGCCAAGGATCGGTGGATAGCAACGGGAGACGTCGATAGCAGGAGAAGGTCAACTCATGAAAGTCGCCGGGTTCGTGGAAGTGTCGGACTCGCTTTCGATGAGGCTCCATGGAGGGACAATTATACCGTCCGCATGCCGGTCGGTTCCCAGCAGGTCCGAAGACACTGGCGGCTCAAAGCCGCCGCCAGTGGCACCCGTCCGCGACGTGGTCGATCCGATCCTCGCACGCCACCGGGCTGATCTCGACGTCACTCGCGGTGACGTCAGGGTTTGACCGTGTTCCCGATTCCAAAGCCCGATCTCTCCATGCCCCGCGTCTCGCTATTGAGATTCGGAGCGGGACTTTCTGGGACTTGCCAGACGTAAACTTCGCAATGACCTTGGGGTGACACGACGCTTGCTGTCACTGTGCGCCCGTCTGAGCCGTAGGCAATCGTGCGGACGCTCTTCATCTCAGAGGAAAATGGGAGCGTGCACAGGGGTTTGCCGCTCTGAAAGTCAGCGAGCACGACGCCTTCTTTCGATCCGAGCGCCAGCGCATGGCCATCGGGAGACAGCGTGATGGCGAAACCGTCGACCGAAGAGACCCCCGATACGGTGAATTGACGATCGATGGCTCCCGCCAGGCCCGAGAGGACGGCCACGTATCCGCCGTCGCCGCGACCGATCAGCAATCGACCATCCGGGCTGAAGACCAGTGCATGAATCGTCTCGGCAAATCCCTTGGTCGAGGCAATGCGATGCGGATCGGGCAAGCGATAGAAGTCGATCTCGGAGTCGTGATTTTCGCCAGTCGACGCGAACAGATTCTCGCTCGGAGAAAACGCAAATAGTGTCGGATTCGATCGTAGCGGGATCGTATGGATGATCGCGCCCGTGTGGGCATCGCGAACTTGGAGCCGCACGTCAGAGGGGCCGTGCCGCTCTTGCGAAACGAGCATCGAGCCACCGGGAGTGTAAAACAGGCCGTCGACTTCGTCGGTCTCGAGTTCGAACGTCGATTTTCCGTTCGTGGCGTCCACGACTCGCACGCGGCCCCGCGCGAGATTACGACTCGGGACGTCGTTTGATGAATTCGCACCGAAACCGGCATCATGAGTGGCCTGTTGGTTTTCGGCGCAGGCGATCGTGTTCCCGTCGGGGGAAAAGGCGATATCGCGAAACGAGCGGCCGGGTTCCAAAGACGCCAATTGCTGCACCCGTTTAGGCGGCGAAGGCGAGATATCCCAGATTGCGACCTCTCCGCGACCCGGTTGGCCTTTCTCCGCGACACGATCCGCGGCCACCGCAAGCTTCCGGCCGTCGGGCGCGATTGCCAAGCGAGCCGCGGAACTCCCTGCCGGAAGATCCAACTCTGCACGATCAAGCCCGAGACGACGGGAACAATCCCAGAAGATCACCTTTCCACTCGCATCGCCCGTCGCAGCCAGCTTGTTGTTCGGCGAGAACTCGACACACCAGAGAGTGCTCTTCGCCCCAAAAGGATCCCACGACGCGCCCGTTTTGAGATCGACGATCGCCGGGGTATCGCCGACGATCAGCAATGCCGAATCGTCCGGAGTGAAGACCACGGACCGAGTGTGCAAACCCGCGACACGGGCCTGCGTCACAAGTTCCTGGCTATGGACTCGATAAACACGCGCTCCAAATGAGTGGCCGACTGCCAGCAGTTGTCCGTCATGGCTGAAGCTGACGAAGG
>DASRXU010000119.1:0-4768 GCA_035687365.1 Planctomycetaceae bacterium | reverse complement strand
GATGTTCTTGAACGACAGCAAACAGAGCACCGGTGCCAATGTCAGTGCCAGGAACAGTGCACCACCCAAGGCGAACGCGTAGGTATCGGCCATGGGGCCGAAGATCTGGCCTTCGGGGCCTTGCATGGTAAACAGCGGCAGGAACGCGCAGACCATGATGGCCGTGGTGAAGAACAGGCCGCGTTCGACTTCGTGCGTCGCCTTGAGAATGCGTTGTTTGAGCGTCAGTTCCGCATATTCGCCCGAGCTGATGTGCCGGTAGATGTTCTCGACCATGATCACCGACGAGTCGACGATGATCCCGAAGTCGACTGCACCAATTGAGAGCAGATTGGCCGACATGCCCCGCAAGTAAAGTGCGGAAAACGCGAACAGCAGCGCCAAGGGAATGTTGATGGCCACAATCAGCGCACTGCGAACGTTGCTGAGAAACATCAGCAGAATGAAGGTCACGAGCGTCATGCCGAGCAGTAGATTCTCTCGGACGGTTTCGGTCGTGATCGCCAGGAGATCGCTGCGGTCGTAATAGGTCTCGATCTTCACGCCGGGCAGCAGCCGACCACCGTCTGGAGCATTGAGTTCAGCGACCCGCTCCTTGACGTCTTTGAGCGCGGGGAGCGTTTCTTCGTTCTTGCGCATCAGCACAATGCTTTCGACGACGTCGGGCTCGTCGTGGCCGACCTGTGCCAGACTCAGTGTGCTCCGCGACGGACGTTCCCGGTCCGGTCTCCAATAGCCAATTCGGCCCAGCCGTGTCTGATGTCCGACGACGACTCCTCGACTTCCCATATCGCCGGCGGAGGCACGTCCCCCCTCGACGATGTCTTCGACGCGAACGGGCTGATTGTTCACCGACGCGATTACAAGTGCGCGAATGTCGGCAATCCGGCGCTGCTCTTCGGCTCGAAGGATCGTGGAAGCGGCAACGGGATTGCTCAACCCCAGCACCTTCGTCACAGGGTCCGAACCGCCCCCCAACAGTCCGATGCTGCGCACGGTGAGGGCGACTTGACCCTGGTTGACGTAGTCGCCGCCCACGTTGGCGTTGCCGTTGGCGATAGCGGTTTGCAATTGCCCCAAGGTGACGCCGAAGTGCCGCAAGCGAGCCGGGTCGGGCTGAATCTCGTAGCGCTTGAGCGTTCCGCCCCAACCGCACACATCGACGATCCGCGGCACGGCGCGGAACTCGCGCTCCAGCGTCCAGTCCTGCAGCGACTTGAGATCGTTCAGCGTGTAGACGTCGTGCCCAGAGGAATCTTTGGGACAGTTCAGGACGAAGCGGTAGATCTCGCCTGTCGGAGACTCAGGCGAAATCGCGGGCGTCACTCCTGTCGGCAGCGGCTGGGAGAGCGTGGCCAGCCGATTGATGACTTCCTGACGGGCCGCTTCGTAGGTGAAGCGTTTCCCGTAATTCCAGCTCATTTTCAGGTCGCTCAAACCGTAGAGCGACTTACTGCGGACGGCCTTTAACCCCGGCATCCCAAAGAAGGTCACTTCCAGAGGGATGGTGACCTGACGCTCGACCTCTTCGGCAGAGGCGCCGGGGAATTGCGCGAAGACTTCCACAATCGCGGGGGCCGGATCGGGATAGGCTTCGACGTTAACGTTTAGAAATGAATAACTGCCGACGATCGCAAGAGCGACGGCCAAGGCGAGAACGACGAGCGGACTATTAAGGGCCCACTCGATTAACTTACGGACCATGAACAGCTCACCAGCGCTGCGTCGAGCTGATCGCGGGAGTCGACGAACCGTGGGGCAAAAGGTTTATGAATCGTAATTTTATTTGACAGATTACAAATCGCACAACTGACTTAGCTCCGAAAGGCCATCAAGTTTTACGGGTTCGTCGTAGTCCACCCCCGAGAAACATTAAAAAGTAGCAGGCTTTCGACGCGGCAAGCGGCCGATTCGGGCCATATAATCGAGGTTTGGCGCTCTTCCTGATTCCCATCCACGATTCCGACGCACGCTGCCCATGCCGGATACCGTTGTCGAGCTTGGCAAGATCGATTGGAAGCGGGTTTTTCCGTGGGTCCGGCTGTTCCGTGTCTTCCGCACGGCGATCGACCTGCGGATGCTGTCGCTGAGTTGTGTGGCGCTCGTCGCTTTGTCCGTCGGCGATTCGATCTTTTCCAATCTCCCGTTCGCTCCGTCCGGAAAGGGCGCGCCGGAATCGCATGCGGCCTATCACTGGGATCGTCCGGCCGCGGAAAACCCGATCGACTTTCCAGCGAAGTTTGCGAATCATCCCTGGGAAGTTCTCAGCGGAATCGGCACACGGTGGGAGCGTCTGCTGCAGCCTGTGCGAACCGTCCTCGAGCCGACGCGGACTATTCTTCAGCCGCAGGCGACTTGGAGCCAAAAGGCCTTGGCCTGGACGCGGCTGCTTTGGGCTCTCTGCGTCTGGTCAGTGCTGGCCGGAGCCATGACCCGAATCGCCGCGGTCGAGCAAGCGACCGAAGCCCCCATGGCGTTCTCGAGCGCACTTCGTTTTTCGCTCGAGAACTTTTTGTCGTACATGACGGCCGCGCTATTGCCGGTCGCCGGCATCGCAGTGTTCTGGCTGTTGTGCGCGATCGGCGGTTGGATCGGTCGCATTCCTTTTATCGGTCCGCCAGCGATCGGACTGCTCTGGGGGCTCGAACTGGTCTTCGGATTTTTGATGGCGCTGATTCTGATTGCTGCCGTTGCGGGCTGGCCCCTGATGTATGCGACGATCGGAGCGGAAGCCAGCGATGGATTCGACGCCTTTAGCCGTTCGTACAGCTACGTCTTTACCCGTCCGTGGCACTATCTTTGGTTCAGCCTGGTGGCGCTCACCTATGGGGCTTTCGTCACCACCTTTATTTCGATAGTCGCGTCGCTCGTCGTCTATCTTTCGGCGGCAGGCGTCGCTTCGGGTCTCGGCAGTCCGCAAACCGCCGCGATGTTGATGGGAGCGCCCGATTCGGTCGGGGGACCGAGCTTCGTGGGCAGCGTGAATTCCTCGCAAGTGGGCGTCGGCACGCTCATCGCCGGGGCGTGGCTGCAAGTGGTCGGACTGCTGGTGGCTGGATTTGCGGGCAGCTTCTTCTGGACGTCGACCACCGTGATCTATCTCTTGCTGCGGCACGTAGACGACGCGACCGATTTTCGCGAGGTCTTCCCGCCTCCGTCAGAAGGCAAAGACGAGCTGCTCCCATTTGTGGGCGTGGCGGCTTCCGACCAGCCCGTTATCGAGCGGCCGGGCGATGGAGATTTTTCGGCGGGCCCGCGTCGAGTGCCGGGCCTCAGCGATCCCAACCTGAAAGGGATCGATCCCACGTTGCCGTCGATTCAGCCACCGTCACCGAGCGGGCCAACTCCGCCTTCCAACCCACCCGCTGCCAATTCCTGACGGTGCGAGTCGTGGTGTACGCCCCTCGAGTTGGGCTCATCAAGCGGGTCGCGGCTGAAACGTTGGGCGAGATAGCTCTTCCCACAGCGCGCGATAGTATCGCATGACTTGTTTGGGATCGGTTGTCGACTGGCACTCGGCCAAGCAATATCCCTCGAAGCGCGCTCCTCGCAACAATGAAAACAGCTCGCGATACGGGTAACCCGAATAAAGCTCGTTGATATGGCAGGTTCGGCCGAGCTTTTTCTTCACGCGGTCGAAGTTCGTCTTCACGGAACCGTTGATAACGTCGCTGGCATTGGAATTCCAGCAGACTCCAACACTTGGATGATCGGCCACCCGCATGATTTCCTCGATCAGCGATAGGTCATTCGAACCTTTGCCGTGCACTTCGAGCCGAATTTCCATGCCGTAGCCTTCGGCGAACTTGCCGCACTCGCGAAGCGCGGTGCCGATCTGCTCGGCGGTCCCGTGGCGATCTTTGCCTTTGACGAGCCCGTTCGGGCGGACTTTCACGCCACTGCCGCCGACGTCGTGCGCCAACATGATGAACTCTTTGGTCAGTTCGATGTTCTTCTTCACGACGGCAGGATCGCTGCTGTGAAACTCGCAGGCGGACCCCAGTCCGATTAACTCCACTCCGGAATCGACGAAGCGTTTTTGAACCTCCGCACGCTGTTCCTTGTTGAGCGAAACCTCGACGCCGTGCTTGTGCGTAGTCCGCAGTTCAGCGCCGGCGTAGCCGGCCTCGGCACAATGCTTGATGAGCGTGGGCAGATCCCAATTGGCTCCCCATTGATACGTCACAATGCCGAGTTTCATGGTTGCTTCTCCCGGAGGTCAGATACGCGGTTAGCTCTTCAATATAAGAGACCTGTATGTCCCCGCGGAACTGTGGCGCTTGGCGCGAGCCCAAGGGAGTCGGGCACTTCGAGAAAATGCTGCGGACGAAGGTCGACACCTGTCAGGCGCGAGATCAAGAGCCTGCTGGACGACAGGTCGAAAAAGTGACGGCTGGCGTGTCTGCCTCTGCAGCGAGGTGACACCCTACCAGCGGAAGAGGGCCGTGCCCCAGGTCAGGCCGGCGCCGAAGCCGCTCAAGAGCAGCGTGTCGCCGGGGTGAATCCGGCCGGCGCGGAAGGCTTCGTCCAAGGCGATCGGCACCGACGCGCCCGACGTATTTCCATAGCGCTGAATGTTGCTGAAGACCCGCTCGGGCGGAATCCCCAGCGCCTCAACGGCCGCATCGATGATCCGCTGATTGGCTTGATGGAGCACGTACACCGAGACGTCGTTCACGCCGAGCTTGGATTCCTCGAGGACGAGTTGAATCGTGTCGGTGAGCGCGCGGACGGCCCACTTGAAGACGTTGCGACCGTCCATTTGGAC
>DASRXU010000118.1:0-9799 GCA_035687365.1 Planctomycetaceae bacterium | reverse complement strand
GTAGCCGCCAAACGCCCGACGCGGACCGACACATCGCAAAGTCAACTCGATGGCGAGTCGGATCGTTTTGAGCACAGCATCTTGATCAAGCTTCTCGACCAAGTTGCGCTACCGGCTCAAGGCTTCGCCGGCTTTCGCAGCAGGTACCAGTGGCTGAGTCGCTTCGCCAAGGGAATCCGATAGCGGCCCTCTTCAAAAATCACGTCGGGGACCAGTAGTCCGCGACCAGTCGACGTGAGTGCGACGACTTCCAATCCGGCGGGTGCTCGGACTGTGACTTCCCCTCGCACCGGCTCGCTGACGACCGAGTAGTCCTGGTTCCAGCCGGCGCCCTTCTGCTTCTTGGGCTTGAGGACTCGGGCGACCGCGGTGATCAGGATCTGATTGGACGAGCGCAGCGGCTGCTCGTCCATAGCACTGACGGCGACGGCCGCGTGCCGCGTGTTGACCAAAATAGTGACGTCCGTCAGTTTGATCGCCCGGTCTGCGAGCGCCCCCTGTGCGGCCTGGGTCCTCGGCGTGTCGATCGTCTGTGTGGCCGTCTCCCAGTCACGCGACAACTCGCCGGTATCGGAGGTGACCGAATGCGCGTCGGCCGGCAAGAAGCTTTCCGAGGCATCGTGGATCGCGATTGCGTTGGGAGGAGCTTCCTTGGGCTTGAGCCAAGGAAGTTGGGGAACCGGCGGGATAGCCAGGGCGAAGTGGCTCTGCTCCATCAGCGTGCGCGCAGCTGGACACGTGTCGGGCCGTAAGCCTGAATCAAAGAGCTGCTCGGGCGAGAGGGCGAAGGAATAGTGCTTGCGAGCCGGGGAGACGTGTCCGTTGCGATAAATCATGGCCGCGGCCGGCATCATCGCAAGCATCGCCGGGTCGTTCAGCGTGTCCCAAACACCGGTGATGCCGACCTGATCACTCAGCCCTTGCTGTGAGTAACCATACATCATCAGCGCGTCCCAGCCTTGCAGGGCAGCGATGGAGGCGACGTAGAGCGGCGCCGCGTAACGATCGACCGTCGGCGTCTGGCGGCTGGCCATGTTCCATTCCGAGACGGTCAGCGGCATACCTTCGACGCGGTGGATGCCAATCCACGAGACGATGTTCGGCTTGTACCGGGGGTCGGCCTCGAGCAGACCGGGGCCGTCGTACTCGTGCGCGTCGATGACGTCGCCCGTCGTGAGGGACGGGATCGACGCCAGCGGATTGTCGCCCCACATATTTCCGGCAGCGATCAGGGCCTTCGAGCCCGTGCCGCGAATCCCCTCGATCATGGCCAAGTCGAAGGCGTGCTCCTGATCGTTCAAGAACATTTGCGGCGGGCCCGGCTTCCAGGGCGATTTGAGCTGGTTCTCTCCAAAGCCTGTTCGCTCGGCAAAAGCCCGCGATCGATCGCTAAACAAGCGAGATAAAGCGACGTTGTTCTGATCGCCCATGGCGCGTACACCGTAGTGGTGCGTGATGTCGTTCTCGTTCGTGACTAGGACGAATGCAACCGCTGGATCGTCCTTGTACGCCAGTCCCGTATAGTGATTGACGTGCGTCAGGTAGTTGTGCTCGAACTCGACCATCAACTTTTGCAGCCCCGGATCGTATTGGCAGAAGCCCTTCGCCTCATGGGAATTCTGGGCGCGGCTGATGTCGTCATAGGTGACCACTTCGCCTAGCTCGGTCGAGCGGTCTCCCGGGCGAAATTCCCGGTACGAGTGCAGGTCGAGCCAAACATAGATCCCATTCTCGCGCAGGCATTTGATCCAATAATCGATCCGATCCATGCCGACCGGATCGAGCTGCCGCGAATTCTCCGCGCGCTTATCGATAACGGTGGGGCTCACCCAGCGGGTCGAATCGTGGTGATGCAAGCGGACCAGATTGAAGCCCAGCATGGCCAGCCGGCGGGCATGCCGGGAAATCTGTTGATTGGAAGAGAACAGCGCATAAGCCATGACGTTGACGCCCCAAAACCGTGCGGGCGTGCCGTCCTCGAATTGCAGCCGATCGCCGGCCGTCCGCAGGAAGCCATGCGTGCCGGGACGATGGTTGAGGGTGCTCAGATCGACGGGCGAATGGGGCGAGGGAAACACGTTTCGGAGCCAACGAGTCACATCAACCGGGCCGTATTCTTCCGACTGGGTCAGTTTGCGATGGGTTCCGGCTGGCATCGTAATCGTCATCCGTAGCGGCTCGGTGCCCGACGACGTTGCGGGGCCTACCAGGAACGCTCGAATACGGTTCTTGTTGCCGTTCTCGAAAGCGACCTCGTGAGCCCCGGGTGAAAAGGTGACCTTGAGCTCTTGATCGCCCGCATCGGTTCCGTCGACTTTGCCGCCGCCCGGAGTTAGATGCCACACGAAGCCTTCGTGATTGGGGAGCAGTTCGGGCGTGCTCGGCGTCTTGCCTCCGAAAAACCGCGATTGGAAGTTCAGCTCGAACTGCATTCCGCCGCCGATCACGTCGGGCCGCGTGGCGCTGTGCCGCACGACGCCTTCATAGGTCACGACGTTCGGCGCATCGACATGGATCGTTCCGCTGATTTCGGCGGCCAGACCTGGCACGCGGACATTAAAGGGGGCCGACCCGTTGCGTAGCTCACCGATCTCCGACGGGCCGGCGGCCCATTTCCATTTCGCCTCCCAGAAGGGAAGCGACATGCGGACGAAAGAAACGCCGTGGTAGGAGAGCGCGAATCCGCCGTCCTCGATCAGCTCGAACTGAAAGGGGCTGGGCGCGGTCGCCGACTGGTCGTCACCGAACGCTTTTCCGGCGCCGCAGGGCGACAGAGCGGTGCTAGTGAGAATCGAATTCGCAGCGGCTAAAGTGCCGAGCGCAACGAGGCCGATCACGATTCTGCGAACCGTTCGCACAAAACTCTCCGTCCGTCGAGGCGACAGTCACGTCGCGATCCCGGCCCGCGTCACAAATCGAGTATAGCCACCCAGCTCCTAGGCGACTATTTGCCGAGGCCGGCTCGGACGACGCTTGGTCTGCGGTTTGCAGGAAATGGGCCGATCCGGCAGGCAGGCGAAGTGATTGGAACTGCAGTGGCCGTGCGGGTCCAAACGCTTTTCTATTTAGGGCTGCCGGGCTAAAATGCCGCGCCTTGGGGGGCCGGTCGATTCCCAAGGACCGCGCCTTCTAGGCGAATTGCGCAATAGCCGTCAAGCAATGGGGTTCGCGGACTGATCCCTCAAGTGGTCGCCGTGTTTTTTTGAGCCAGGAGAATCCTCCGATGCGAGTCGCCATCACCTCGAAATCCGCGTCCTTTATTGGCGCTGCTCTCACAATCGGGGCCTTCCTGTTCCAACCGAGCCCAGTGCGCGCTGGCGAAGAGAAAGCTGCCCCCTCGGCCTACGTAATCGTCGCTGGCGCTGGCGAGGTGCTGGACGACGTTAAATACCTGCTGATGCTGACCGATGCGACCGAGCAAAAGCAGTGGAAAGTCTTGAAGGACTACCTCGAAGTCTTTCTGATCGGGATCGACCTCAAGCTGCCGACTCGCGTCGACGTCGTGTTTGACGAGAAGGCCAATCGCACGGTCTGGACGATTCCCGTTTCAAAGTTTCTTAACTTTCGTAAGGACAACCTGGCGGCCATTCTGACGCCGCGAATTCGAGACATGGGCGAGGGCTGGTGGAAGCTCGGCAGCGGCAAACCGGCCGACTTCAACGGCTGGATGAACTATACGGCTCCGTACGCTCGCATCGGCGAGACAAAAGACGACATCAATCTGACTCCGGCCGACCCCAGCAAATCGGCGGCGCCGTTCTTGGCTCGCCATTTCTTATTGGCCGTCGACGTCCAAAACAAGCTGACCGATGCCGCGGCCCAGGCCAAGCGCCACGAGTTGTTCAAGGTCACTCGCAAGCAGACTTTGGCCGCATTAAAGAAAGACACGGGCGAAGCGGCCGCCGATTTCGAGCTGCGCAAGAAGGCGACCGAAATCGAGATGGACGAACTGGAGTGGTTCTTTACCGAGTCTGAGCACGCGCTGGTCGGCCTGACGATCGACACGACTAAGGAGCTGGGCCGGGCCGACATCGAGTTAACGCCAATCGCGAATACTTCGCTCGCGCAGAACGTCTCGCAGTTGTGCACCAAGCCGAGCCTGTTCGCGAATGTCGAGCGCAGCAAGCAACCGAGCCTGGCCTTCCAAATCAATCATCCGCTGGGCGACATTCGCAAGAAGGCCGCCATCGCCATGTCATCGCTGGTGCGCGACCGCCTCAAGGCGCGGGTCGACTCGGACGACAAGCGCAACGCCGAACAAAAAGACGCTGCCAAGCAGATGATCGACAAGGGTTACGCGATGGTCGAAAGCGGGATCAACGCGGGAGCCGCCGACGGTTTCATCGACGTGCATCCCGGTGCATCGGGCAAGAATGTGTTTCTGGCCGGCACGCGAACGGCCGACGGCACTAAGCTCGACGAGATTATCAACATGATGCCCAAGGCCTACGAAGGGGCCACAGTCAAGTTGAACGTCGCCGAAGAATCAGGCGTAAAGATCCACTCGATCGAATTTGCGAAGGGCAAGCACCCGTATTGGAGCGACTTCGTCGGCGCGGATCTGATCTACGTCGGCTCATCGAAAGAGACGCTTTGGGCAGCCGCCGGAGAAGGCTCGCTCGACTTACTCAAGAACGCCATCAAGAAGACCAAGCTGCCCGCGGCGGCGGGCAGCGAGAAAGCCCCGTGGCTCGAGCTAATCGTGCGTCTGAAGCCGTGGATCGACGAGTCGCTGACTCAGCCGCCGAAGAAAAAAGGGGCCGATCACTACCCGAAGCTGGTGCAAGCCGCACTGCAAGGGGGGGACGATCAGTTGTCGGTTCGGATGACACGTGACGGTAACAAGATCGTCGGTGTGATCGAGCTGCAGAAGGGCATCTTGCGAGCGGCCGGCAAGGTGGCCTCGGACTTCTCGAAAGAAAACCTCGACGAAAGCTCGCAAAAGAGCGGCGGCTCGAAGCGCGCCCAGAGGTAGTCCTCGCCGACTGGAGAAACTCCTGGCGAGCCGCCAGCGTCAGCTGGCGGTTGCTTCAATTTCCGATTGAGCGCCCGAACTGGTAAGCAAAACAAGTTCTGCAAGAACCGGCGGGCTGACACCCGCCGCTCGCCTCAACCGGCAAGTGTTGGCTCGGGGCGGGACTTGAGCCACTGCACCAGTCGCAACAGCTGAGCCCGCGGCGCTTGCGGGGCGAAGTGCGTATACCGGAAGCGGGACGTCTCACCCGTTTGCCAGCCACTCGCCGCAAGTGACGCAGACGGTTCGAAGAGATAATACTCGTCTCCGCGCCGGAATCCGTCGCGAAGCATGCGGCCCATCAGCACGGCGGTCCCAAGTTCTTGGTGTTCGGCGACCGCGCGGATCCGTTGAGTCTCGAGCCGCCCATCGCAACGGTAGTTGTACGCCCAGGCGATCGAACGCCCATTCAGCCGAAGCACGTTGAAATCGACGCCGGCGACGCGTGTGGCCGCCTCGTGTAGTTCCCGCGGCAACGTCTCCTGGCCACGCTGACGCTGTTGGCGCCGGTGGGTCGCACGGCCCTTCCCCACTCCCTCCTCGCGGCGGCGTTCCAATTGTTCAAAGAGATCCCAACGCGGATCGTCGTCTTCGAGTGGCGAACCCTCGGGCCGATAGCGGACGTACTCGATTTCGCCCAGAGCCTGCAGTGCTTCCTCGCTGCGCCGATACTCCGAGCGAAGTTCTTCAGAACGGGACCCCCAATAGTGAACCCAGTCGCCCCGGCAATCGATGATGGGGCGGCGTTCCTCAAAGCGACGCAGCGATCCGAACTTTGTCTGCCACAGTTGTGCGGGTGCCGGTCCACGTTCGAAGCGTTGCACGTCCGCGTGTCGCAGTTCGAACAGGTCCCAGTCGATGGGCGTCGACGTCACATGCGATAGGACGGCTTCGAGCGTGGCGGCCGGGTTGGGTCCGATCGGCTCGTAGAAGAATCCCCGCTCGTCGGGCGAGTCAGTCAAAACCCTGAGACGGCCGATCCCCGACGTGACACGCTTGACGACGAGAGGCACAATTCCGATCGGCCGGTTGGCCGCGGCGACGACGAGTACACGAATGCGGCCATTGCCGCCGGCTCGTCGTAACGAGGTCTCAAACCACTCAACTGATTGGAAGAAGGAAGCTCGCGGCGTCTTCCACCACAGCTCCCGCCAGAGTTCTCGAATTTGTCCAAGGCTCGCTACGTCGTTGTATTCTGAGACGGTGATCATACCGACGCAGGATGCAAGCGGCGTGCCCGCAAACGGAACCCGCTTCGCCCGGGCCTGCCACCAGACACACCACTCGCCGCGCAATGACTGGCCAGGGTGAGACTTATCGAAGGAGACGAAATTGTTATCGAACGAGGCCGACGCTACGTTCGACGTATTTCGAGAGCGATCTCGTGTCGACTTTCGGCAACATCGATGCCTCCGAGCAACGCGAAGAAGAAAGACGATTGCCCGTTTGATCAATCCAAAGCAACGTCGACGGCCGGTTTGGGCGCGAACCACGGATAGATCGCGGGAAGCACCAAGGCCGTTAGGAATGTCGACGTGACCAGCCCGCCGATTACGACGGAGGCCAGCGGCCGCTGCATTTCGGCGCCGTCCCCTGTGGAGAGAGCCATGGGCAGGAATCCCAAACTGGCCACCAGCGCCGTCATCAAAATCGGCCGTAAGCGGACGAGGGCCGTCTCACGGCTGGCCGTTTTCAAATCGGTCCCCAGCTGGCGGGCTCGTTCGGCTGCGGTCACCCAGACGAGCCCGTTCAATACGGAAACTCCAAACAACGCAATAAATCCGACGCCCGCTGAAATGCTGAACGGCAACCCGCGCGCGGCCAAGGCGAAGACGCCACCCGACGCGGCAATCGGCACCGCCAGAAAGATCAGCGCAGCCATCCGCATCGACCCGAACGTCGTATGTAAGAGCAGAAAAATCACGACCATGACGATCGGCGTGATGAGCGTCAGCCGCTCAGTGGCCGATTGCAGATTCTGAAACCGTCCTCCCCAGCGGATTTCATAGTTAGGCGGAAGGTTGACCTTGCGCCTGATCGCTTCCGCGGCCTCGCTGACAAAGGTGCCAACGTCGCGGCCGCGGACCATGGAGGAAACATACGCACGGCGGTGGCCCGACTCGTGTTCGACCAGGTCGGGAGTCTCCTCGTAACTGATGTCGGCTAATTGCTTGAGGGGAACTGGTTTTCCGGCGGATTGCGCGACTGGCAGCTGTTCGAGCAAGGACGGAGTCGTCCGCCAAGCTTCGGGAATTCGGACGCGAATCGGAAAACGGGCTCGTCCGTGCGGATCGAAGATCTGGCCCGCGTCGCGACCGCCCAGCGCGGAAACTACCTCCATCACCCGCGCCGCATCGATGCCGTAACGCGCGAGGGCC
This sequence comes from Planctomycetaceae bacterium, assembly GCA_035687365.1. Lineage (GTDB taxonomy): Bacteria > Planctomycetota > Planctomycetia > Planctomycetales > Planctomycetaceae > DASPSM01. The sequence continues at coordinate 2,407 of DASRXU010000118.1, read as the reverse complement.
TCGCGATTCGGCTCGATGCGCAACGTTGAGAGGTTGGCCTGAAAGCTCGACTTCACCCCCTCCGCCCCACGAATCTGCCGCAAGATGGCCTCGATCTCCTTCCCTTTTTGATTCAACACGTTGAGGTCGTCGCCGTAGATAAACACGGCGACGTCGGCTTTGACACCCGCGACCAGTTCGTTGACCCGCATTTCGATCGGCTGCGTCTCGTCAAAGGCGACGCCGACGAACTTGGCCCTCAGCCGGTTCGCCATTTCTTCGGAGAGATTGTCGAGCGACCTGCGTTCCGGCCACTCATTGCGGGGCTTGAGCATGATCCAGATGTCGGTTTCATTGACGCCCATCATGTCATTGGCAATCTCAGGTCGGCCCGTCTTGCAAAAAACCGTGCGCACCTCCGAAAAGGTCATCAGCTCCTTTTCGATCGCGGCAGTCATGGCGTACGAGTCTTCCAAGGTTGCGGTCGGCAGCCGATAGGCTTCGATCAACAGGTCCCCTTCTGCCAGTTTGGGCATGAAGTCACCGCCGAGGTTGAATGCAATCGGAATGCTGATCGCGAAGAGGGCCACGGCCAACCCGACCGTCAGGAATGGCCGAGCCAGCGCCCGGCTGAGGACGGGCTCATACACACGTCTCACTTGCTCGATCAGCCAGACGTTGCCTTCCTTGATATTGCGGGGCAGCATCAGCGTGGCGACCGCCGGCATGAAAGTTAGCGACAGGATCAATGAGCCGAGGAGTGCAAAGAGCACCGTCAAAGCCATCGGGCGGAAGAGCTTGCCCTCGGTGCCGTTGAGCGCTAACACAGGCAGATAAACGACGCCGATAATCAGCTCGCCGAACATGGTGGGCTTGCGGACCTCGACCGCGGCGTCGCGAATGATTTCGGTTCGCGTGCGTCCCTCGGGAGGATGCGACAAGCGGCGGACGCAATTCTCGATCATGATCACGGAGCTGTCGACGATCAGTCCGAAATCGATCGCGCCCAGGCTCATCAAGCTCGCCGTGACTGCCGTCGCTGACATTAAGTTGGTCGCGAACAGCATCGACAATGGAATCGCCAGCGTCACCAAGAGTCCCGCCCGAAAGCTCCCGAGCGTCAAGAGCAGCACGGCCATCACGAACAAGCCACCCTCACACAGGTTCGTGAGCACCGTGGTCAGCGTGCGGCCGATGAGGGAGGCCCGATCGTACAGAATCTCGACAGTGACCCCTTTGGGCAGCGTCCCGCGGATCTCGTCGAGCCGCGCTTTGGCCCGCTTGACCACCTCGCGCGAATTCTCCCCGTAGGTCATCATTACCAGGCCGATGACGGCTTCGCCGCGTCCGTCACGTGTGGCCGCCCCCTGCCGCGTGAGGGGAGCGACAACCACGGAGGCCACGTCGCGAATGAGCAGCGGCGTGCCATTGGCCTCCCGACGCACGACGATCGACTCGATGTCCGGAATATCGCGTAAGAGGGCCAGTCCGCGAATCAGGCGCTGCTCGCCATTGTGGACTACGTAGCCACCGCCCGCCGTTTGGTTGTTGCCCTGAAGAGCCCGGAACAGGTCTTCGAAGCTGAGCCGTTCGCTCGCCAGCCGGTCGGGGTCGGGGCGGACTTCGTAGGACTTATAGAATCCGCCGTGCGAATTGATCTCGGTCACGCCGCGAACCTCGCGGAGACGCGGTGCGATGTCCCACTCCAACAACGTGCGGAGGTCCATTGGCGACCAACCGTTGCCCCGCACCTCGAATTGGAGGATCTCGCCCAATGCTGTGGCCATTGGTCCCAGCTCGGGCGTCGCCGCGCCCGGAGGAATCTTGGCAATGGCGTCGGGCAGACGCTGGGAAACGAGTTGCCGCGCCCATTGGATGTCGGTCCCCTCCTCGAACACGATGGTGACGACCGACAGGCCGAACTTGGAGATGCTGCGAATCTGCTCGACTTTCGGCAGGCCGCTCATCGTCGTCTCGATCGGAAACGAGACGTACTTTTCAACTTCCACCGGGGAGAGCGCGCCGGCGTCAGACAGCACCTGCACCTGAATATTGGTCATGTCGGGGACAGCGTCAATTGGCAAAGTGACGGCCGAATAGACACCGCCGATCGCCACCAACAGCGTAATGGCGATCACCAGCCCTCGATTTTCGATCGACAGCTCGATCAAGCGGGACAACATGCTCCAATCCTCTGGGTGTTCGTGTGCTACTCTTTCTGGATCGTGGGCAAGAGCAGCTGCGCCTTGAGAACGGCCGCGCCCCGCACGACGACCGGTATCCCGACTTCGATTCCGCTAGTGATCTCGACCTGCTCGTCGGTCGAGAGACCGGTCGTCACGTCGGCCCGTCGGAACGTCAGGGGCGCGATGCGGACAAAGACGAATTTGGCGCCTTCATGGCTGACGATCGCGTCGGCCGGCACCGC
>DASRXU010000117.1:0-28597 GCA_035687365.1 Planctomycetaceae bacterium | reverse complement strand
GATGGTCAACATCAGCCTCTGGACCTACTACCGTCGACCGACCAAAGAGATCGCCACGCTCGCGCTCTTGATGTGGACGGTCAACCTGATGCACCGCCTCCTTGATGAGCGACGAATCGGGCGGATCATTACGCTAACAGTCTGCGCCGCGATTCTCACCGCCTACGCCTCCCTGATGCGATACACGGTCGTCACGCTGACCGTCGGTTTTGGTCTCGCCGCCGCTTGGCTGGCGTGGCAACGTGCGTTTGGCTGGTCGCGGGCCGTCACGATGTCGGCCGCCGTTGGGCTGGTGACGGCAATCACTTTGGCGGGCTGGCTCTACTACGACCGCACCTACGGCGCGGGAGGCATCTACCTCCGCGAAGTGATGAGCGTCTACAGCCATCAGACATCACGCGTGGCCAAGAGCCGAACGCCCGGCGGCGAAACGGACCAGAACGACCAGCCCATCGAGATGCAAGCGAATGAAATGACGTCGGCGGACGATGAGACCGCGACCCACAGTCCGCCGGTCCGTTTTCTGCAAGGCGTCGCCTATCGCATCAACGACGTCGGCTGCCTGTGCGTGCCCGGCTTGTGGAAATCCAGCATCGAGCCGTGGGAAGTGCCGGGGACGTCGATGCTCGCGTTTCTGGGACTCTCGGGCGTCCTGGTTGTCGGCTGGTGGAAAATCGTCCGACGTCGACTCGACGTGCTGGCCCTGACGCTGCCTGCTTACTTTTTGCTCTATTCGCATTGGGTCTGTGATCAGCCCGGCGGACGGTTCATGCTGCCGATGTTGCCGATCCTGGTCGCTTGCGGCTGGTGCGGCGTGCAGACGTTGGTGCACCGCCGAGCGACGCTCGTCTTCGGACTGTTGATTCTGGTGCATCTGGCGCAGGCAGGGGGCTACTGGCTGCTGATCGATGCTCCCCGTGCGTACGAGAACCATCGCAACTGGTCCCTCGTCGATCGTCTGGCCGATCAGATCCGCAAACGTCATGGTGAAGTTGCGCTGGCGACCGCCGTCGAACAAGACTGCCACGGACTGTGGCTGGAGCTCGACTGGACGTATCCCCTGCGTAGCCTCGAATACCAATTCGGGCCGCGCGTCGTGTGGATCGTCGAACCGGCCGGTCGGCGACCGCCAAAGGGTTTCAGCGTGAAGCGCGTCGACGGGCTCGTGCAACTGGTCTGTCGCAATCCGGAAAAACCGCGTCCCGTGGCTGTGAGCCCACCGAGTCGCGAAGCGAATCCGACCACGACCGTCGCCGGTAACCCCTGACGTCGACAGCCCACCACCCGTTGTGCCGCGAGCCTCGCACGTTCGATTACCTGCCCAATTCGGTCCTCCCACGATGCCCAAACCATGACTCTTGATCAGGCTTCGAAGGCTACGATCGTCAGGGAGCCGGAACGCTCGACCGCGAATCTCGGCCGGCTTGGGCAACTGTTATCACAAACGAGCGTGCGACTGGGGCTGCTGCTCCTGGCCTGCCTGGTGCCGCGCGTCGTCGTGGCCTGCAAGCTTGCGGCAGTCTGCGATGACGGATTTTCTTATCTGCACGTGGCCGATGCGCTCGAGCGCGGGCGACTCGACCAGGCGCTCGAGTATCTCAATCTGAATGTCTATCCGCTCGTCCTGGTCGGATTGCACAAGCTGGGGCTAGAGTGGACGACCGCCGGCAAAGTGTGGGGCGTGCTGATAGGTACGGCCATCGCCGTGCCTTTGTTCGACTGGTTGCGGCGAATGTTCGACGAGCAAATCGCGACCGTAGGCGTCTTTCTCTATGCCGTCCATCCGAAGCTGATCGAATACTCGGTCGAGCCAATTCGCGAAGCGACGTTTTGGTTCTTCTTCGTCGTGGGACTCGACTTGATCTGGAGGGCCTTCGAGGAGCGACGCTGGTGGCAGTTTGCCACAGCCGGAGTGGCCCTGGCCCTGGCCCTGCATACGCGAATCGAAGGCTGGTTTCTGCTGGCTCCGTTGGCAGTATGGGGAGCCGCGAGCTGGTGGCGTGTGCCGGCGGCGCGACTGCGGTTGGCCTTCGGCGTTCCGCTCTGTCTCGCGATGACGCCCCTGCTGTTACTGGTGATGAATGTCACGCTGTTGGCCCACTATCCGACCTGGGAATTCGGTCGACTGAGCCCCTTCGCGGTTGTGGCCGGTTGGGTTCATCCGACGGGAACCCACACCGAGCCGAAACCGACTCCTGCGACAATTGCGATGGAGACGCCGGCGCCGCCGCCAGCGCTGCCGACAGGCGTCGCGCAGAGTGCCGCTCCACTGTCCGGTCCCATACCGCAGCCAACCGATGTGACCGTCGAACCTGTGAAAGCGGCGGAGGCCTCAAAGGACGGCATCGAGGTTAAAGCCCAGACCGCCGCCACGCTCGGGCGCCGCTATCTGATCGAGTTTGTGCGGACCGTGGGTGTGCCATTCTTTGTCTTGGCGCTAATCGGGTTTTGGAGTTCGCTGGGGCGTCTTCGCGATCCGCGGTGGGCCCTGTTGCCGGTTTGGAGTGCTGCCACCTTGGTCGCCATTTGGATTCAGCTCGCGCACGCCGGCGAAATGAACGGTCGATACTTTCTGACGTTGGCCTTCATCGACGCGGGCTTCGCGGCCGCCGGCTGCCTCACCGTCGTGCGCTGGCTGCAAGCGGTCGCTTGGCAGCCCGCGAGGCCCATCAATCGGTTCGCGGCCCTCGCCCTCGTTCCGATTTGCCTGCTCGCCGCCGGGTGGACGCAATCCTTCACTAGTCGGCACACGAGCCGACGTTTGGAGGCAAAGCTCGGCCGGTGGACCAAAGCGCACACCGGTCCGATTCATCGCGCTGTCTCAGACTTTCAGGCCGTTCGACCCGCCTACTTCGCCGCCGGCGGCATGCCGGAAGTCGTCAAATACGACGAATTCTTCAATAAAGAATTCGACCGCGATCCGCCCGACTTGCTAGTCATCGACCCGCGATCGTTCAGTTCGCGGCTGCTCCCTATTTTCCTGGAGCGTGCGACCGACTTGGGTCTAGTTCCGCTCGATCAGCACGGCTTCTCGTCCGCGCCGCCGAAATTCCTGATCTATGTTCGCCCGCCGAAAGTTGTCTCGGCGCCTCCAGGAAACGGCACGGCGGTGACGCAGGTTGCAAACCTCTCGGCGCGAAATTGATTCGAGAGCTGCGGTCTCAACGTCGCCTTTGCCGCTGAGATCAACGTCCGTTGAGGACGGCTGAGCCGAGCACGCCACCCAGGTTCCAGAGCGTCGGCTTGTCGTACAGACTCAATAGCCGCCAACCGACCGCTTCGGGATTGGAGTGGGTTGCGAACCACAGCGGTTTGGGAGACATCGTCAGGGGGCCGGTGAGGATGTTCTTTTCGATGCCGTCGAGCTGATAGGTGTTGTGCACCCAGCCGATGCCGCCTTGAGCGTCATCGAGCGTGCTGCCGGCCACTCCTCCCCAGCCGGGCGACATCATCGCGAACGACAAGCCGCTCCAGTGATTGATGGCGATCGTGCCGTAGTCCAGGCGTGACAGGGCCGACTGTAATGCCGATTCGCGGGCCGGATCTTTGCGAAAATCGGCCGGCAGGGTGATCGAGGCGGCCAACGTCCCCCACAGCTCGCTGTTGGCGAAGTCGACCGCCCGATCGAGAAAGGCAGTGTCCGAGTCGGCCGTCAACGGCGCCTCCACGCTCACACAGACGAACGATTCCTCCTTGAAGAACTGTGGCGAAGATGACGGGTTGACTCCCGGCAGCAGCGTCCAAGGCAGCTTCTCGCCGCCGGCCGGTCGGCTGGCAAATTTCGCGAATCGCTCGAGGGCTCCCGGGTAGTACGCCTTTCGCGGGGCAATCCGGTCGAGCACCTTTTGAATCTTTCCAAGAAACCGCTCGCGGTCGGGCCAGTTGGCCGACGTGATCAGGACTTTGGTCGCGATGCAGTTAAAGGAACAGTTGTTCGTGATCGACGTGGCGATGTTCTCGGCCTGAAAATCGAGTTGCTTCTCGGTGTACTTGCCGGGGACGACGATCCACGGCGTGACGTTCCCCAGTTCACTCGAGATGGGCTTGCGGAGTACGGGATCATTCTCCCGCTTGCGGCGTTCGCGTTCCGGCCCCGGCGCGCCCCAGACGATCGCGTCGTGCGAATTGATCGAACCGGTGATATGAATCTCCCCGACCAGTTCATGCTGGACGGCCGCCGCGCCGACGTCTCCGCCGCCGTAAATGATTTGCAAATAACCCGCGTCGATCAGGGGCGCGTAGGCCCGCTCGAAAACGGGGCCCAGCGACTCGTTCACCGGGTTCATTTTCAGCAGGACCGAACGCCCCTCCTGAAACAGCTTGGTGAACGCGTCGGTCGTCGGAATCGAGGAGACATTGCCCGCCCCCAGCACCAGCGCGATGCGAGGATTCCTGGGGTTCCAGCGGCCGGGCACCCCGTCCGCACACTGTGGTAGCGACTCGGCCGTAATCCCCGGCAGCATCCGCGACTCGACTTTGAACCCTTGGAAGGTCAGCGAATCGAACATCCCTCGCGCGGGAAAGACCGGCACCCGCAGCCGAGCGTCGGAGCCCATCGTCGGGCGGCCGGGCAACCGGGGCTTGCCGTAGGCTTTGATATCACGCAGGCTCTGGATCAACAGGCGGAGATGGCGAACCGTGGCCACCGGGCCGGTCATCACATCTTCGGCCCGCAGGCTGCTTTTCTCCGGCAATCCTTTGAATCGGCTGGAAATGGCCACCCAGTCGTCCGCCGCGCGCAGCGTTCCGTAGATGCAAACCTCGGCCAGGGCAATCAGTTCGTCGGCCGTGGCGGCGAGCAAGCGATCGTGGGCCGCCTCCAGTAATTGAAGGCTGCGTTCTAGCTGGGATTCGGTCGTGCGAGTGGGGAGGGGCAGCGTTGTCGCCATGTGCGCCTCACGATGAGAGGGTGGATCGGAAAGGGCAGAGCGAGCCGGTCTTCACGCGCGAAAGAGCGTGTTTGCGTGGGACCCCATAATACGAGAGTCCGTTCAAAGTCCAAAGTCAAACCCCAAAGTCTGAAATAAGCGGGTCAGCTCTTTTGACCCGGGGCGTGGAGCTTACTGGATCGTTGTGCCCGGCGGTGTGGTGAGCTTCACTACAATCGAATAGTGGACTGGAGAATTATGGCTCCCTCTCCGGCTACGCTGGCTCTCCGGCTACCTTGGGGGAGCGACTTCGAGTCCAATCGAAACGCGGAGGAGGAGCGGTAGGTGAGTAGCACCGGCAGCGGGGAGGGTCAGGGGGCTGGAGACATCGGGGTCACCCCGGAAATCTCCATCATTACGCCCTGCTTTAACGCCGCCCGCCATTTGCGGGATACAATCGAAAGCGTCGCCGGGCAACGCGGGGTGCGGGCCGAGCACATCGTCGTTGACGCTGGTTCAAAGGATGGAACGCTAGAGGTCCTAAAACAGTTCCCCACGGTTCGCTGGATTTCCGAACCGGACCGGGGCCAATCCGATGCTTTCAACAAAGGGCTCGCCCTGGCCCGCGGGCCGCTCATTGGCTGGCTCAACGCCGACGACGTCTACGAACCCGGTGCCATTGCCCAGGTCGTGCAGTTCTTCCGCGACCATCCTGAAGCCGTCCTCGTCAATGGCCACCTCGTGCGGGTCGACCCGGAGGGAAAGCCCCTCGAGTTCCTGCCCGCCCGGTCGAGCCGGTTCTGGCTCCGGCACTTCTGGTTCAAGTGGTATTGGCTCAATCATCCTTCGACCTTCTATCGTAAAGCGCTGTTCGACGAAGTCGGTCCGATCGATGTCTCGCTGCATTACGCGATGGACTACGACTTCTACCTGCGGGCGTCGCAGCGGCACGAGTTTCACGACATCGACGTGCTCACCACTCGCATGCGCGTACATCCCGACGCCAAGACCAGCCAGGGGTGGGACAATTTCGCGTCGGACGTCCGCCGAACCTTCGAGAAAGTCTGGAAGTCCGAACATCCGTGGTTCTATCGCTATTCGATGTTGGGCGTTCGGATGTATGCCGCCCGCAGCCACTTGGCCGAGTCGTTCATGGGCCTTCGCGACGCCGATCGCGGAAAAGCGGTTGCCGAGTTCAAGCGCGCGGCTGCCTGGTGGCCCACCTTGCCGCTGCTGCCCGCCTTCTACCCGTACGCCGCGCGCGTTTTGTTACGGCTCGGTTTGGGAGAATCGCTCTACTCGCGGCTTCCTCGACCCGGTCGCGGCACAGCGAGCGCGAATGCGAGGTCGCCTGGGGCCTCGGCATCCGATCTCGTCGAAGTGTATCGCGCAGCCAATGGCGTCGACGCGCACCTGATGAGGGCTTCGCTCGAAGCTGCCGGAATCGCGGCAGAGGTGATAGGGGAGTCGGTCGCCGCGATGGAACCGAATTTCTGGTGGGCAGCGCCACGAGTGCTTGTCGCTCCGGCCCAGGCGCGTGAAGCCCAGCGAATCATTCGCGAACACAAAGAGACGCGCCTGACGCCGCCAAACGACCGGACAGCGAGCCAGCAGCCTATGAACGGCGAGACATAGTCCCGTTCCTAGTCGCGTTGCCGAGATCGAATTGCTAAGAACCGTTCGCTCATGTCAAAGGAGAAGTACGCATGAAACGACACTATTTTTTGCTTGTGGCACTGATGCTCGCTGCAACGACTGCGGCGGCGTCGGGGGAAGAGACCGTGCCAGGTCGGCCACTCGTGTCGACCACGGGCAGTGCCGAGATTCGCGTGGTTCCGGACCTCGCTGATCTGGTTTTCCAGGTCGAAGTCCGCAATGCGAACCTGACCCAAGCTCGGAAAGAGGAAGCGGAGCGCGTCGCCAAGGTGCTCGCCGCGCTGCGCAGCGCGGGAATTGCCGAGGCCGAGCTGCAAACGTCACAAGTCGAAATCGCGCCCCGTTACGATAACCAAGAAAACGCGAACGGGCGCGCTGCACAGGAATCAACAACGGCCCGTTTCTATGGCGTCTCGTAGTACATCGCGTGCACGTTGCACGACGTCAAAAAGATTGCCAATGTTACGGCGGATGCCATGGCAGCCGGCGTCACAGGAATACACGGGGCAAACCTGCGAACGTCAGAACTACCGAAATACCGCGACGAGGCCCGCGGGAAGGCAGTTCGAGTTGCGAAAGAGAAGGCGGTGGCACTGGCCGGTGAGCTTGGGGCAAAAGTGGGGCGCCCCTATGCGATCACAGAAAATGCCTCCGAGGTGTCGTACCCGTGGCCAACTTACGCTCAGCAAGCCAACTCCCAATTGAATGAAGGGAGCACCCCGCGCGCCGCGGGCGACGCCACGGAATCGAGCTTCGCGCCCGGCCGGATCAGCGTCGGCGCGTCGGTCAGCGTTTCATTCATCTTGGAATGATCAAGGCGCCGCCAGGCGGGTCGGGAACTATCCCAGATTCAGCGACTGCGCCATCCGTTTGAGCGAATCACGAAGCGAAGAGCGTGCCGGCAGTTCGGGGCGCATCCCCAAAATGGCGCGGGCCAGCGTCGTGATATCGCGAAGCGCCTCGCTGTCGGGGGCCGACTTGCGGAGCAATCGTCCGTTGCTTTCGGCCATCGCGATCGCGGGGTCCGACGTGACGAGAAACACTTCGTGTTCGTTGAGATGGCCTTCGATCGCTTGTCTCGAGATGGCCTCGGCCGATGCCACGTATTGATTGATCACCACGTAGTGCTTGCCCACCGAGCCGCGCCGCAGCAGCGCCTCCAACAACGTCCGCATGCTGTGCAGTGACGGAATCGTCGGCTTGGCGACCAGCACCACGTGCTGACTCTTGGCGGCAAAGTCGAGATCGACTTCCTCGAAATGATGACGAGCGTCGACGACGACGGTGCGGGCCAGCTGCATGGCGCAGGCCAGGGCTTTGAAGGCCACCTCGGGCGTGATCGTGAACGGCGTGATCTCGCGATAGGAACCGACCAGCACCTGCAAATTGTCATCGATCGGCGTCATCGCCTCGCGCATTCGCGCTTCGTCCATGTGTTCCAGATCGCTGACCAGATCGTACAGCGTCACCTTCGGGCGAATTCCCAAGTAGTTGGCCAATCGGCCGAACGCGACCGCCTGCTCGGCGAGAATGCAGAGGCCATCTTGGAGCCGCGCCAGCTCGGAGGCCAGATTTACGGAGACCGTCGTACAGCCGACGTCTTCGGTGGCTCCCAACACCAGCACCGAGCGACAGCGGGAAATCGTTTGTGGAGTTTGAATCGCCAGGCGATGAATGGCCGAGCGCAGATCGTCGGGCCGAAACGGCAGCTCGATCGTCTCGATGGTGGGACGGCGCGGCACCGCAGATAAATCGCGCGCGGCATCCACGAGAACCAGAATCGGCCGCCCGGCAACGAACTGAAGCAGCCGCTGGATCACTTCGCTCGAAATCGGCGACCCGGGATGGACGACGAACAACCGTGTCTCGGACGGATGCGCAGCGACAAACGAGAGGCAGGCGTCAACGTCGCGAGCCTGATACTCGATCTCGATCGAGAGCTGTTGCAACTCCCGACGCAAGGCGACGAGCGTTTGGCCCTGGCAGCCGACCAGAAGTGCTTTTAATCCGTACATTAAGCAAATCTAGCACCGGCGGGGTCCCGTGGCTGGTAGGGTCTGGCAGAACTTTGGCCGTCCGGAGGTCACGGGCGCCACTTGTTCGCGATTTGCCGGCTCCGGGAACGTTTGTCGAGTCTTAACAAGAACTCACTGGCTGTTCCGGTTCTAGCAGCCTGAAGGCGATTCAGGTCCGTCTGGGGGCCAGCTCCCTCGGGCGGCGTCAGCCCTCGAACTCTTCCAGACTCTTGCGGTATTGCTGCGCGCGGCGGTCCGAAGGAGACCAGACGTTCGAGTCTTCCCGGATTTTGCGCAAGCCCTCGGCGCTCGGTGGGGCGTTGTTTCCCAAGCTGCGCCCTCTGCGGCGGCGATGGCGGGGCTCGAACGATTCGACGTAGTCTTCGAGACCTTCTTTCTGCGCCGTGTAGACATTGGAGTTTTGCGCGCGGCGAACGGGCCGCTCGAGCAGCATCCACAGCATCACCACCAGGCCACCGAAGCCGCAGGCCACAATCGCCAGTGGGGTCCAGACGTCCTTGGCGAAGACCAAGGCGATGACCAGGCAAATGCCCCCGCCTCCCGTCATCACCGCCGTGGCGGCAAACAGTCCGGCTGCGAAACGCCCGTGTTCGGGCTGGTTGGGTGGGATCGGTCGACGCACGATCCGTCTCCGTGATACGAGTCGATACGACTAAACGGAGTCAGCCAGCAGTCTGGCGCTGCCTCCGATCAGCCGATCACCTTGTGCACAAAGATGTCGAGGTAGAACACGAGTATCGCCAGGCACAGCACGAAGGCCATGCCGAAATACGTCGCGGCGATCTGCACGCGCTCGCTGGGGCGCTTGCGCGTGACTGCCTCCCAGATTAAGAACACCATGTGGCCGCCGTCGAGCACCGGAATCGGTAAAAAGTTGAGCACCGCAAGATTGGCGCTCAGAATTCCGAGAAACAGGCACATCTCTGCCAGCCCCTGTTGGGCCACGCTGTAGGCAACAGAGATGATGCCCAAGGGACCGTGCAGGTTTTCGTAGGAAAGTTGACGAGTGAACAGATTGCGCAACGTCAGGTAAAGATCGATGATCGAGTTCTTGGTGTGCGTCAGCCCCATCAGAGCGGCGTCGGCAATCCCATTCGACTTGAGGGTGACGAGCGCTCGGTCCAAGCGCATGCCCCGCGCGCCCGGAACGAACCAGTTCGCCTTCGGATCCACGGCCGGCGTGATGACGACTGCGTCGCGGTCCTTGGTGGTGAACGTCAACCGCACGTCCCGATCGAGCGCCACCTGCGTCAAATCGACCAGGTACGGCCACGTGCCCGTCTTCCCACTCCCCTTGTCGGCGGTCAATTCGACGGTCACCGACTTCTCGCCGAGCAAATCTTTTTTTATGTCGGGCTTCAGAACCAGTTCGGCTGACTTGATGCGATCACCCTTCTTGATCCCCGCTTTGTCCGCAGCGCTGCCTGGCTGCACGTGCAATACGGTCGGAATCACGTTGCACGCAACACCGATCGCGGGGAGCGCTAAAGGTGTGTCGGGGCGCGTCATCGGGTCCAACCATCCTGCCCGATTGATCGGCACCAGACGAATCTCGATAGGCTTGGGATCGGCGCGATCCATTTCCCGTTGCACCACAATGGTGACTTCCTGCCCGGCCTTGGACGCCAGCTCGTCGGGCAGCCTGAGTGGATCAATTTCCTCTCCCACCCGGAGATTATTCAGGCGGACGATCTTGTCTCCGATTTGAATGCCGTTTTTCTCGGCCGGCGAGTCCTTGATGATGCCGGTAATCTTGCCGACATCCATCGTGAGGCCCATTTGCCGAAACGGCTGAGGGGGGACGGTGATATCGACGGGGTGACCCGCGCTCGCATCGCGTTCAACTTGCAGCACGACGGCTTTGCCACGATTTGCCGCCAGCTGCTGTTGCAACTGCGAGAAATCGGTCACGCTCTGGCCGTTGATTGCAACAATCTGATCTTGTTGTTCGAACGGGGGAGACACGGAGGCAGCGGGTGACCCCGGGTCTGCCGCCAGCTCCGTGGAATCTTTCGATTTGAAAAATTTGAGCGAAAGCTCCGGTGTGACGCCGATCGTCAAGCGGCCCTCCGACAGATTGGGCTGCAGCTGCACCTCGAACGGTTTGTCGTCCAGGTGCTTTCCGCGGATTTCGATCGGCCCGGAGGAAAGGGCGATAGCCCGGAAGATGTCCTCGAAGGTGGTTATCGACCGATTGTCGATGCCCGTGATGCGATCTCCCGGCTGCAATCCCCCTTGGGTCCAAGCGGGCGATCCGGGGACCACGGAACCAACACGGGCCGATAGCGCTTCAATCCCGTGGCCGAATGCCACCGCGTAAAAGAGGACCCCCGTGATAATGTTCATCGCAACGCCGGCCGAAATGATCGCCATTCGCTGGGCGACGGGCTTCGCCATGTAAGAGCGCGGGTGCTTGGCAAGTTCTTCGCTGGTCATCTGGCTCGGATCGAGGTCATCTTGTCCGAGCATTTTGACGTAGCCGCCGAAAGGAATCGCGGAGAGGGCGTACTCGGTCTCTCCGTACTTGCGGCTCCAGATGACGGGGCCGAAGCCGATACTGAATCGTTCCACGAGCACGTCGCACCACTTCGCGACGGCGAAGTGGCCCAGCTCGTGAAAGAAAATCACCAATCCGATTCCGACGGCGACGATCAGCACGCTGACGGCCTTGGAGACCAGGGCATCGACCGAAAAGGCGGCCAGCGTCGGCAACAGCGAAGCGAATAGCAGAGCATTCACGTCAACGGTCTCCAGCGGCGAGCTTCGTCCCGAGCCCAACGGTCCATTCGCAAAAGGTCCGTCAGCGAGGGGGACGACTCAAAATTATGTGCATCCAACATCGATCGGCACAGTTGGGGAATTTCGGTAAAGCGAAGATCCCGCGCCAAAAACCGCTCGACCGCGACTTCGTTCGAGGCATTGAGAACGGCCCCGCAGGTTCCGCCCCGGCGGGCCACCTCGGCTCCCAGCTTGAGTGCTGGAAACGCGTCCAAATCGGGCGGAGCAAAATCGAGCGTCAGGGTCTTCGTCCAATCGATCCGCGGACTGATCCCTTCCCAGCGGTCGGGCCACGTAAGTGCGTACTGGATCGGCAATTTCATGTCCGGCGGGGAGAGTTGGGCCACGACCGAACCGTCGACGAACTCGACGCAAGAATGGACGATCGACTGAGGGTGAATCATCACGGTGATCTGATCGGCGTCAAGCCCGAAAAGCCACTTCGCCTCGATCATCTCCAGGGCCTTATTCATCATCGTTGCGGAATCGACCGTCACCTTGGGACCCATGGCCCAAGTGGGGTGTGCCATTGCCATCGCGGGGGTGACTTCCCGCATTCGCTCGACTGTGTACCCCCGAAACGGGCCGCCGCTGGCCGTCAGGATGATCCGGCGGATCTCGCCATGTTTTCCCGATTGGAGCGACTGATAAACCGCGCTGTGCTCGCTATCGACGGGGATCAGGCAACCTCCCGTGCGTTGAGCGAGAGAGGTCATCAGCGGTCCGGCGACAACCAGCGTCTCTTTATTCGCGAAGGCGACCCGCTTGCCCGCCTCCAAAGCGGTCCATGTGCTTCGCAGCCCCGCGGCACCGACGATCCCGGCGACCACAATTTCAACGGCCGGATCACTGGCGACCCGGTCGATGGCCGCTTCCCCAAAGAGCAGCTCGGTTTCTTTCCCGAAAGCATTGCCGGGAATCGAACTCTTCAAGTTTTCATCGCTGAGGACCACCCAGCGTGGCCGAAAACGGCGTGCCTGCTCGGCCAGCATCTCCCATTTTCGGTGAGCGACAAGTCCCACGGCCTCTAAGCGGTCGCGGTGCGCTTCAACTACGTCCAAGCAGCTCGTGCCGATGGAACCGGTTGAGCCCAATACGGCAACGTGTTTCATTTCAAGCCGTCGCGGTGAAGCGAAACACCAAGTCCGTTCAGGAGTTTACGGCAACCGGCGCGCACGATTTTTCTATTTTATGAGGCGGCCGAGGCGGTCGCAAGGTTTGGGCAGTCCGAGGGCCCAGCCGATTGACCGTAGTGGTTGCTCGCCCTAAAGTTGCAATGACCCGCGACCGTGGTCCCGCCAGCGCAGGGCCGCGTTCGGGTTAGGTTGTCCTCTCTGCACGGACGAGTTCTCCCCATGACCGACCCGAATTCACCCACCCCGAAGCCACCCCAGAATGAGCCGGGTCGCGACCCCCGTGCGGGACGCCCGCGTCGCACGGACCGTTCTCCGACTCACATCTTGCTGTGGGTGGCCGGGGCGATCGCTCTCTTGGGCTGTTTTTATTTCTTCCTAAACGATCAGCACGGCGGGAAGGAAATGCCGCTGGGCGAGTTCGAGCAGAAGGTCGAGGACGGCAGCCTGACCTCGAAGAACGTCTTCGAGCTTCGGTTCACACCCGGGTCGATCGTCTTCCAGGACCAGCCGACGAAGAAAACGACGACGACGACCAAAACGGGAACCGAAGGGGCCGAGGAGGCCAAGCCCGTTCAACGCACCATCGTTCCTACCTACACGATGGGATCCGAAAAAGAAGCCGAGATTACCCGGCTACTGAAATCGAAGGGAATCGTCGCCTACGGTTATCCGGCGGCCCCACCGGATTGGTACGCCCTGGGGATGTGGCTGCCCGCGATCATCATGCTGGTGATCATGGTCTATTTCCTGCGGCGGTTGGTTGGGACCGGGGCCGCCATGTCGTTCGGCCGCAGCCGTGGTCGGCTCTACGCGCAGGAAGACATCGACATTACGTTCACCGACGCGGCCGGCATCGATGAAGCGGTCAACGAGCTGCGAGAAGTCGTCGAGTTCTTGCGAACGCCGGGCAAGTACAAGGCGCTGGGCGGCCGCATTCCGCGTGGCGTACTCTTGGTCGGCCCTCCGGGCACAGGAAAAACGCTGCTCGCCAAAGCCGTGGCCGGTGAAGCGGGGGTCCCATTCTTCAGCTTGTCCGGTTCCGACTTTGTGGAGATGTACGTGGGCGTCGGAGCGGCCCGCGTCCGCGACATGTTTCACCAGGCCGGGCAGCGGTCGCCGAGCATCATCTTCATCGACGAACTCGACGCCCTCGGTAAAGTCCGCGGCAGCGGAGCGCCCGGCGGTCATGACGAGCGGGAACAAACGCTGAACGCCTTGCTGGTTGAAATGGACGGATTCTCGTCGGATCAGAGCGTGATCGTGATGGGAGCCACCAACCGGCCCGAGACGCTCGACCCGGCTTTGTTGCGCCCCGGCCGCTTCGATCGACACGTGCTCGTCGATCGGCCCGACATCAAGGGGCGCGAAGCCATCCTCAAGGTGCACGCGGCCCGCATCAAGATGGATGACAAGGTCGATCTGCAATGGATCGCCAAGCTCACCCCGGGCTTTGTGGGGGCCGATCTGGCGAACCTTGTCAACGAGGCGGCCCTGTTGGCGGCCCGCGGAGACAAGTCGTTCGTCACGATGGCTGAGTTCGAAGAGGGGATCGAGCGGGTCGTTGCCGGCTTGGAAAAGCAGACGCGGATCATCCACGAAGAGGAAAAACTGCGCGTTGCCTATCACGAATGCGGGCACGCCCTCGTCGCCTGCAGCCTGCCCAACACCGATCCCGTCCACAAGATCTCGATCATTCCGCGTGGTCTCGGAGCCCTGGGCTACACGATGAGCCGGCCGGAAGACGACCGCCGGCTGTTCACGCAATCGGAGCTGCAGCACAAAATCTGCGTGTTGTTGGGGGGCATCAACGCCGAGGAAATTGTCTTCAAGGAAACTTCGACGGGGGCGCAGCGCGATTTGCAGCAGGCCAGCGATATCGCCCGCAGCATGGTGACCGAATTCGGCATGAGCCTGAAGCTGGGCCGCGTCCGCTATAGCGAACGGGCCCGTTCGCAATTCTTGGGCTCTGAAACGCCCCACGATTCCGTTCACAGCGAGGAAACGATTCGCGAGATCGACCTCGAAGTGAAACGGATTATCGATAGCTGCGGAAAGACGGCCTTTGAGATTCTCATGACTCGCCGGCCCGTGCTCGAGCAGATGTCTCGCGAATTACTCGAGTGCGAAGTGATGGACGCCGCCCATCTGCGCTCGATCATCGACCAGCACAAAACGGTCCCGCAACTCAGCCCGGGCACGTTCGTCAACCACCCGGCCCGCCCCGAGGAAACGCCTCCGACCGTCGAAGAACCGCTCCGCCGCGAATCGGCCGACGGTGCGTAGCGCGGGCGCGCTGTCTCCACGTCCGGCACGAACTCAGTGCTTCACGTCTCGCTACAATCAGCGCGACGGATCCCATTCTGAAGCTGCAACGAGCTGAGTTCGCCGTTCATGACAACTTCTACGTTCACCGCGACCATCAAGATTCGCGGGATCAACCCGTACGTCCTGGTGAGCGCTCCGCGAGCGAATGCCATCAAGCCCGGCTGGCGCAAGCCGCTTCCAGTCTGCGTGCGCATCAACGGCAAACCGGAAAAGGCCTGGCGGATCAACATGATGCCGGTGGGCGACGGTTCTTTCTATCTGTACCTGCACGGCAACGTTCGCAAGGCGTCGGGGACGGCCGTTGGTGACCGCGTGCGCGTCGAGATCCAGTTTGACGCGAATTATCGCGGCGGCCCGCCACAGCGCATGCCCTCTTGGTTCCAGCAGGCCCTTGAGGCGAACCCGCAGGCGGCCTCGAACTGGAAGGCGCTCATTCCGAGCCGCAAGAAGGAAATCCTCCGCTACCTCTCAGCCCTCAAATCGCCGGAAGCCCGCGCGCGAAACCTCAGCAAAGTTCTCCGGATGCTTTCAGGCGAAACGGGTCGTTTCATGGCGCGCACTTGGACGAACGGATCTTAGCGCTGACTCGCGAGTTTCGCGCATCGCCGATGAGAGAGGTTAAGATAGCAACTGGGAGAGTGTCGTGCTCGCGCGATGCGTGACCGCGTTATCAATGCTTTTAGTGCTCAAAGTGCCGGCGATGGCGGGCACCGTTGATGTCGATGCGCTCCTGAGGGAGACGGAAGAAGCCGTTGAGAAGCTCGACGCCAGCATTGAGAAAGCGAGTATGCGTGCTTCGTTAGCGATGGCTTACGCGAAGCGCGGCAATCGACAAAAGGCCCTTCATCTGCTGAACCGGGCAGTGAATCTGGCGCTGAACATTCCGCCTGATTGGATTTCGCTGCACGACCTATTGGACCAGTCCTACCTGATGAGGCGTGCCATCAGAGGACAAGCCAAGCTTGCGGACGTCGCAGGAGCGCTACGCAATGCCAAAGCGTGGAGTGATAGTCAGAGACCGAATATCACCGGAACCGAAGAGTACGAATCAGTCGTCAGCGGTCAAGCTGATGCTGGAGATGTCGCAGGAGCGTGGGCGACGTGCGATCGGATCAGTCCGCTGTGGGGCTTTAGGGCGCTGGCACTTTCTGGCGTCGCCGTCACCCTCGCGGAAGCCCGGCACTTCGAGGCCGCCCTCGAAACGGTGGATCGACTCGACAAGGTCCCCGCCGAAAACAAGGACGCGGCGAAAACGAAGCAACTGTATCGAAATCAGTCGCTGTTGATGATCGCGTGCGAGCAGGCCAAGTGTGGACGAGTGGAGGAAGCCCTGCGGACGGCAGAACGGCCGAACCGCGACCTGCTGAAGATCACGACTCTGCAACACATTGCAAAGATCCGCCTCGAGCACGGCGACGAGCGCGTCGCGCGGCAGGTCGTTGCCAAAGCGCTTTCCCTGTACGCTCGCCTCGACGCCGCGCAGCAACGATCCCTGTGGACAATGGCCCCTTCCCAGGCGGAAGTTGGCGACGTGCCCGGAGCGTTGAAGACGACCTCGGAGTTGCTCGAAGGGGGCGGCAAGGGTTTTGCGCTCCTCGCGATCTCAATCGCGCAGTCAAAAGTGGGGGAGCGCGCCAAGGCGGCTCAGACTTTCAAGGAGGGACTGGACCTCGCCAAATCGCGACCAGTCGGTGGCTGGTACACCCTTCTCAGCGCCGCGGAGGAACAGGTACAAGGCCGCGAATTCGACCGAGCAATGGAAATTGCTCAGTTCGTCGAACGGCCGAGCCTCGTGTTGCGAGACGTAGCGGTTGGATTGGCCCAAAGCGGCAATATCCGCAGGGCGCTCGAGATCGCGTATTCGATCAAAGACGTTGCGAGCGACAAGGCGGAAGCGCTAAGCAACGTCGCTGCCATTCAAGCGAAGGCGAAAGACGCCTTAGCCAAGCGTACTTTTCAGCACGCATTTGAAGCTGCGATGTCGGACGAGGACGACGTAGTCATACTGAAGAAAGTAGGGCTCGCCCAAGTGCGCGCTGGGTATGTCGATGCCGCCGCAGACACCTTTCGCGAGACGCGCAAGCGGGTGATCCGAGCCCAATCTGAGGAAGTGAAACTCGCGGATATTGCCCGAGCCCAAGCCGGCGGCGGCGACCCAGCGGGGGCGCTGGCCTGGGCGCGCTCGCAATCGTCGAGACTCTTTAGGGCGCAGGGACTCGTCGGCGCCCTTGAAGGTCTGACCGAGGGGCCGGAATGAGGGGCCATACACCGGCGGTTTGCGTGTCTGCTCAGCGTGGGCATGTCTGACTGTTTCGCATACTCACGCAAAGCCGTGAGCATGGCACCGGGCGTTGGATCACTTAGAATTCCGGCGGATCGAAGCACCCGACAGCTTACGCTGTCGGCTCGCCAGGGTCGCTCCTCCCCAACCGTTGCCAAAGCCGCCCCGTCCGGCTATCTATCGAGGAACACGCGCCCGCTGTCGGCGCACGGAAATGTGTTTCTCGTCGCGACTTGAGCAAGGACGACGTCGGATCGGTTGGCCCGTTCGCGGGCCCCGGGCCGAATTGGTTTTCTAAGGCGCAGCCGGCCCTGAAATGTCGCGAATTCACGCTCTGGATGCACTCGTCGTCAATCAGATTGCCGCCGGCGAGGTGATCGAGCGGCCGGCCAGTGTCGTCAAAGAGCTGCTGGAAAACAGCATCGACGCTTTGGCGACGCGCGTCGACGTCGAGATCGGCGACGGCGGCAGCGAGCTGATTCGCGTCGCCGACGACGGCGAGGGCATTCACCCGGACGACTTTGCGCTCGCGGTTACCAGCCATGCGACGAGTAAGATCGCCGGGGCCGACGACTTGTTCCGCGTCCGCACGATGGGCTTTCGGGGCGAGGCTTTGGCGTCGATTGCGGCCGTCAGCCGCATGCGGCTGCGCAGCCGCCGCGCCGAGGCGGAAGGGGGCTGCGAACTCTTGGTCGAAGGCGGGCAGCCGGGCGCTTTGCAGCCGTGCGGCTGTCCGGTGGGAACCGTCGTCGAGGTTCGCAATCTGCTTTACAACACGCCGGTGCGGCGGAAATTCCTGCGAGCGGTGGCGACGGAGTTCGGCCACATCAGCGAACAGTTCACGCGCGTCGCGCTCGCGCACCCCAAGCTCACCGCGTCGCTACGGCACAACCAGCGGTCGGTCTACGAGCTGCCGCCGACGGGCCAGGTGCTCGACCGCCTGAAATTATTCTTCGGTTCCGATCTGGCTGACAAGCTGATCTGGGTCGAATCGCAAACGGCCGAGGCGCGAATCTGGGGCTACGTCGCCCATCCGAGCGAGAGCCGGGCCACGCGCAAAGGGCAGTACCTGTTCCTCAACGGCCGCTGGATTCAAGACCGTTCGCTGCAGCACGCGCTGGGCGAGGCGTATCGCGGATTGCTGATGACTGGTCGCTATCCGGTCGTCTTTTTGTTCCTCGAGCTGGCACCAGAGTTGGTCGACGTCAATGTGCATCCGACGAAGGCCGAAGTTCGCTTCCGCGACAATCAGCCGCTCTATCGGCTGCTGCTCGCGGCCATTCGCACGCGATTCCTGTCGGCCAATCTCGAGTCGACGATCTCAGTGCCCAAGGCGGCGGCCTGGCGGTTCGAGAATTTTGCGCCCGATCGCGGAGGCCTCAGCGGCCCCGCGCAGCGCGATTTGCAACTGGAACTGGCCGAATGGGCTCGCAGTCAACTGAGTCAGTTCAGCGCGACGGCGACCACCGAAGGTCCGACGTCGGCCGATGCTTCCCCGTCAGCGGCATGGCCCCTTCATAGTTCATTGTCGCCTGCCCCGGCATTCGGAATGCCCGCTGTCGCCCAGCCAAGCGGTTCGCCCTTCGACGTGTCGCCGCCGCCGGTCGGTGCCCCCGTAGCGGAATCCTCCGGCGCCGATTCATCCCCGGCCGGATTTCACTCGGGCAGCGCGGGTCTGGACCGCGACCCCGGTTTGACGCAGGTCATGCAAGTCCATGACTGCTACCTGGTGGTCGAGACCGCGCAAGGCATCACGGTAATCGATCAGCACGCGCTCCACGAGCGCGTGATGTACGAGCATTTGCGGCACCGCGTCGATCAGGGGGCCGTCGAGTCGCAGCGGATGCTGGTCCCCCAGCCGCTCGACTTCAGCGATCGGGAAGCCGCGACGTTGCTGGAACATGCCGACGTGCTCAGCCAAATCGGCTATCGGCTGGAAGAATTCGGCGGTGCAACCGTCCTGTTGAGCGCTTATCCGGCGATTTTGGCCCACGCGGACCACGACCGCATCCTCAGGGACGCGGCGGAAAGCCTGGGATCGTCCGGGCAGAAGCCCTCACGGCGCGATATACTAGACAGCTTGCTGCACCTCATGGCCTGCAAAGCGGCCGTTAAGGCGGGCCAGCGCCTCAAGCCGGAAGAAATGGAAAGCCTGTTGGCCCAGCGGCACCTGATCGACGATGCCCACCATTGCCCGCATGGACGTCCGACGGCCCTGGTCCTGACCCGAGCCGAATTGGACCGGCAATTCGGCCGCCTGGGATAGTTCCCCGCCATGATTTGCGTCAGCATTGGTCGTACCCGACACAAAATGGTTGTGCTCGAGCACCGTGCGCTGGCGGCCCGGGGAGCCCAATTTGTCGAGTTGCGGCTCGACTGGCTGCAGAACACCCCCGACCTGGGGTTCTTGCTGAACGAGCGACCGACGCCCGTGATCATGACCTGCCGGCGGCCTCAGGATCAGGGACGCTGGCGCGGCTCGGAAGAGCAGCGGCTGACCCTCTTGAGAGCGGCAATCGCCGCCGGTGTCGAGTACATCGACCTCGAGCACGACATCGCTCGCGACGTCCGGCGTTACGGCAAAACCAAGCGAGTCATCAGCTATCACAATTTTGAGGAGACGCCGGAGGATCTCGAAGAGATTCACGAGCGACTTGCCGGCCTCGATCCGGACATTGTGAAA
The DNA here is from genome assembly GCA_035687365.1 of Planctomycetaceae bacterium. Taxonomy (GTDB): domain Bacteria; phylum Planctomycetota; class Planctomycetia; order Planctomycetales; family Planctomycetaceae; genus DASPSM01. Next base: position 8,834 of record DASRXU010000117.1, on the reverse strand, counting down.
ATCGTCACGATGGCCAATTCGCCTGTCGACGCCGTGCGCATGCTGCGACTCGTCCACGAATCGAAGGTTCCGACCGTCGGCTTTTGCATGGGCGAGCTGGGACTTTTGAGCCGCCTGCTCTGCGGACGCTATGGGGCCCCGTTCACGTACGCGAGTTTCAGTTCCGAACGCGAGCTGGCCCCCGGCCAGATTTCGTTTGACGAAATGCGCGACGTCTACCACTACGACAAGATCGACAAACAGACGCAGGTTTACGGCGTGATCGGCGATCCGGTGGCGCACAGTTTGAGCCCGCTGGTGCAAAATGCCGCGTTTCAGGCAGCCGGCTTCAACGGCGTTTACCTCCCTTTCCGCGTCTTTCGGCAGTTTTTGAGTTCATCGCTGGATGAGTTCCAATGGCTGGGGGCGCGTGGCTACAGCGTCACCATTCCTCATAAAGAGGCGGTGCTCGAGGAAATTCCTCGCCACGACGATATGGTCGACGACATCGGCGCCTCGAATACGCTTTATCGCGATGATCGCCTGCTCTGGCATGCGGCCAACACCGATTATGAAGCCGCCCTCGCAGCCCTGCGCATCGCGCTGACTCGCGAATCGGGGACGGAAGAGGAATTGGTCGGCAAGAAGGTGCTGATGCTCGGAGCCGGCGGCGCCGCCCGCGCGATCGGCCTGGGGTTGGTTCGCGCCGGTTGCGGCGTCACAGTCACTAGTCGCACTCACGCCCGAGCCGTGTCCCTCGCGCAGCGCCTGGGATGTCAACAAATCAAATGGGAAAATCGCGGGGCGGTCTTTGCCGACATTCTGGTGAACTGTACGCCGGTGGGAATGTTTCCCAATGTCGACGACACGCCCTTCCCGATGAACTGGTTTCGCGACGACATGGTCGTCTTCGATACTGTTTATAATCCCGAAAATACGCTGTTCCTCAAGCAAGCGCGCGAGCACGCTTGCCGCACTGTTTCCGGAATCGAGATGTTTGTGCGGCAGGCCGCGCTGCAGTACGAATACTTCACCGGTCGTGGCGCCCCCGTGGACGTGATGCGCGAGACGTTGCGGCGCGGTATCAGCCCTGTGACGAAGATCGTGTAGGACCTCGAGTCGATCCATGGTGGTGACACTGATCGGATATCGGGGGACCGGCAAGACGACGGTTGCCCCGCTCTTGGCTCAACGGTTGCAGTTCGAATCGATCGACGCCGACACCGAACTGGAGCACCGCGTCGGACGCACGGTTCGCGAGATGTTTGAAGCCGAGGGTGAGTCCGGCTTCCGCGCCCGCGAGCGAGCCCTCTTACAGGAATTGCTGCAGGCAGATCGGCTGGTGCTCGCTGCGGGGGGCGGAGCCATCCTCGATCCCGAGACGCGAAAACGGATGCGATCGGCGGGGCCCGTGGTTTGGCTGCGGGCAACGAGCGAAACGATCCAACGGCAGATTGCAGCCGACCCCGCCACGCGGGAACGCCGTCCCAATCTCACCGCGGACGGCGGAGTACGCGAGATTGAGTCGCTGCTGGCGATCCGCGAGCCACTGTATCGCGAGACAGCGACGGTGACCGTCGACGTCGATCGCCGCACGGTCGACGAAATTGTGTCGGAGATCCTGCCAGCGATCGCCCCAACCGGGGGCCCGCGCCCGTGATGCGTTTCGACATCCCGTGGATCTTTCTGATCCCGTATCTGTTCATTCTGGGCGCGACGATCGGCAGCTTTCTCAACGTCTGCGTCTATCGGCTCCCCAAGCACGACCGCCTGCGGGATCAGATTCGCGGCCTGCTGTCGCCCCCTTCCCACTGCCCGCGTTGCGGACGCCGGATCTTGTTGCGCGACAATCTGCCGGTCATCGGCTGGCTGCGGCTCCTGGGCCGTTGCCGTTTTTGCCGCACGCGAATTTCGCCCCGCTATCCGATTATCGAAGCGGCCAACGGCTTGCTGTTCGTGGTGATGTTTTTGAGCGAAGTGCCGACGGGCTCTTTCGCGAGGGTCGAAGACAGCTGCCTGTTTTCTTCCCTGGGCCCGCATACGGAGCAAGCGTCGGGACTGTTTTCGCCCGCGATGATTTGTTTCTGGCGCTGGCTCTACCACATGGTGCTGATCGAATCGCTGGTCGTCGCCTCATTGATCGATATCGATTTGCGGATCATCCCCGACGGCGCAACTCTGCCCGCGATGGCGATCGGCCTCTTGGGAAGCCTGGTCGGCTGCGTCTACATCGTGCCTGTTTGGTTTCAAGACGCGAACTTGCTCCACACGCTGGTCGACGTCACGGGCAGCCGGCTCAGTTTCATGACGCACGGGCCGCCGATCCCGTACTGGATTGCCGAGCACCCGCACTGGCACGGTTTGGCGGTGAGCCTGGCCGGATTGGTCGTGGGCGGTGGCTCGGTGTGGACGGTGCGGATTATCGGCCAGTGGGTCCTCAGGCGGGAGGCGATGGGGTTTGGCGACGTGATCCTGATGGCGGCCATCGGCAGCTTTCTGGGCTGGCAGCCAGTCCTGATCGTGTTCTTCCTGGCACCGCTGTGCGCGTTGGTCGTGGTGGCCGCCTGCTGGATCTTTCGCCGCGACCGCGAGATCCCCTACGGACCCTATCTCAGTCTGGCCACGCTGGTCGTGATCCTCGGGTGGAAGCAAATCTGGCCCAGCACCGAACGATTCTTTTCGCTCGGCCTGTTCGTTCCGGCGATGGCCGTCCTGATGTGTGCACTGTTGTTCTTGACGTTGCAAATCACCCAGTGGAGCAAGCGCCTGCTCGGCATTCCCGATTATCTGCCGGAAGAGGAATTGGACGTCTGGGACTCGGCCGATCAACTGTTTCACTACGCCGGCGGAATCGCGAAGTCGGACGGCTGGAAGCGCACGCAATGGCCCGGCGTCGGCGCGGGCCGAGGCTCGCTGGTGGAACAGCGCTGGAGAAACGGCGGTTCCTGGAAGTGATCTATTTGCTAGACTTGCTCTCGCGTGAGCGAACCCGCTCGTCCAAACCGTGTCCACGCCAACGGGCGCGCAATGCGAGTCAATAAAACGCGGAAGCCAGCTCACCATCGGGCTCGACAGGCATGATCAAAATCGTCGATTACGGCATGGGCAATCTGCGAAGCGTGCAGAAAGCCTTTGAGAAAATCGGGGCCGAGGCCGTCATCGTCTCGCAACCCGCCGAGGTCGAGGGGGCGCACAAACTGGTGCTGCCGGGTGTCGGGGCCTTTCGCGATGCCATTCATGAACTGAAGCGGACCCAGCTCGATCGGCCCGTTCGTGAACATATCGCCGCCGACAAACCGTTTCTGGGGATTTGCCTGGGCCTGCAGATGCTGTTCGACGTGAGTTACGAGGACGGTCAATGGGAGGGCTTGGGAGTCTTGAAGGGCAAAGTGGTGCGCTTTGACGACCAGCCCGACTTGAAGATTCCGCACATGGGTTGGAACTCGCTCGAGTTCGCCAAGCCGACGCGACTGTTTGACGGAGTGCCGGGCGGATCGTCGTTCTACTTCGTCCACAGCTACTATGTCGTGCCCGACGACGAATCGGTGATCGCCGCCCGCACCCAACATGGCACGCGCTTCGTCTCGGCCGTCGCCCGCAATAACCTGTTCGCGACCCAATTCCATCCCGAAAAGAGTCAGAGCCTGGGCCTACAGTTGTTGCGGAACTTCGCGGCCTTGTAACCGCCCGACGACTTAGGCAAGTGCAGCATGGAAATCCTTCCGGCGATCGACCTCCGCGGCGGCCAGTGCGTGCGACTGCGCCAGGGAGACTACAACCAAGAGACTATCTTCGGCGATCCGCTCGAGATGGCGCGCCGGTTTGTGGCGGAAGGGGCGACGCGGCTGCATCTGGTCGATCTCGACGGGGCCCGCGCCGGGCGACCCGTTAATCACGAGGTTGTGCGTAGCATCGTCGCGGCGGCCGGTATTCCCTGCCAGATGGGCGGCGGTATCCGGGACGAATCGGCAATTCGGCTGCTGTTGGAAACGGTCGGCATCGATCGCGTGATCGTTGGCACGCAAGCGCTCAAACAGCCCGACTGGTTCCGAGCGATGGTGCAAAAGTTTCCGAAACGCATCGCGCTGGGGATCGATGCCCGAGACTCGATGGTAGCAACCGAGGGCTGGCTCGACGTTTCCAAGACGCCGGCGATCGAACTCGCGCGACAATACAGCGGGCTCGACATCGCTGCGGTGATCTACACCAACATCGCCAACGACGGCATGATGCAGGGCATCGACGAGGCAACGATCGGCGATCTGACGGCACTTGCCCGGCTGGGCTTTCCCGTGATTGCCTCGGGCGGCGTGACCACCGTCGACGACGTGCGAAAGTTGACGGTCGCGGCCCGCGACGAGCCACGACTGGTCGGAGCGATCATCGGTCGCGCTCTGTACGAGGGGACGATTACAGTCACGTCCGCCGTCGTTGCCGCAAGCTGACCGACCGCCTCACCTAGCTTCGGCGCGGGGACCGTCGCTCCGCGAGGGATCGGCGGCCGTCAAACGCAAACGCTGGTTGAACGACCGCAGCTCGATGTACTTTTCGGCCATGTTGACTTCCACCGTCTTGAAATTGGAAGCCGACGGATCGGTCGTCTTCAGCACCTGGTGCCCCGTACGCTTGTCGAGCACCAACAGGTTGAAGCTCCAGTGACCGAACTCGCCGCTGCGCACGAGTTGCCGCCCGGCAAAGATCAGCACGGGGGAATCAGCGAGGAAATCGAGCACCAGGTTTTGCGCGGGGACATGGGAGTTGGTCCACGCGACTTTGCCGTCCCGCAAATTGAACGCCGTGATGCGGCCGCCCACGTTCAGCGAACGCTGAAAGCCCTCGGGGAACTGCGTCGAGTACGAACGGCGTGGACTGCTGCGGAACAAGTAAAGCCGCGCCCGGTCCGTGACGGCAAACGTCTCACCCGAGCGCAGTTGGCTCGGCGGATAGGTCTCCGCGAGCGTTCGCCGTTCTCCCGTCTGCAAATCAACGATCTCCAGCTCGCCGGCGGCCGAAACCGCCAGCATGCGGAGTTGATCCAAGAGCGTCAGGCTGGTCCCGCCGGGATATTCCGCGCGCCACGATTCGCGTTGCGTCAGCGGGTCGACGAGTCGCACGACCGATCGCGGAGGATCTAAACCCAAGATCTGTGACGAGCGGCCGTCCGCCACGATGAGACCGCGGGACGTAATTCCGATCGTGCTGACCAGCAAATCTCCCAGCTTGGGAACTTCGAGCTTCTTTCCGTCCGAGGCCCGATACGCAGCCGACTGGTTGCGATCGGCGGGGATCATGTAGATCACGTCTTCGTTGCCGAAGACCGTGGCGTGCTGCGGCAGATTTGTACATTTCCACCGCACGTCCCCGGTCTGAGCGTCGAGCACGGTAAATTCGCGGCGACCGTAGACACAGACGTATTCGGTGTTCGCCGCAGCCAGCATGCCGCGCTGCATCGTGGGATTGAGCAAGGAATGGCGGCTCGCGAACTGGTTCCCGGTACGCAGCGGCTGAGGCGTCGCCACTTGAGGCGAGCGATATTCACTACCCGCTCCGTTCGCCAACTCCATCGATCGCGTCCAAACTACGCTCTGATCGACGGGGGAGAGGAAATGCACCACGTCGCGGTGCAGCAAGACCAGCTCGTGCCCGGCAGGGATTCCGACCGTGTAGTCCCCCTGTCGCGGGCGGCTCGTCATGCGCAGGGGTAGCATCCAGCGATCGCCGTCATCGGTCGAACGAACGATTTCGAGACGCTGACGGCGCTCGTCGATCGAAAAGCGATGCTGCTCGAAGAAGGGCTCATTGCCACTTCCCAACAGCAACTCTTCGATGTGATTGGCCAGATAGTTGGTCCCGAAGCGATGAACTTTCAGCTCCCGGTCGTCCCATTCGGGACCCCGGTTCCCAGACGGGTCGAGCAGGCCGGCCTCCCAAAGATTTTGGGTGAGACTCTTGGCCGTTTCGCCGTTCGGGAGCCGCACGGCGGGATAGCAGGCCGCTAAGCGGCGATAAGCGGCGGCCGCGTCGTCGGCCAGGCCGCGATCTTCCAGAATTTTGGCAAGCCGCAGCTGGGATCGAGCCGCGGTTTGGTCATCGGCCATGCGCTCTCGCCGCAGGAGCAAGCGTTCGGCCCGGAACAGATCCCTCTGGGCCGCATACTGCTCGACCAGGACTTCGATCACCGGCTGAGCGGCCGGGTGAAAAGCATACAACTCGGCGAACCGCTCCTGCCGTGCGCGATCGAACCGCAGGACGCGCTCCGCCTCAGCCGAGAGAGACAGATCCACGCGGGCCCGTTCGGCCACCGATAGCCTTTGCCAGGTCTCGAACAGACAACCCGCGATCCACGCGTCAAAGTCAACCGTGATGTGTGGATCGTCCGCACGGGGAATCGTGATGCCCCGTCGTTCGGTGATCGCCAGTTTTTGAAACGCCGCAAACGCGTCGCCGAACTTGCCGGTTGCGACGGCCCGCTCCGCTTCGAGCCGGTCGACCAAGAGCCGTTCATCACCGCTCAGCGCGAGCCGGGAAAGGCGTTGGAACGGCCGGTCCCCCGCGGCGTAATCGTGTCGGACAGAATCGGTCAGTGCCTCGAACAGGACTTTGCGGTACGAACGCGATAGCTGCGGTTCGACGTGCTGAGCGTCGACCCGATCGAGCGAGGCGAGCGCCTCACCGGGTTCGTTGTGCAACAGGGCGATCTCTGCGCGCTTGACCGACGCCCATTCGTCGTGGGGATCGGTGGCGCGACGCTGCGCGATTTGCCGCTCGATCGCGTCTCGTTGCTCGAAGGCCGTCAACCCGTACGCGTTGAGCGAGAGCATCAACCCGCGGTAGAGCGTCAGGTTACCCAGGGGCTTGCTGCCCGGACTCAGTTGCGTCGTCTCGACGATCTTGCCGTTTGCCAGATCGATCGCACACAGAGCGCCACCCCGCAACGGAAGATACAGGCGGCCGGACGAAATCACGCCGCGACCGCTGGGCGGAGCCTGTGGTTCCTCGAGCGCAGCCGTCCATTGCGAGCGGCCTGTGTCGAGCGAGAGCGCGGTGACCGACGATTTCCCCACGAGGATCGCAGACGTGTCATGCACACCGGCCAAATAGAGCTGGTCTTCGCCTTTCGGATAGTGCCAACGCAGCGCACCGGTCGCCAGGTCGAGACAGATGAGATTCGATTCTTCCGCCGGCGTGTAGAGCACACGGTTGCCGACGATCACCGGGGCCGACGGAGACCAATGGGCGTTGAGCTCCGTTGGTTGCACCAAGGCATCGCCCTGCTCACGCTCGCGACGTTCGGATTGCGGCCGAGGCGACGAATAGCGATGCATCCACAGAATGGAATGGTCGATCCGATCGACACCAACCAGCCAGTCGACCGTCGTCGGACAGACGAGAATCCCATCCGAGAACGCAACCTGCGCGGTGCGCCAACGGCGGCCCAGTTCCTGATCGATCTTGTTGTCGGAGTGCGCAAGCAACTGCGACCAGCGGACGGCACCCGACTCGGGGTCGATTGCGTAGAGCCGCACATCGAGGTCGCGCTCGGCGACGACAAACAACTCGCCCGCGTCGACCAGCGGCGCGCCGAAGAAAAACGATCCGGCGAGCGCCAAATCGAACGACTCGCCATTGGCTTGCCCGCCTAACGACCAAACCTCGCGACCCGTGGCCAGATCGTAGGCCGCTAGGCGATTGCCCGGCCGCATCGACCGCTGGCCCTCGGGGAGGTCGGCGATGGGTTGGAATCCCGAGCCGCTGGGCCCGTGCATGATCACCGCGTCGTCTTCGATCACGAACAGGCGGGTGCCATCACTCGTAAGCAGGCCGAAGTTGGGACTGCGGAACAAGAGTCCTGTCAGTGGATGCCCGTCCGCCCCCCCTTCGCCGCCGACGAATTCCGTATTCCACGGTCCCCCGCGAAACCGGCGAATACCCCCTCCCCACCGCTCTTCGAACTCAAAGGGCAACGGGCGGCCAGCGACCAGCGCGTCCTCCGAAAGTTGCGGTCGCGTCTCCCACAGCAACTTACCGGTGGCCGCATCGACCACGTGCACGTCGCGCAGTGTGCGAAACGCAATGCGGTCCTTGATCGTCAGCGGAATGGCGACCGGGATGGCCGCTCGGCCGAGGTCGGTCAAATCCTGAGACAGCGAGTCGAGCTGATCGATGACATGCTTGTTCTGGGTCGAAGCGTGCGACCAGCGGGTCAACAGCAGCGGATCGCCCCCCGCGGGCGTTGCCGCACGGCGGGAGTTCCCCTGGAATTGCAGCCACTCATCCAGCACGGCTGAACCGACATTCTCCGATCCGGGAAACTGGCGCAATAGCGCGTCCGGCTTGATCGAGTCGCCTCCGACGCCGATGGGACCATCCGCGCCGTCGGCGCGAATCTGGCGCAGCAGTTCGTCGCTGGCAGCGATGTTGCCCGACTCTCGCAACGTCAAGGCGACCTTGAGCCGCCACTTCAAATCGCGGGACCAGGGAGGATTGGATTGCAGCAGCCGTCCGTACCACAGCGAGGCGAGTCCAAATTCCCCGCGATCGAAATGGAAGTTGCCGATCGCGTTGGCCGCCTGTTGGCCCGTTTGCGTGTGAAAGAATTGCGTGGCAACGTCGATCACCTGGTCCCAGTTGCCCAACCGCCGCGCCGTGCGCTCGAGTTCGCGAGCTTGCGCTTCGTGTCGGAGGCGATAGACATCCATTTGTGCGGCGGGAAGCCGGCCCAACAGTCGGTTGGCCTCCCAAGCCACCAACCCCGGCCGACCATCGGGCGTGCGGATCGTGGCATGATCAGAATGGGCCAGGACAATTTCGAGAATTTCGAGCGCCTGATCCGCGTGGCCTGCGGCCATCAACTG
>DASRXU010000116.1:0-9765 GCA_035687365.1 Planctomycetaceae bacterium | reverse complement strand
ACTCGGTGCGGACTTCGACCTGGATCAGTTTTTCCATCGCGCCCGCTATAACAGCGAGTTGGGCCGAGTGGAAATGTACCTGGTCAGCCGCCGCTCGCAGCAGGTTAACGTGGGCAGCGAAACGATCGACTTTGAAGCGGGCGAAACGATCTGCACGGAGTATTCGCACAAATACACCGTCGACGAATTCGCGGCCGTTGCCGCAGCAGCAGGACTTTCTCTCCGCAGAGAGTGGATTGATAAGAATGGGCAATTCGCGGTCTTGCACCTCGCGGTCTTGACGTAACGCAGTGTCGCGCAGCGATCTCAGCGACGCCTCTTAACCAGGGACGGGTCAGAGCACCTTCAGTCCCCGACTTGCACACCTTTCCAAAACGCGATTCGCCCTTGAATCTGTTTGGCCGCCTCTTTGGGGGCCGGATAGTAGCAGGCCGCGCCCGGATTGGTCCGTCCGTCGACGACAAGGTCGTAGTACTGGGCCATCCCCTTCCAGCCGCAGACGGTCGTGAGGCTACTTGGGCTCAGGTATTCCGCCTTCACGTCGTCGGGCCGAAAATAGTGGTTGCCTTCGACCACGACTGTATCGTCGCTGTCAGCAATGACTTGGTTGTTCCAGATCGCCTTGACCATCGGGCCACCGTCCCTTTCGACCGGCTTAATCCTGAGCTGTTAATCCTGAACTGTCGTTCGTCGTTTCAAACCGCGCGGCACAACGGCCCACTCGATCAGGTCGATCGCTCCTTGCAAGAGCAGGGCCAAGAGCGCCGCCGGAATCGCACCGGCCAAAATCAGCGACACGTCGTTAACACGGATTCCACGCAGAATCGGCTGCCCCAAACCGCCGGCGCCGATAATGGCCCCGAGTGTTGCAAATCCGACGTTTTGCACAGCCGCCGTGCGAATTCCCGCCAGCAATGTCGGCAATGCTATCGGAAGCTCAATGTCGACGAGCCGCGCAACAGGTCCAAGCCCCAGAACCGTGGCCGATTCGATCGTGCCACTCGCGATGCCATCGATACCGGTATAGGTGTTCCGCACGATGGGCAACAGACAATAGCAGAAGAGCGCCGTGACGGCCGTCACCGAGCCTTCACCAATGCTGCGATAGCCGAGCGCTGCAACTAGCGGTAGCAACAGCACTAACAAGGCGAGCGAAGGAATCGTCTGCAACAGCCCGACTGACGCCAGCACCACTCGGCCCGATCGGGGCCACCGCTGACACAGAATGCCCAGAGCGATGCCGACGACGATTGCCGGCAAGAGTGACCTTCGCACCAGATCAAGGTGCTCCAAAATGTGACGCGTAATCATTTGAGTTCGAGACGTCGTCGGCTCCTCGACCTGCAGTCCGAGTTGCCGCTTGAGAAAATCGCCCGCCGCTTGCGACTCTGTCCTGCGGCCCGTTTCGACTTCATCATTCAGCGACTGCATCGTGGTCTCAGACACGGTTCCATCGAGTCGATGCATCGCGGCCTGTAGCTCGGGCGTCCGCGCTGACGCATCGAGTCGGTAGAGCCATACCGCGTCGTAGCGCGGAAAGAATGATACGTCGTCCTTGAGCAACACCAAATTTCCGCGGCGGATCATGGCGTCAGTTGAGTAAACGTCGATGAGGTCGACCTCACCCGCCAAGAGCTGGCGATAGGCCACGTCGTGGTCGACGCCGGCTACGTTACGCTGCTGCAGGTCGTAGCGACGCTTGAGCGCGGGCCAGCCATCGCCGCGGTCGAGGAACTCGTGGGTCAGCGCGATCTGCAGCTCTGGGATTCGCTTGAGATCCGAAATTCGTGAAACGCCCAGTTGCGACGCTCGTTTTTCCGTCAGAGCCAACGCATACGTGTCGCTAAAGCCGAGCGACTTGGAGATGCCGATCCCCTTCTGTCTCAGCAGGTCGCGCATGGTCTTTTCGTCGGTGACGTTCTGGCCCGCGAAAATCTCCGCGGTAATCGTCCCCGTGTATTCGGGGTAAATGTCGATCTCGCCGGCCACCAGCGCGTCGAATACGATCCTCGTCCCGCCGAACTCGCGATAGTGCACCACGGTGAGCCCGGCATCTTCGGCCAAGAGGCGCATCATTTCGCCCAGGATCACCGATTCCGTGAACTTCTTCGAACCCACGCGTAGCTGCACGGATCGCTGCGGAAGGGGAGCCAAGCCCGCAATCAGCAGTGCGAGCGTCAATGCGATGAGTTTGATGAGGGACCGGTGTTTCACGACGAGACGACCTGCGAACTGACGAACTCGCGGACAAAGTCGTCGCTCGGATTCTCGAGGATCTCGGCAAACGGTCCCTGCTGCACGATCCGACCCGCATTCATGACACAAACGCGATCGGCAAATCGACCGGCTTCCACGAGATCGTGCGTCACCAGCAGCACGGTCGTGCCGATCCGTTCAAAAACGTCGTTGAGATCGCGCTGCAACCCGGCGCGGATCAACGGGTCGAGAGCGCCCAGCGGTTCGTCCAGCAAGAGGATCCGTGGATTCAGGAACAAGGCTCGCATCAAGCTCAGCCGTTGACGCTGCCCACCCGATAGCTCATTCGGATAGCGGGTCAGCGCGCTGCTCGGAAACTGGGTCATCTGCACCAATGTCGACAGGCGTGCGTCGATCTTTGTCCGCGACCATCCGTCGTGCCGGGGCATCAGCGTGACGTTCTCGAGGGCCGTCAAGTGCGGAAACAGTCCCCCCTCTTGGATTACGTAGCCAAGCTTTCGACGGACGGCGCTGAGGGTCTGATCGCTCAGTAGAGTCGCATCGACAAGTATCTGCCCGCCGGAAGGCGCAGAGAGCCCTGCGACCATCCGCAAAATCGTTGTCTTACCGCAGCCACTCGGGCCCAGCAGAACGACGACTTCACCCTGCTCGATTATGAGATCGAACGGCTGGACGACGGTCGCCCCGTTGAAGGCTTTCGACACTCCGCGGAACTCAAGCATTTCGGCGTCTCAGGTGCGTTAAACGCCGTTGCATTATTGTGCGTCCCGGGCCAAACGGATACCGGTGAATTGCCACCTCGCCTCGGGCGGGAAGAAATTGCGATAGGTTCGTCGTATGTGACTGCGGGGCGTGGCACACGAACCGCCTCGTAGGACGTACTGGTTACACATGAACTTGGCGTTGTATTCGCCTAATGCCCCCGACGGGGGGACGAATCCCGGATACGGCAGGTAAGGACTCGCCGTCCACTGCCACACTTCGCCGTACATTTGCTCCAGACCGTCATGATCGCTCTCGAGGGCTGCAGGGTGGAAATGCTCGCTCTCGACGAAGCTGCCCTGTACGTCGACATCTGTTGCGGCTCGCTCCCATTCGGCTTCGGTCGGCAACCGCGCTCCCGACCATCGTGCGAAAGCATCTGCCTCGAAATAGCTGACGTGGCAAATCGGCTGGTCCGCATTCAACGGGACCAATCCACCGAGCGTGAACGCATTCCAATTCCCGTTTCGCTCAACCCAATACAACGGGGCCGCCCACTGTTGCTCTCGCACGATTGACCAGCCGAGCGAAAGCCACAGGTCGGGGCGTCGGTAGCCGTCATCCTTCACGAACTCGAGAAACTCGCCCGTGGTCACGAGCCGATTGCAGATCTCGAACGCCTGAAGCAGCGTCTTGTGCCGTGGAAACTCGTTATCGAATCCAAACGCCCCGCCTACATGCCCAATCTCGACCACGCCTCCGTCGTAGGCGGACCAGCGACTCGACCCTGTGTTCGTCGTCACTGAGCAATGCGGCAACCTGCGATAAGCCGGCCACAGGGGATTACACGAGTACATGTGCTTGATGTCGGTGAGCATCAACTCTTGGTGCTGTTGTTCGTGATGGATTCCTAGTTCGATGATCCGTGCGATGTCCTGCAAATCGCCGTTTTCGGAACCGATCAGCAGCGGCGCCATTCGCTCATCGACGATGTGCCGATACTCGAAGACTTCGGCCACCGTGGGACGCGTCAACAATCCGCGCCGCGCACGCGGAAATGCCTCACCCAGGCTGTTGTAGTAGGAATTAAAAAGAGACTGGAACGCACTGTTGGCCGGCCGATAAGCCGCGTCTGATCGCGCCAACACAAACGTCTCAAAAAACCAAGTGGTGTGGGCCAAATGCCAGCGGGTCGGACTGGCGTCGGGCATCGACTGGACGACGAAGTCCTCAACCGCCAAGGGTTCGCACAACCGCTCGGTCCAGCGACGCGTTTGCGAGTAACGCTCGGCAAGATTCGCCACTATCGGCACCGTAGCCATTGTGAACCCGTAATCTGGGAGCTTGTGAGCGTGTGCAGGCGATGCGGCGAACGCAATCCACGCCGCCGCCCAGCCATCTAGGATAACCTGCACGGTAGCGGCGGGGCACGCCTGGACGAGTGCGACGCAACGAGTCGAGGATTTTTGCGCCGGGCCCAGACGGCTGTGAAAGCTAGGACTGAGCGATCTCGATCACCCGGGCCATGCCCGTCGCGACGTGCCATTCGATATGACAGTGAAAGAACCAACGACCCGGATTGTTGGCCTTCCAAAGCAGGACCAACTGGCGACCCGCCGGCACGTTCACCGTATCCTTGCGCGGCGGATCGAGCAGGTTCAAGTGACCGGGTGCACCGAGCACATAGAAGTAGTGCCCGTGCAGATGGAACGGATGATCCATGCCAGTCGGATTGTCGAGCACAAACCGCAGCCACTCGTCCTTCGCAGCAGCGATCGGCCGAGCGCGCGGGTATTCCTGGCCATTGATGTTCCACGCGTAAGGCTGCATCGTGCCGCCCAGCCGTAACTTCACCTCACGCGGATTCGGATTGAGCGTCACGCGCTCGCTGGATCGCAGCCCCTCGAGCGACAGCGACCGCTTGCCCCAAACTACAGGGCTGGCCGTCGGCTCTTCGTCCGTAGTGCCTGCGTAGTGAAGTATGGCACGTGCTTCATCGCCAGCCTGAGTGGCCGCACGGATCCAGGCTGTGCCAGACCGATTTGCGAGCAGTAGCACGTCGTAGCGCTCTCCCGGGCTGAAAAGCAAGGAGTCGACTCGAGTCGGCACAACCGGCGAACCGTCCGACGCGATCACCGTTAGCGGGTGTCTATCGATTTGAAACCGAAAGGCGTAAGTGCTTGACGCGTTGACCAACCGGAGTCTAAGAGCCTCTGCGGGGCGGACTCGCAGAGTTGCCAGCGGAGCGCGGGTGCCGGCAGATCGTCCCAGGCCGTTGAAGAGGGCCGACTCGAAGGGGACGTCGCCAATGTCCGGTTTGCGATCCCGACTTTTCATCGCCATGCCTGGCATAGCGGGGATCGAACTCGTCTTGGATTCTTGGGACGACTCTCGGTTCATCTGCATCGCCGGCATTCGACCGCCTGCGCGATTCGGTCGGACGAGTCCAGCCAGCATTTCCTCCGCCGGTCGCAGAAACCAGTCGTTGATGAACAGGAGCTCCTCCCGATCGTATTTGGCGCGCGGCATGACTTCGTCGACGATCAATGGTCCGATCAGGCCGTTGCCGTACTGCACGCCGACATGCGAGTGATACCAATGCGTACCGGCTGGCGTAGCCGTGAATTCGTAGACGAATGTTGAGCCTGGCGGGATCGGTTTGCGGGAAACCTCGTCGACACCGTCCATCTGCCACGTCCCAGGCTGGTGCATGCCGTGCCAGTGGACCGAAGTCGGCGTCGACAGATGATTGTTGACCCGGATTCGCAGCTTCTGCCCCAGCACGGCTCGAATCAACGGGCCCGGCAGCTGGCCGTTGTAGCATGAGATACTTCGGCGGCGACCGTCAGGCGCCGCCTCACGAGTGCCCACATTGAGTTCGTACTCCGCGATTGAGTTTCCGATGAGTGATCGTGGCGACGCGGCGGCGCGCGATTCTCCGGATGACAACAGCACCATCCCCGGCCCGAATAAGAGGCTCCCCGCACCTCCTTGCGTCAGGAAATCGCGGCGCGAGAGGCCGATTTGCAGCGGCCTTGCGTCGTGCTGATTCTGATGCTGTTCGCTCTGAATCGTCATGATCCGCTTTCCCGAGTCAGCCCGCTCGAAGTCGGACGCGCGTGAGTCCATCCCCGACAGGCCTATTCGTAGAGCATAACCCGACTGTCGATGCGAACGCGAGAATGTCTGGCCGCTGAGGTCTTGTGCTGCGTGCGATTTCTAATGCGGTACGAAGAACAAGCCCGGATTCACCAGCGGGGGACTCAAATATTGCCGAACTCGGTCGGGTTGGTTCGCTTCTTTGCGCATCTCTTTGATCGCTTCCGCGTCGATCTCGGTCGTCGTGACTTGTGTGTTTTCGAGCTTGCCATCTGCGCCGAAGGTTCGCACGACGGTCTTGGTCGGAGCATGGGGCTTGCCGGTTGCCAGGTCGACCACGGTCATAGTGAAGCGCGTCAAACCGTCGAGTCCGTCGGCCGTGACCCAGACGTACGTGTCGCAATAGTGCTCAACGTAGCAGGCGCATTCGGGGACATCCTTCTTGCAGCCCACGCCGTACCAGCCTTTGGGAATCACGCAGTCGAGATTGTCCTGTTCGCCCAAGTAGAAGCGTTGAATCAACTCACGACACGGGATGCAATTCGAATCGAGCGAGCCGCCGGCCACCAAGAGCTGGTACGCGCAGCGAATGCGCCGCAAATTATCGATGTCGGTGACCGGCGCCCACGACCAATTCTCGGTCACGTTGCGCTGGCCGCTGGGATTGAGCAGCAAGCTGAGAATCGGCAAGCCCGAGCCGATCTGCTGGCCAAAGGTCAATGTGGGAGCGTACGTGGCGTTGGCGTTGAACGATTGCTGGTCGGCAACGTTCACCGTGCCCGCGTTGACCACGGCGAACGACGGCATCGCCGCCGGATTATCGTGAAACCGCGCCAGGTTATCGAGGACTTGCTGATAGTTGAGGTCCGTCAGGGTACTCGTGGTGCGCACCGTGTTGTCGCGCAGGCTCAAGTGCGTGCGACACCCCGAGACGAGGCCGATCAAAACAAAAAGAAAAAGCCATCCGCCGCGAGTCATTCGCGTGGCCATTGTTAATCGACGTGATTCGAACTTGCTCAATCCCGACTGTAGCGCGCTCGAGCACACGGTGTCTTGGAGAGCGCGCGCAAAACCTCAGCCCCCTGCCGAATGTATCGGTTAGTGGGACTGGGTAGATTGAGCAATTCTCGACTCGCGCGTGCTTGCGCGCCTCGAAACTTGGGCGAAGGCTCGCCTGCCGAGCCGCAGTTATTCCTGCGGCCGCAACCAGATGCGCCGCCGTCAGTTGACGAATAACTCGACGTCCAGCGCGTCGCGCCTCCCGAATCAATTTCCCAGATAATCACCCAGAGCTGTCCGGCTCAGTGCCAGCGAGGACGGCGAAGCAAGCGGATCATCGACTATGCTTTTCTCGTTCGTACCGGGCACTAAAGCAGAGGATTCAATTCCCGGCCGGCTCCACTCAGTAAAGAAAGCATCAAGGGCGGAGGGATTGGACCCTTCGCCCGCCGGCACTCCAATCTTTGGTGGCTGCTGACTTGAAAGGACGAGGGCGGAATCCGGGGAGCTAGTGCCAGGAGTGGTCGACGGGGTCGTCACCGGACTGCTCTGCAACCTAGCGGTAGCGACCGCCCCCATAGCGGCCGGTGTGTAAATCTCGATCCCGTTGATGAGCGCGTTGTTCACCACGGACGTGAAGCCGATCGTGATCTTGCCGGCCGAGGAGGCGGTAACCGTGAACAACTTGGCGACTGCAGTATTCGCAGCCCCGGCCGCCGCCCAGATATCGAAGTTGTTCAACGCTTGCGCTCCGTTGATGGCGACATTGAAGACCCTCGAGCCGGCGCTGTTGAATGTGTATTCGACGAAGTCCAGTCGCACGACATAGCTCGCACCCGCTGTCAGATTCGGAATGGTGTACGTGAAGTTGCCGTACCGACCGTGCTCGAGGACGCTCTGGGGCGGCGGGTTAGTCACGCCGCCCGTCTTGATCGTTGCCTTCGTGCCGCCGGATACCGCGCCGCCGCTGAAATCGGTATCCGCAACAAACGAGCCTGCGGCCGGGCCGCCGGCGGAGATGCCCAGAACCAGCGAACCGGTCTGGGGCACTTGAGGTGTGGCTGACACCTCGTTCGACTGACCGCTTTGCGCAGTGCCGTTGAGCGCGGTGACGTAATAGAAGTACTGGGTCCCGTTAACGGCCGTGTTGTCGGTGAAGCTGCTGGTCTGGACGTTCGTCCCCGCTGCCAACAGAGTTTCGCTGCCGCTCGTGGTGCCACGATAGACGTCGTAGCCCGTGGCGCCTGAGACCGGCGTCCAGCTCAGCGCGACCTGGTTATTGCCAGCTACCGGGGTCAAGCCAGTGGGCGCCCCGAGTCCGGTCGTCGAATTCGAGGTGATTTCGATCCCGTTGATCAAGGAGTTGTTGACCACCGAGCTGAAGGCGATGGTGATCTTCCCCGCAGACGAAGCAGTGGCCGTGAACGATTTCGCCAGCGCGATGTCCGAACCACCGGCCGCAGCCCAAATATCGAAATTGTTCAGCACTTGCGTGCCGTTGATGGCGACATTGAAGACCCGTGAGCCAGCCGAGTTGAAGGAGTATTCGTCGAAGTCCAGTCGCACGCCGTAGCTGGCGCCCGGCGTCAGATTAGGAATGGTGTAAGTAAAATTGCCGTACCGACCGTGCTCGAGAACACTCTGGGGAGGTGGGTTGGTCACGCCGCCCGTTTTGATCGTGGCCTTCGTGCCGCCTGACACCACGCCACCGCTGAAATCGGTGTCGGCGACAAACGAGCCTGCGGCCGGACCGCCAGCAGAAATCGCCAGGACCAGGCTGCTGCTCTGGCTGGACGGAGTGGCCGAGACTTCGTTGGACCTGGCGCTCTCTCCGAAGGGAGCGACCGACGGCGTTGCCAGACTCTGTGGATCCACCGACGTCACTTCGTACCAGTACGTCGTGCCAGCCGTGACACTGGAATCAGTGAATGAAGTTGTCGTCAGCCCCGTGGCCACGGGCGTGGTGGCTTCGCTTCCTGCGCTCGTGCCGCGGTAGACGTTGTAGGTCAGGTTCGGTCCGCCTGCCGGCGCCGTCCAAGTGAGGCCGACCTGACCGGTGCTCGCAGCGCCACTCAACGTCGTAATCGCGGGTGAAACGGTGAACAGGTCGGCCCCCGTGCGGTCGGCGGCGCCGGAAATATTCCACGCTTCGATGTGATAATCGTAGTTAGTGCCTGGGGTCAGGTTGCTGTCATGGAAAGTGGTGGCGGTGGGAGGAAGGGATGCAATTTGGCTAAAGGTGCCCCCCACGATTTCGCGGAAAATCTTGTAGACACCCGCATTGGTGGCGTTGTTGATCCATGCCAGGTCTACAGTCGTCGCCGTGATCGAGGTCGCGTGCCCATTCGACGGAGTGGCTGGCGGCGCCGGAATGTTCTCGGTCACGACGTTGGAGAAGGCGGTTGTCACCGATCCATTCAGCGCCTGCACACGATAGAAGTAGCTGTTGTCCGCAACGACGGTCGTGTCGGTATACGTTGCGGTTGCTCCCGACGCGGCCGGCGCGGAGAAATTCATCACGTTCTGGGTAAAGGCGGCGTCCGTCGCGCGTTCGATTGTAAAGCCAGTTCCCGTCGTGGAATTGGTGTTCCACGTGAGTTGTACCTGCGGTCCGTCCTGCGCGGCGCCCACCAGGTTGCTCGGAGGATTGAAGGCGACCGAACCCGGTTGAGCTGCCGATGAAACTTCGGCCGACTGCGCACTTTCACCGGGCGGATCCGTGGGGCTGGCGCTATCTGGATCGACTCC
>DASRXU010000115.1:0-1686 GCA_035687365.1 Planctomycetaceae bacterium | reverse complement strand
GCGACTTCGGTCACGCTGTGCCAATCGAATTTGAGCCGGTCGCCGCTTGTGATGCTCGAAACCGGGTCGAACGGGCCCTGGTCCGAATCCCAATAATGGGAGTAGTTCGCTCCGAAATAGTTTTTGATACGGCCGTCGAACAACGACAACACGGCTTCTTCACGTCCGAAGAACTCGTGGACGCCTTGTCGGCTTTGCTCGGCGTCCGGCAAGGAGGTGAAGTTCGGGCCAGGAGTATTAGTCCCCGTAAAGAGCAGTGTTGACTCAGTATAGCGCAGCACCGAATTCCACGTCAGGTACTCGTTGAGATCGACGCCGGTTTTGGCCGAGTAGGTCATGTTGTCGTAGTTATTTCCGTTCGCCTGTTGCCCAGGCGGCAGCAGTTGGAGCGGCGTAACGGGCACGTCGCTGGCCTCCAAATGGGACACGCTGAAAGCGTAATTGAAATGGTCCTGCGAGCCGCTGACGCCGACGCTCTGGTTGAAGGTGCCGAATGAGCCGGCCTCGTTCGAGGCCGTCCAGCGCGCCGGCCCTTCGCCTTTTTGCGTGATGATCGAGATGACGCCGCCGATCGCGTCGGAGCCGTAAAGGCCGCTTTGCGGTCCGCGCAATACTTCGACTTGGGCCGCGTCGCCGATGAGGAGATGCGCAAGGTCGATTGCGCCATTCGGTGTGGTGGGATCGCCAACGTCGATGCCGTCGATCAGGATCTTGGTGTGGTTGGAATTGGTGCCGCGCAAGAAAACGGAAGTCTGGCTGCCGGGCCCACCGCTTTGAACCACATTCAGTCCGGGCACCGTGTTCAGGACGTCAGGCAGCGTGCGGTATTGCTGGGTCGCGATGTCCTGGGCGGTGATGGCCGTGATCGAGTTGGCGACCTGGTTGGTGGGGGTCACGATTCCCGTCGGGCTGACGACGGTGGGAGCCGTGTCGGGAATACCTTGCTGCGGTGTGACCGGCTTTTCCGGCGGCTTCTGCTGGTTCGGCTTGGCCGCGGCCTGTCGCGATTTCGGCTTCTGCGCGGCCGGGGGGTGAGTGGTTTCCGGCTTCTTGGCCGGGCTGACTTCAACCGGCGGCAGCAGATCGGGCGAAGCCGATTGCTGGGCGTGCGCGACTGAAATCGCGAACGGAGAAAGCGGGATCAGCACGGTGGACGCGAGCCACAGACTGCGCCGGGCACAGGCTTTGGTGATAGAACGCATGGTCGGACCTCGGTATGACGTCAGTGGCACGTCACAGCGAACGAAGTCTCACCACGCTGCCCCCAGCCCAGTGAAGCTAATGCCTGTACTCCCCGACCGGCATCCTCGCGTGTGACCACGATTGACGGCAGGTCTCCTGGCTCGCGGGTCGTTACCTTTCGTCGCCTTCCCGGGACCGAGTTTCCCAGTGGCATCTGACGAAAGATTCACCGCTTACAGTTGCGGGGGCAGCCGCGGCATTGGAGAATTACCTCCGCACCGCATTCCCTCTTGATCCTCGTGAGAGGAACCGTCGGGGCCATCTAGGAGGGGGCCGTCGAAAGAGTCAATGCCGGGCGCCTGGTTGCGCCATGCTGGTACGCATTTTGTTCGCACGCTGTCTCCTGCTCGACACGGCCGCTTGTACCAGCCCTTTTTCGCTGTATGAGCATAGGCGATGGTTTGAGCAATAGGCCTTGGGCGATGAAAACGTCGCGCTTTTTTG
>DASRXU010000114.1:0-23065 GCA_035687365.1 Planctomycetaceae bacterium | reverse complement strand
GGTCGCGTTCATTATCGAGACGAATCGCGCGACCTGCAGTTCGAGAATCTGCTCAAAGAGACGATCTTCGCGGCCACTCGCACGATCCGTGAGCGACTGGGCGCGGCCGATTGGTGCGTCAGTGTTTTCAAGGACAACGCAGGCGTCGTCAAATTCGACGACGTGAATTGCGTCTGCTTCAAGGTCGAGACGCACAACCATCCGTCGGCGCTCGAACCTTACGGCGGCGCGAACACGGGCCTCGGTGGCGTGATTCGCGATCCGCTCGGCACGGGGCTCGGGGCACGGCCCGTTTGCAATACCGACGTCTTTTGCTTCGCGCCGCCCGATACGCCTTACGACACGCTGCCGCCGGGAATTCTGCATCCGCGAACCGTTGCGAAGGGTGTCGTCTCCGGAGTCCGCGATTACGGCAACCGGATGGGCATTCCGACGGTCAACGGCGCGGTTTACTTCGATCCGCGATACCTGGGCAACCCGCTCGTCTTCTGCGGCAACGTCGCCATCATCCCCGCCGACAAAGTGGAAAAGCGCATGCGCCCCGGCGACTTGATCGTCGCCGTCGGTGGTCGCACGGGCCGCGACGGAATTCACGGCGCGACGTTCTCTTCCGGCGAACTGACGCACGAGAGCGAAACGACGAGCGGTGGCGCCGTCCAAATCGGTAACGCGGTCACCGAAAAAATGCTGGCTGACGTATTGCTCGAAGCCCGCGATCGCGGCCTCTTTACCGCGGTCACCGATTGCGGGGCAGGGGGATTCAGCAGCGCCGTGGGCGAGATGGGAGCTGAAAGCGGGGCCGAGGTCTGGCTCGATCGGGCGCCGCTCAAGTATTCCGGCCTCTCCTACACGGAGATTTGGATTTCGGAGGCCCAGGAGCGAATGATCGTCGCCGTGCAACCCGATCGGTGGGATGCGTTCGACGCGCTGTGCCGCGCGGAAGGGGTCGAGGCGACTGTGCTGGGCCGCTTCACCGACAACGGCCGGCTCGTGCTCAAGTATCACGACGAGCAGGTGGCCGACGTGTCGATGGCGTTCTTGCACGACGGACGTCCGCCGGTGGTGCGCGAAGCGACTTACACGCCGCCGGCCGCGCGGCGGCTGTCCGTTCCATCGAAAACTCGCTTCGACGATGATCTCAAAGCGATCTTGGGTTCGCTCAATGTGTGCAGCAAAGAATGGGTGATCCGCCAGTACGATCACGAAGTGCAATCGGGCAGTGTGATCAAGCCATTGGTCGGCGTGCACAGCGACGGTCCGTCGGACGCGGCCATCGTGCGGCCCGATCTGCGTTCGATGCGGGGCGTCGTGATTTCGTGCGGCATGAATCCGTGCTACGGCGACCTCGATCCGTATTGGATGGCGGCCTCCGCCATTGATGAGGCCGTTCGCAACTGCGTGGCCGTGGGGGCTGACCCGGCACGAATCGCGATCCTCGACAATTTCTGTTGGGGCAACACCGAAAAGCCGGAAGTGCTCGGAAGCCTCGTGCGGGCTGCACTGGCTTGCCGCGACGTGGCTGTTGCCTGGTCGACGCCGTTCATCAGCGGCAAGGACAGCCTGAACAACGAATTCTCGTACGTCGATTCTGCGGGCCGGCGGCAAACCGTGGCGATTCCGCCCTCGCTCTTGATCAGCGCGTTGGGCCAAATCGACGATGTGAGCCATGCCGTCACCATGGACGCCAAAGAAGCCGGCAACGCGATTTATCTCGTGGGCTCCACTCAGCACGAGTTGGGTGGCAGCCATTTCGCCAAGGTGAACGCTTTGGAAGGAGGCGACGTGCCGCGGGTCGATCTCGAGTTGGCTCCCAAGATTTTCGCGGCGCTGCATCAGGCGATTTCTTGCGGGTTGGTCCGCGCTTGTCACGATCTGAGTGAAGGAGGCTTGGCGGTCGCCGCCGCCGAGATGGCATTTGCCGGCGGACTCGGCATGGATTTGGATCTCGGGTCCGTACAATCCAGCTGTAGCATCGCGGATCCGGCCGTGTTGCTTTTCTCCGAAAGCAACACACGGTTCCTGGTCGAAGTGCCGCCAGGTCAGAGCAAAGAATTTGAACGCCAGTTGGCTGGAGTCCCGTTGGTTTGTCTCGGCGCCGTGACTCAGGGATCGCGGCTTGTCGTGCGCGACAGGATACAATCAACAGTGATCGATGCCTCGCTGAGCGAACTCAAGCACGCGTGGAAGGCGCCGCTGGCTTGGGATTAGGTTGAGGAGGGTTGGCTGAACGTCGGGTGGCACTGGCGGCTTGTCCGGCAGTGTGCCTTTGAAGCTTGATTCCACTGGCGGACAAGCCGGACAAGCCGCCAGTGCCACCCAGTGGTGAAGGCGTTATGGCTATGGAACTTCGCGAGAGAGTCGCCATCGTCACGGCCGCGGGGGGCCTTGGCTGCGGCCGGGTGATCGCTCGACGATTGGCGCGAGAAGGCTGCCGCGTCGTCGTTTCCGATCTCGATGAAGCGGGCGCTCGGGAAACGGTACGGTTGATCGAGGCCGATGGCGGAGCGGCCATCCCGAATCGGTGCGACGTCTCCCACGACGCCGAGCTGCAGCAACTTTTCGGGCTTGCGATCGAACATTTTGGCGGGGTCGATATTCTCGTCAATAACGCCGGACCCGGGCCTCACGCCGATCCACTCGAGGGCTGGGTGGAGGCGATCGAGGCTTCGCTCGTCGGCACGATGCGGGCCACCCTGCTGGCGATCGAGGAGATGCGCCGCCGCAAAGGCGGAGCCATCGTGAATATCGGCTCGACTTCCGCGCTGGGGCACGGGCACAAGCACTCACCGTGGCCGGCTTACGACATCGCGAAGGCCGGCGTGATCCGGCTAACGACCACTCTCGGCGGGTTGGGCGAGAGCGAAAAAATCCGTGTCAACTGTGTGATTCCCGGTTGGATTGCCAGCCACGAGGTGGCGACCTACGTCGCCTCGGTTTCGCCGGCTGAGCGGCAATCGCGCGGTGTTCCCAAGACGCTCATCACGCTCGACCAGATGGCCGACGCCGTGCTGGGGCTCGTCACCGATCCAACTCTTGCCGGTCGGTTACTGCTCTACGCGAATGACGAGCCGCCCCGCCTGATTTCGCCAGGCGACGCCGGTTATGCGTCTCTCGAGCTTTGGCGATCGTCCGGGTGAGTTGTAGCTCGGCTCAGCTCGGTCAGCGCTAGCAGCACAATCAGTGTCAAGACGTCGAGCACCAGTCCGACGATCGCCACCAACGCCACGCCCTTCGCGCCTTCGCTGCCGCCATGGTCGCCAAGCGAGGCGAGAATCAGCCACAGGGCCCCGGAGACGGCCAGCGCGATGACCAGCAGGCCTCCGGCCCAAAGCGTTCCGCGGATGTAGGTTTGGGAATTCATGTTTCGTTGTGTTGCGCTGTAAAGCTCCGCCAGGTCACGCTGGCGGCTCGCCAATGGTTAATGCCCGGCGAGCGTCGGGCGTAAGCCCGATGGTGCTTCGATCCCTCGAAGCGGACGAATTCCTTGCAAGCGCTGCGGGCGCACGCCCAATTTCCTCGGCATTCCGGCCCAAGTCAACGAACCGGGACATTTAACCGGATCCGATTTCGGAGTAGAATAGAGGCGCAGAGGTTCTGTCCACACGGCTCGAATTGCATGAACATCGATCAATTCCGTAAGCACGAAGTCAGCCGGCGGCAGTTCTTGGGCTCCAGTGCCAAGAACGCAGCGGGCGTCGCCGCCGGCATGGTGGGCCTGGCCGCCAGCGCGTCACTTAAGGCGGCTCCATCGGAGCGAGCCCCTGCTGAGCGCGTTCGCGTCGCGACGATCGGCGTACGAAACCAGGGAAAGACATTGGCCGCCGGCTTGGCGTCGCTTCCCGACGTCGAGGTCGTCGCCTTGTGCGACGTCGACGAAAGTTTGCGGCCGGCGGCCGTCCGAGCCGTCTCGGACATCACGGGACGCGTTCCGAGGTTCGAATCGGATTTTCGGCGGATTCTCGACGATCGCACAATTGATGCCGTCGTCATTGCGACGCCCGATCACTGGCACGCCCCGATGACGATTCTTGCGTGCGAGGCCGGCAAGGACGTGTATGTCGAAAAGCCGGTGTCTCACAACGTGCGCGAAGGTGAGCAGATGGTTGCCGCCGCGCGGCACCACAGCCGTGTCGTGCAGTCGGGCTTGCAGCAGCGGAGCGGCAAGCACTTTCAAACCGCCGTCGAGTTCGTTCGCAGTGGTCGCCTCGGCGCGGTGCACCTCGCCAAGGCCTGGACCGTGCATCGCCGCAAACCGATCGGCCGCAAGCGAGACGCTGCGGTGCCCGAAGGGGTCAATTACGATTTGTGGCTGGGGCCCGCACCGGTTCGAGCGTTCAACGCCAATCGCTTCCACTACAACTGGCACTGGTTCTGGGATTACGGGACCGGCGAGTTGGGGAATTGGGGCTGCCACATGCTCGACGTGGCCCGTTGGGGGCTCGGCGTCGACTTGCCAGAGCGGGTCTCGGCCGTCGGCGGCCGTTTCCATTTCAACGACGACCAGGAAACTCCCGACACGCTGATGGTCCAGTACGCCTATCCCGAGGCGACGATCATCTGGGAGCATCGGCTCTGGAGCACGCACGGGATCGAAGGTCGTAGCGCGGCGGCCGCGTTTTACGGCGAAGCGGGAACGTTGGTTGTCGACCGTGGGGGCTGGAAGGTCTACGACCTCAACGAGACGATCGCCTCCGACACGAGCGAGCAAACGATCGCCCATCTGCGGAATTTCATCGACTGCGTCAAAACTCGCTCGCGACCGGCTGCCGACATCGAGATCGGCCATCTGTCGAGCGCTCTGTGCCATCTGGGCAATATCGCCTATCGTGTCGGCCACGAGGTCGCCTTCGACCCGACCAGCGGCACCTTCGGGGCCGATCACGACGCGAACGGGCTCCTATCACGCGCCCCTCGCAGCCCCTGGAACCTGCCGACCGTTTGACGCGTCTGGGCGAGAGGCTTTCACCAACCCGACGCGTCAGCGAGGGTCTTGCACTCCCTCGCTTACGCGTCGGGTTGGTAAGGCGAAGACGCTCGGCAGGAACCTCATCTCCCCGCTACACTTCCTCCTTTGCCTTCGGAGGTGTTGTTCGATGTACGATTGCATCGTGATCGGAGCCGGCCATAACGGGCTGGTGTGCGCCAACTACCTCGCGCAAGCCGGCTGGAAAGTGCTGGTGCTCGAGCGGCGATCCGTGGTCGGCGGCGCCTGCGTCACCGAAGAGCCCTGGCCCGGCTACAAGGTTTCGACGGCGTCTTACGTCGTCTCGCTGCTCTTGCCGGAGATCGAGCGCGATCTCGAGCTAGCGCGGCACGGTTACCGCATCCTCAAACGGTCTCCGTCCTCGTTCACGCCGACCGATGACGGTCACTACCTGATGATGGGCAGCGATCCGGATCTCAACCGGCGCGAGATCGGCAAGTTCTCCGCCCGCGACGCCGAGGCCTATCCGCGGTACGAGTCGCTGCTGACGCGGGTGGCCGACTGTCTCGAGCCCGTGTTGAGCGCGACGCCCCCCGATCTTCTTCCGTTGCCAAGCTCCTGGCGAGCGATCGGTTTGGGGAAGCGCATTCGCGATGGCCGACAGGCTTTCGATCTTTATCGAGCGTTCAAGAAGTTGGGCGACCAAATCCCTGAGGCAATCGAGCTGCTCGTCGGGCCGGCCCGCCAAATCCTCGACCGCTGGTTTGAGTCGGACACTTTGAAGGCGACGCTCGCGACCGACGCCATCATTGGCACCTTTCAACCGATCTCCGCCCCGGGCACTGCGTACGTCCTGTTACACCATGTGATGGGCTCTTCAGGCGGAGCCCGCGGCGTCTGGGGCTACGTCGAAGGCGGGATGGGCGCGCTCACCAGCGCGCTGGCTGCCGCTGCCAAAGAGCGCGGCGTCGAAATCCTGAAAGACGCTGCCGTCACTAAGATCGAGGTCAACGCCGGCCAGGCCGTCGGCGTGGTGCTCGCCGATGGTCGCCACTTCACGGCCCGGCGTGTTGCGTCTAACATCGACGCCCATTTGACGTTCGAGCGCCTGATCGACCCGACCTGCCTGCCGACGCCGTTTCTCGAAGCCGTGCGGCGGATTGACTATTCCAGCGCGAGTATGAAGATCAACCTGGCCGTCAGCGAGCTGCCCGACTTCACGTGCCTGCCGGGTAAGGAAATCGGCCCGCAGCATCGGGGCACGATTCACATCGGCTGCACGCTCGAGCATCTCGAACGGGCCTACGACGACGCGAAATACGGGCAGCCCTCTCAGCGGCCGATTGTCGAGATGACCATTCCGACGTCGGTCGACCGCACGATCGCGCCGGCGGGGAATCACATTCTGTCGCTCTTCGTGCAGTACGCCCCCTACAAGCTGGCCTCGGGCACGTGGGACGACATCAAGGAAGAGTTCGCTGACCGCTGTATTGCCGAAATCGCCCGCCACGCACCGAACGTCCCCGCGTCGATCCTCCATCGGCAGGTGCTCAGTCCGCTCGACCTCGAACGGACCTTCGGCCTGACCGGCGGCAACATTTTCCAGGGAGCGATGCCTCTGCATCAGCTCTTCAACCTGCGGCCGGTCGCCGGGTTTAGCGACTATCGCACGCCGCTGAAGGGTCTTTATCTATGCGGCAGCGCGGCCCATCCCGGCGGTGGAGTGATCGGAGCCTGTGGCAAGAACGCTGCGACGGAGATGCTGCGGGACGGATGAGGGGCGATGACGATGGAAGTGGTTGTCGTCAAAGGCGATCTTCTCGACCAGGACGTCGACGTCATCGTCAATGCCTGGAACCGCAATTTTATCCCGTGGTGGTTGCTCTTGCCGCAGGGCGTGTCCGGCGCAATCAAGAAGAGGGCCGGCATCGCCCCCTTTCGCGAAGTTGGTCGGCACGGACTTCTCCCGCTGGGCGGAGCCGTGTTCACTTCGGCCGGGCGACTGCCCTACAAGGGCATCATCCACGTGGCGGGGATCAATGCGGTCTGGCGAGCTTCGGAGCGGTCCGTTCGAGACTCGGTGAGAAACGCAATGACCCTGGCCCACGAGCACGGATGCCGGTCGATTGCGTTCCCGCTCATCGGATCGGGCAGCGGCGGCCTTAAACCGGAGCACGTCAAAACGATCATGCGCGATGAGCTGGGTCGGACGGAATCCGCGATCGTCGTGAAAATCGTTCAGAAAGTCTGAGCGGGACTACGACTGGATGCCGACGAGGGCGGGTTGATCGAAGGGCCGCATGTCGGTCTCCAAGAGCTGCGTCACGAGCGATCGAATCTCCGGCAGGTCGACCCGCGTTTCAAACGCCTCGAGGGCCTGCGCCAGCGAGGTGAGTTCTGCCTGTCGGCAGACGATCGCCAGGTCGTCAGCGATTGCGGGATGGATGGGTCGCAGTTCGCGGCTGGCTGTTGCGAGGGCGACGGGGACCGTGAGCCCTTGGCTCGCGCAGACGCGCAACAGGTCCAATAGATCGGGGATCCCCAGCTCGATGGCGTGCGTCCGCCGAGACGCGCGGCGTTGCAGGTGCCAGACGGGGAGCCACCAGGCGGCGAGCATTCCGATCAGGAGAGCCGCCATCGACCAAGGTTCCGACTGCGGGGAAACGTAGAGCGTCAGCGTGCCGAACACGACTAACGAGACTATCATCCCGACGTAACGGATTGTCGCCAGCTTTTGAGGGGCTAGCGGCTGATAATCTCCGGCCCGTTTGAGATCGGCTTGGATTCGTTCCGAGTGAGCAGGCGTCTCTGGCAAGGCTAGCGCGACGCACTTCAGGACGTGGGCGACAGCGGAATTCTCGCCTTCGGCAGCGGAAAGCATCCGCTCGTCGAGTGGCTGCGAGGAAAGTCGCTTCAGGACGCGATCAGGATTCCACTCGCGCGGGGCACGGCGGGAGCGATCATTTTCTGCGCGGCGACTCTCCGAGCGTGCGATTGGCTTGATCATGTCAGGTGCTCCGCCGTGCGGCAGACAGGCGCAGCACGCAATACCAGCCCGCGATCAAGATGGCGCCGGCGGCGGCGACGAGTCCGAGGCTGGCGCGCGAGGTCGCGATCCGGGAGATCTGTTGGGGATCGGCGACGATGAAGAGCCAGACGACAAGCGCTTGCAGCAAGAACACCAACACGCCGGTGGCCCATTCGGCAGCCGTTGTTTCGCGCAACTGCCGAGCCCGCAGGGCGCTTGTTTGTTGCGTCTGGGCGAGGTGTTGCAAGGCATCGTTCAGCTCTCCGCCGTGTTGCTCGGACAGGCGGATGGCACTCACCAACACATGGGCACCCGTGAGTCCCGTGCGTTCACCCAGCTCACTCAACGCTTGGCCGAGTGTGAGCCCCAACTCCCGACGTCGCAGGGCCAGCCGCAACTCTCCTCCGAGAGGAGCCGGAGTGCGAGCCGCAATCTGCTCGAGGCTTTGGTCCAATCCGCGCCCGGCTCGTGCGGCGCGCAAGATCTGCTCGACCAGCGCCGGAAACTGCTCAGCCAACTTGGTTCGACGGCGGGCCCGTTGTAGCGACAACAAGGCGACGGGGAACAGAGCACCCGCGCCTGTCGCGACTGCTGTTGCCAGGAGGTTCCCTGAGAACACGAACGCCGATCCGCCCAAGGCGAGCGCAGCCAGCAAGCAGAGCCGCAGCACGACGGGGCCGGAAAGGCGTGTCGCCGATTGCAGGATCAATCGGTCGAACGCTCGGTTAATCTGCTGCGTGCTGTCGCTCGGTTGTGGGCCGTCGGAATTGTCGTCCGACGCGGCGAACGGCTCGTCGCGGAGGATTTCCACAAATTCGGGACGCGGCTCGATCTCAAGCCGCGGCAGCGTATTGCTCGACGTCATGTACGCGTGATCCACGAGTTTTCAGTTTTGAATCAACGCGGGCGTTTGACTTGCGATGCTCAACTCTTTCGGTGCGAACGATTCGCTGTCGAGAGCGTGTCCCAGGGTCGCCAGTTGAGGCAGGCAGAGCGGCTCGTAGCCGGTCGAGTAAAACAGGCCTTGGGCCCGCCCCTGTTCGTCGGTGCCCGCCGCGCGGTAGACGAAAATATCTTCGATCACGTAACTGCCCTCGAAGTAGCCGCAGAGTTCCGAGATACGCACGACCTTGCGTTCGCCGGAGGGCAAACGGGCGACGTGGATCAGGAGCTGAAAGGCCGACGCGATCTGGTGATACAGCCCCGAGGAGGGCCGTACATCGCCCGTGGCCGTCAGCAGTTCGATGCGTTCCAGCGCGTCGCGCGTGCTGATGGCGTTCACGGTCAACATTGAGCCGGGGTGACCGCCACTCATCGCCTGCAGCAGGTCGATCGTCTCGCTGCCGCGGACTTCTCCGACGACCAGGCGATCGGGCCGCATCCGCAGACCGCTTCGCAAGATTTCACGGAGCGTGACGGGTAGCTGCCCCGGGCCGCCCACGGATCGCGCTTCCAAGGAAACGACGTCGGACCGCTCGAGACGAAGTTCGGCCGTCCGCTCGATCGTGACGATCCGCTCGGACTCGGGGATCAATCGGGCCAGGCCCCCGAGCAACGTCGTTTTCCCCGCGCCGGTCGCTCCGGAGATCAGCAAATTGAGCCGGCCGCGGACGGCCGCCGCCAGGAAGTTGATCATCTCGGGTGCCAAAGATCCGCGACGCAGCACGTCCTCAAGCCCGACGCGTTTGGGACCACCGGGGCGCAGGGAAAGCATGGGACCTCGAACTGCCGGCGGAGTGAGCACCACATTCAGCAAGCTGCCGTCGGGAAGCTGCGCTTCGACGACCGGCGATCGCTCGCTGATGCGTCGACCGGCTCGGCGCACCAGGCGGTCGATCAGTTGTCGCAGGTGGGCCTCGTCCGCGAAGTGGATTTCCGTCTCCTCCAGCACGCCGTTGCGCTCGACGCACACGCTGTCAGGGCCATTCACCAGCACGTCGCTGACCTGGGGGTCATTCATCAGTGTTTCGAGAGGTCCGAAGCCGTAGATCTCGGCCAGGATCTCGCCGACCATCGTTTCGCGCATCTCGGCGGGCAGTCGGACCGAGTCGGACGCGCAGACTTGAGTCGCCAGGGCTTCGACCTGCTTGCGCAGGTCTTCCGAGTCGATGTCGGGAACCTTCGAAAGATCGACCGCTTCGACAATCCGGCGCGTGAGCACGGTCGTGAGTTTTTGCAACGACTTCCCGTCGTCGGATCGCGTGCGTGAGGCGAGGCCGATCATGGAGTTCCCTTACTGTTTGACAGTCGCGCCGGCTGGACCTTCGGCCAAGCGATCGAACGCAGCAGCCGGCAGCGACCTCGCCGGAGACTTTCGGGTCCAAAGCGGTGCGTGTGCCGACATCCCGATGCGAGTGGAAGCCGAAGGAACCCCTTCGAGCTTGGTGTTCACGTCGAACCGCTGAGTCGAACGCGCCGTGCCTTTGTAGACCTCGGCGGTAAACACGGTGGACGCCGGGCCGATCGCAGTGGGGCCAGTCGTAGTTGGCGCGGCCGCGGGCGCCGGCACTCCCAGGATTTCATCGAAGGTCGCCCGGTCGCTGTTCTTCAGAGCGATGCCGCCGTTGCCCTTCCCCTCGGGGTTGTAGCTGAGGGCGAGATGCCCCTTTTCGCGAGCCAGGATCAGCGCGGTGGCCTGCTCGGGCGTCAGCTCGAGAGTCGCCAGGCTGGACGGATCGTCAGCCGGTTCGCCGGGCATGATCGATAGCAGCCGCACGCCGCGGAAGAGTGTGAGGGTCATGCCGCCTCGGAGCCGAGGATCGCTGGCGGAATCGATTTGCGGCGTCAGGTAGACGTCGACATAGTGTCCGGTCTTGAGCAGACCGCCGGTGGGAGCGGCCTGTTGGGTCAACGTGATCGTTACGGCCCGCATTCCCCGAGCGACGGCGAGCTGGGGAATTTCTCCGGGAGCGTAGAGTTGGTTCGCGCGAACGGCCGAGCCGGCGGCAATTCGTTCTTTCACAGCACGGCCGATCAGGGCGCGGTCTTGCAAGAGGGCATCCGACGGCAGGGATTCGGCTCGCACGCGGTTGGTTCCCAAATGGGCCGCAGTGATCACGGTTCCCGGTTCGAGTGGGCAGACGGTGACGGGCACGCTGCGAATGTCGATCACTTGCGGTTGTGCGGCCGCTTGATTGTGCGAATCTTCGGCCCGCATCAATTTGGCAAAATAAGCCGTCACCAACAGGCCGACGACGAGCACCATCATCGTGCTCACCCCGGCGGGAGTCAGACGCCTCATCGGTATCGCTCCGAAAATCGAACCATCAGACAGCGCGGAACTCGCACTCCGACCTCTCTTCTTCGGTTCCCAACCACCGCCTGATTGCGATCGGTTGGTTTCCCCCGCAAAGAACACCGGAACGGCGAGACCGCACTCGGGTTGGAGCGCGCGATAGCCGTGGCAGAGTGAGTGTTCGGCAAGAGCCGACGCGACGAATGCGACTCACGTGATGTGTGTCACGATTCTGTGGCATGCGCCGATGCGGCAAACGCGCGCGTCCGAGCCTGAACGTCGCTCGGACGAACGGCGAGCGAATTGCCCGTCCATCGGCAGTCGTTAGCCCGCTTTCTTTGGCGCGGCCGGTTTCTTTTCCGCGGGCTTTGGTGAGGCGGGTTTTTCAGGCGCGGGCTTGTCTTTCACCAGCACCTGAAACGGCTCGGAGTAGGTCGTTGCGAAAACGCCGGTCGCGTAGGGATGCCGCACGACGTCGGCTTTAACGACGAATTCGATGGCCGGTTCGGCCACGTCGGCGGGCACCGCGACTTTCAAGCTGCCCTTGGCCGACGCCAACGGCATCGCCTGGTCGGGCATGGCGGCGATCATCGGTTTCACACGCCGTTTGTTCGGGTTGTTCGGATCGACTGGGCGGGGGACCTCGGTTGACACCAGCGATAGTCGCACCCAGGCATCCGCATCGATGCCCATTGCCTGCTTGCTGTCGGCCGTAAGAACGATCGGCCAGTCGATCACGCTGCCTTTGTACAACTCGCGCGGCAGGGTCGTCAGGTCGACTTGCAGCGGCGAACGGGAGCGAGCGCCGATCGGAACTCGGTCGAGAAACCCGGACAGTTCGGCCTGGTTGGGCACTTCAATCACGGCACTGCGTCGGATCGACGGACTGATCCCGACCGACTCGCCGACGATCCGCAATCCGGCGGCGGAACCCGTCTGCGAGCCTGTCGATGTGAATGTGACGAACAGTTTGCGGCTCTGGCCGTCGGCCGGAAGTTCCTGCGGTGCGATCGTAATGCCGGTCGCGCCCTCCTTTGGCCCCTCTAATCGCAGCTTGATCGGCCCGGCGTAACCTTTGCGGTCGACTTGCAGCGGTACCATCGTGCGGCCGTTCTTGGGGATGTTCACCCGCGTGTCCAACAAGGCGAGCGAAAAATCGGGCGCGGCAGCCGGCGCGACTCGCAATCGGTAAACAAAGTGCGGGCCGCCACGGCCGTTCAAATCGCGGACGGCGACTTCGATCGACGAAACGTTCGCTGGCACCTGGAATTGAAAACCTTTGCCGGCGGCCCCTGGAGTGCCCCCGTCGCCTCCCATCGGCTTTTGTTCGGGATGCGAAAAAATCGAGACGTCTCCCTCGACGGGAGAGTTCAACGAATGGCTGTCGAGCGAAAAGGAGAGCAGAGTACCGGGAGTGACCGCGAGCAGATAGCGGTCGATCTCGCCTTCTTTGGTGAGCCGGCCGTTGACGGCGACCGACTCGTGCCGTTTCTCGGCGAACCGGGCGTCGATCGTTTGCAATTGCTGATTCGGCTGCGGGACTTCCAAAACCTCGATGCCATCACTGATGCCCAACGGCGGAAGCGGGCCCGAGGCGCGAAGCTTGCCAGGAAACGGAAGCAGCTTCGCTAGTTCACCGGGCGGACCGCCTTTCAGATTGGCGTCGAGCGTTGTGCCCGGCGGAATTCCGGAGCCCACCGGCTCCACGGGCCAATCGGCGCCGCGGGGAACGACTGGCGGATAGTACGAATCGACCGAGCGGAAGTCGCCCAGTAGCAATCGGTAGGGGCTCTCGGCCGGTGCGTTGTAGGCCAAGTCATGCAGTTCGAGGAGGTAGACTCCGTCGGCTGGCAGAGTCAGCTCGGCTCGCGCGTCGCCGCGTAAGAACGCTTTGCCCCACTCGATGGCGATCGTCGATCCGCCCGCGTTTTTCAACTCGAGCACCGGGTCGAGTCGCGAACCGATGCGTCGGGCTTCGACTTCGGCCACCATCCGATCGCCGGCGTGACCGCGAAAGTAGACGTGACTGAGAGCCGGTCCGGTCAGCAGGCCGGAAAACGCGGCCGGTAGCGAGGCGGGCCGATCTTCGGCACTGTCGCCGACCAGCCATTGCGGCAAGCCATCGACTGCGATGCCCATCGGATTGCTGACGCCGCCGGCTGTAAACACCGTGAGCGGATAAATGCCCGGAGGCGCGTCAGCCGGCACGGTGATGTCGACTGAAAGGTGCCGGTTGTCGGAATTTTTGGCCACGCTTTGCTTGACCCCGGGAATCGGAAGATCGACCCGCGCCTTGTCGGCCAGTCGATTGCCGTTGATTCGCAAACGGGTCGTTTGGCCAATCTGGAGCCCGAATTGAGAGAGCGACTCGATGGCCGGCGGCTCATCGAGGGGGCGGACCGGTTGCAGCTCGCGCTTGGCAAGCTCGGGGCCGCGCGGCCCGGCCATTTCCAGAAATAGTTGGCGAGCGTCCGAGGGCGAGAGCGCCCGCGTGAAGAGCAGGAACTCGTCGAGGACGCCGCTCGTGGATTCCAGCTCGGGCGAGCTGCAGCCGAGCGTGAGGGGAGCGTCGTTCAGCAAACCGGCCGCGTTCACCTGGGTGAACCAGACGTCCTGATTGTGAATTCGTCCCGCGCCGCCGACGGTTTTGGGAGTGGCCGGCTCGCCGTTGACGAACAATCGGGCTCGCACGTCGAAAAGATCCAGATCGTCGCCCGTCGCGGAATCCTCGTCGACTTCTAGCGTGGCCGTCAGTTGGGCCAGGCGACGCGTGCCGAGAACGTTCTTCGCACTGTAGCTGGCGATCCGATAGCCGGCGCCGTCGTGCACGTAGAGTTGGAAGACGTCGTTGGCGGGGACGTAATTGATGCCGTAGTTCGTGCCGCGGGGCCCGGGCGATCGCTTCGCCAGAATGCCGTGAGGCTGATTGTCGGTCGCCGGATGCAGGCTGACAAAAAAGAAGCTGAGCGTGACCGCGTCCGGACGGTTGGTGTAAGGGATATCGACCAGCCGCACCGATTGCCGCTTCGCCGCGTCGAACCGCAGGGCCGTTTTGCCTGCCCGGTTCCAGAACGGGCTGGGAACTCGGGCGGGAGCATTCACGACTTGCGCGGCCAATGGTTCGGCGACCCGTTTGACCGACACGGCGGAAGGCTGATTCGCGTCATCAAACGAGAGAGACAGCGCAGCGCCGGCTCGAATCGCTTTTGGCCCGGCAGCCTGAACGAAGGCGGGGATTGCGACGCAAAATAGGGACAAGATGGCAACCGCAGCGGGCGCGGGCCGGGAAAGCGCGAAACGGACCATGCGGGCGGGACCCCTGGTTGAGGGCCAAAAGGCGGGAGGATCGTCAACCTCCCATTGTAACCCGCCCTTGGGGGGTTTTTAAGCGCCTCCCTGAGTTCTCCGCACCGGGTATGTCAGCGGCCGGCCCGCGTGCGAGCCGCCTTTTTGGCGATCCGGCTGCGTTGGGCGTGGCTTTGATGAGCCATTCGGGTCCGGGCCGCCTTCTTGCCAATCTCACTACGTTGGGCTGCCGTCTTTTGGTGCGCCTGTTCTTTGGCTTGATGCGACAGGGGTCCCTGGGAGGCGGCTGAGTGGCCTTCTCGTTTGAGAGCCTGCAAGGTTGCACGCGAGCGCTTAGGGCTCGTCTTGTGATGCTGGCTGCTCTGCCCCTCTTTGTAAGCCGACTCGGCGCTTTGGCGAGTTTTTTCGGAGGCCTCACCCTTCTTGGGCGGCGGAAGCTTCACGCCGGCTCGTCGGGCTTTCGAGAGACCGATGGCGATGGCCTGCTTGGTCGAGCGAGCCCCATGCTTTCCTTCACGAATGTGGTCCATTTCCTCACGGATGAATTCTCCGGCTTGGGTGGTCGGGGCCTTGCCTTGTTGTTTATCTCGTTTCGCCCGACGCAGAGTTTCTTGTTCTGGCATGGCTCGATTCTTTCCAATTAAAAACAGGCGCGCGGATTGCGCCCAAACGTCTTTCTCGAAGGATGCAAATAGCGTTCCTCGACATGCGAGAGGCCACGCTCGGCGCAAGAGCAAACTTTCAGGCGCCGCCCTCCCGTCGCGCGGATCACCCGAGACTCGCGCGTTTGAGCGCCTCCATCGCCAGTGTTAAGATGCCAGTTCTGTCCCTTCTCGCGGTCTTCATCTATCGGAAACTTGCACATCAGCCAGGAACCATGCGCTTATGGCCAAACATCAAGCCGCGGACATCCGCAACGTGGCACTGATCGGGCACGGAGCCGTCGGAAAGACGACGCTTGCCGACTTGCTGTTGTTCAAATCGGGAGCTGTCACCCGGGCCGGTTCGGTCGATGATGGTTCGAGCTTGCTCGACTCGGACGAAGAGGCCAAACACCACAAACATTCGATCACTTCCACCGTTGCCCATTTCACGCACGCCGGCAAATACGTCAACGTCATCGACACGCCGGGCTATCCCGACTTCATCGGCCAGGTGATTGGCAGCTTGCGGGCCGTTGAAACGGCGATCACCGTGTTGAGCGCGACCGCCGGCATCGAAGTCAACACGCGGCGCACGTTCAACCTGGCAGGCGACGAAGGCCTCGGCCGGATGATCGTCGTCAACAAATGCGATCTGGATAACATCGATTTCGAACGGATCGTCGATTCGATTCGCGAAACTTTCGGCAGCGCCTGCGTGCCGATGAATGTGCCCGTCGGCCTGGGCGCGAAGTTCAGCGGAGTCGTCAGTACGCTCGAAGTTCCAGGGACCGTGCCGGCGGAAGCCGTCGCCGACCCGAAGGAATGGAATCAGCCGATGATGGACGCCATCGTCGAGGCGGACGAGGCGCTGATGGAGCGATACCTCGAAGGGGCGCAGCTCACCCCGGAGGAGATCTCGGCCGCGCTCTCGAAGTCGGTTGCCGCCGGGACATTGATTCCAGTCTTCTTCACCAGCACGAAGACGGGCGTCGGCGTTGCCGAGCTGATGAATGCCATTGCCGAATATGCACTCTCGCCGGCCGAGCTGCCGCGCAAAGCGACCAATGCCAGCGGACAGGAGGTCACGCTCAAGCCCGATCGCGAAGGGCCGCTCGTCGCGCAGGTGTTCAAGACACGCATCGACCCGTTCGTGGCGCGGATGAGCTTCATCCGCATTTATTCGGGCACGCTCAAGAAGGATATGTCGATCCACTCGCACGTGGCGAAGGCGATCAAAGTTCCCCAGGTCATGGAAATGCAGGGGCACCAACACGTAGCCCTCGAGGACGCCTTGGCCGGCGACATTGCGGTCGTCGTGAAGGTCGAAGATCTAGCCGTGGGCGACACAATCACGAAGGATGCCGGCACGTTCAAGATGCCGCCGCTGAAGTTTCCCACGCCGATGATCGGCCTGGCCGTCGAACCCAAGAGCCGCGCAGACCAGCAGAAGATTTCCGGAGCCCTGCACAAGATCACGGAGGAAGACCAAACTTTCACGCTGACTCGCGAATCCCAGACGAAGGAAATGGTGATTCACGGCATGAGCGAACTGCATCTGCACATGATGCAGGAGCGCGTGCATAAGCGCGACAAGGTCGAAATGATTTCGCACGCGCCGAAAATTCCGTATCGCGAAACGGTCGCTGGGCACGCCGAGGGCTTTTACCGGCACAAGAAACAGTCGGGAGGCTCCGGGCAATTCGCCGAAGTGCACATCCGGATTGCGCCAGTGCCGCGCGGCGTCAAGCCGGAAGAGTTCTTCACGAAAGATCGCTTTTTGAGCATGCGCGAGTTCCACTACGATGCCGCGCTCAATTCGTGCTTTGTCGATCGGGTGAGCGGCGGCTCCGTTCCCAACAACTTTATCCCGGCCGTCGAGAAGGGCGTGAAGGAACGGATGGAGAAGGGGGTCATCGCCGGCTTCCAGGTGCAGGATGTTTCCTGCGAACTGTTCTTCGGCAAGGATCATCCCGTCGACAGCAACGAAACGGCCTTTCGCACCGCGGGCAGCATGGCTTTTCGCAACATCTTTCGCGAGGCGAAACCCGTGTTGTTGGAGCCGATCGTGACCGCGGAAATCACCGTGCCCGCTGAAAAGCTGGGCGATATCACCAGCGACCTGAACGGCCGCCGCGGCCGGGTCGAAGGCATGGACAATGCGCCGGGCGGCTTCCAGGTGATCCGGGCGAAGGCGCCGCTGTCGGAAATGATGACCTACGCCCGCTCGCTCTCGAGCATGACGGGCGGTCAGGGCTCATTCACGATCGAGTTCAGCCACTACGACGTCGTCCCGCCCAACGAGCAGCAGAAGATCGTGGCCGCCGCGGCTCACAAGCACGAGGAGGAAGAGGAGTAGCGCTTGCCTCCGGTGGGCCCGTAGTTACGGCGTCAACTGCCGCAACTGGCCCGATTTGGCGTCGAACAGATACAGCGTACGATCGGGAAACGCCGCCCGCACTG
Organism: Planctomycetaceae bacterium; assembly: GCA_035687365.1. Classification (GTDB taxonomy): domain Bacteria; phylum Planctomycetota; class Planctomycetia; order Planctomycetales; family Planctomycetaceae; genus DASPSM01. The sequence goes on along the minus strand of DASRXU010000114.1, from coordinate 5,468 downwards.
CGGCGGGACCCGTTTTGCCCGGCCGATAGCGGCCGCGGAGTAGCGGGGCGTCGAGCGTGGGATCGTTGTAGACATAGTCGAGGCTGCGATCGGCGGGATCGCCTTGGATGAGCACCAACGCCGGACGCCGCGCGACGAGTTGATCGAGCATCCGCTGGAATCCTTCGTAGCGCAGGCGCGCGAACGCCACCTCCTCGACGCCGCCATCGATCCGCGCTTCCGACCAGAACGGATCGAAGGCAATCCAATTCGTCACGACCGCCGAGGCAATGAATGCGGCCCACCAAATTGGCATGGCGACGCGTCCGCTCGCGGTCCACACGCCGGCCAGCTCGCGCGACGTGATCGCGAAGAGCAACAGCAGCAGCGGGGCCGTTTCGAAGACGTAGTGCCAGCCCATGATGCCTACGAACCAATACGGAACGTGGACGACGTGCAGCGACAGGACGGACGCGGCGATCAATTTCCAGCGCAGCTCGGTTCGCCAGAGCACGGCAATGAGAAACACGACGCCGGCCATCGCCAGGGGGATCAGCCCGAGTGTCCATCGCGCACTCGATTCCAGCCGTTCTCGTTCGTTGGAAAGCGCGAGGCGCGGCGTCAGGTTCTCGGCCCAGCGATCGTAGGTTTCCATCACGCGCGGCCCGACTCGGCGTTCGCCCCGCGTCACGTTGTTGAAGCCATAAACGTGCCGCGGGGTGTAGACGTCGTTGTAGAGTTGATAAGGAGAAAGCAGTCCGCTGCCCGTGATCGCGCGGTTGTAGAAAAACATCAGCGCGAGCCCCAGTAACAGCGGCGCGACCAAGCACGCCGCCGACTGTAATCGTCCGACTGAACGCGTAGTGTTTGCCGACGACGAGGAAGTCGGGCGCACCAGTTGCCACAAGAACCAAGCGCCGAACGGCAAGCCAAAGCCGGCAGCCGTCATCGGGCGGCAAAGCATGGCAAAACTCAGCCCGCAGCCCGCCCAAAAGGCGTCGAGACCCCGATCCGTGCGCATGAACCGCAAAAATGTGAACAGAAACAATGTCAGCGCGGCGATCGTCGGCGGGTGCGACAAGAGGAGATTGTCAAAGAGTGCCAGGCCGGGTGAAAACGCAGTCAGCAAGCCGGCAAGCTGGCCGACTCGATTGCCGGCTAATTCGCGACCGGCCCAAAAGGTGAAGAACGCCGCCAGTGCCCCGGCCAACGCCTGTCCCCAATAGGGATGTCCCAGGGCCAGGAACGGCGTGATCCAAGCACCGACGCCCGGAAAGTAACGGCTGGCAAACCGCCCCTCGTTGACGACGTGCATCTGATCGAACAGTTCGGGAAGCTGCGGGTTACCGGGATACGAGAGTCGACCGGCAGCGAATGTCTTGGCCTGCAAGAGGTAACTGAATTCGTCGTGGTAAGCGGGGGGCAGGTCGCCGAAACGAAGATTGAGATCGCCTCCGGCTGGGCGGGAAGCGACCCAGGCGCTCGCGGCGAGCGAAGTCAGCCCGCACGCGAGGGCCATCACCCAGGCGGCTCGGTCCGTCACTGTGGCAGGCGTCACAACGACTGCACTCTCGGAAGCCTCGTGCCGCGTTGCGATGGTTGCCGAGTTTCGGCGCAGAAACCAACAGATAGGCGCAACGGCCAGCAACAGGAACGGGAGCGTCGTATCGAGATGAAACTCGAAAAACCAGGTCAACAAGCCGTATTTGTCGCCGAGCGCCAAGCGGGCTCGAGCGATCTCGGTCGGAATTGCGAGCAGTAGGCCGACTGCGAACGCCAGCATCTGCGCGACGAGAAACAATCGGTCGCGCACACGCGGGCGCAGAGGTGTGGGGGCTTGTATTGTCGACACCCTGGGCCTGCTAAAATTGCCTGGAGAGAGCGTTCAACGTCGCTTGGTATTCTTCGACCCTCCATCTTCGCCGGATCCTCAACGCGTGGCCAGGGTTGCCTTGATTACGGGAATCGCAGGGCAGGACGGGTTCTACCTGTCGCAGCTACTGCGGCCCAAAGGCTACGAAGTTTACGGCATCGACCGGCCGGGCAAGCGGCCTGACGGGGGCCTCTGTACGCGTTCTTATGAGCTCGATCTGGCTCAGGTGCCTGTAGACGAATTGCTCGACGAGATTCGGCCAGACGAAATCTATAATCTGGCCGGGCTGAGCCAGGTGGCCGCGTCGTTCGACGATCCGGTCGAATTCGCGCTGGCGAACGGCGTCGGCGCCATTCGCCTGCTCGAGGCCGCGCGGCGTCATCGCGACCGGCTCGGACGAGACGTCCGCTTCTATCAAGCGTCGACCAGCGAAATGTTCGGCTCGACCGGGCAAGAGTCGCTGAATGAAACGTTCCCCTTGCACCCCCGCAGTCCGTATGCCTGCTCGAAGGTGCTGGCCCATCTGCAGACGATCAATTTTCGCGAGGCGTTTGGCTTGTTTGCCTGCTGTGGGATTTTGTTCAATCACGAGTCGCCGCGCCGCCCTCCGCATTTCGTGACGCGAAAGATCACGTCGGCCGCGGCCAGGATCAAACTGGGCAGCCCCGAACGATTGGCGATGGGCAACGTCGAGGTTCGTCGCGACTGGGGCTTTGCCGGGGACTATGTTGAAGCGATGTGGCTGATGATGCAGCAGGATCACCCGGACGATTATGTGATCGCGACCGGGCAGACACACTCAGTCCGAGAGTTTGGGGAAGAGGTCTTTGCTCACCTGGGCCTCGACTGGTCCGCACACGTCACGATCGATCCGGCCTTTCTGCGACCGACCGACATTGCGAGCATTTGCGGCGACGCGTCGAAGGCCCGCCGCGATCTGGGCTGGCAGCCGCGCGTCACGTTTCGCGAACTGGCCCGCATGATGGCCGACTACGACCTGCAACTCGCGGCCGTGCCGAAGGAGTCGACGTGACGCCGACCGACGGAAGGACTCGACGCAGCCGCTGGACCAACCTGCTGCTGACAGCTTGCGGGCTGTTCGTGCTCACCGTGTTCTTGATGCTGACGAGCGCCCTCAATCCGAAAGCCGGGCTGTTGGCTCAGTTCTTCGATCTGCACGGAATGTTGATGCTCGGCGTCGAAGTTGTGGCGATTTTGGTTGTCGCCATAATTGTGGTGATCGTCGAACGGCGCGAATCGCGGCGGCGAATCCAAGAGCAGATGGCGGCCCTGTTGGAATCCGGTTTGCTCGAATCGGAACACTCGAAGTCGGACGTGTCGGCGTCCGAGCCGTCGGCAGTACCCTTCGATCAACCTTAGCTCAGCGTCTTTCGATCCGAGAAGAAAGCCCGATGGCCAGTTCGGTCAAAGCCGAAATCGAAAAGCTCCGCGACGAATTGCGGCGGCACAATCGGCTCTATTTTGTCGAGGCGAAACCAGAGATCACCGACCTCGAGTACGACAAGCTGATGGCTCGGCTGGTGAAACTCGAGTCGGAGCACCCCGAGTTCGAATCGCCCGACAGCCCGTCGAAGCAAGTCGGTGGCACTCCGGTCGAAGGGTTCAACACGGTCGAGCATCGGATCCCGATGCTCTCGATCGACAACGTCTACGACGAACCCGAGCTGGACGAGTTCGACGCCCGCATTCGCAAGCTGGTGGCCGGCGAGCCGATTGAATACGCGGTCGAATACAAAGTCGACGGCGTGGCAATTGCCGTGACGTACGAGAAGGGCCTAATGGTGCAGGCGGTCACGCGCGGCGACGGCACCCGCGGCGACGACATCACGAACAACGCGCGGACCATTCGCGGCCTTCCGTTGCGCCTGCGGACGAAGAAGCCGCCGGCTCTGCTGGAAGTGCGAGGCGAGGCCTACATCTCCAATAGCGATTTTGCGAAGCTGCGCGCGGACCGGACGGGCAAAGGTCAGGAAGCCTTCGCCAACCCGCGCAATACGGCCGCGGGTGCGCTCAAGCTGCTCGATCCCAAGTTGTCGGCCGAACGTAAGCTGCGATTCTTCGCGCACGGCACCGGGGCCGTCGAGGGGATCGAATTCCATACGCACCTGGAGTTTTTGAAATCGATCCGGGAGTGGGACATTCCGACCACGCCTAACTTTCAATTGTGCGCCGGCATCGAGAAGGCCCGCGAGGCGGCCAACGAAATGGCGAAAGAGGTCCACACGTTGGACTTCGAGGTCGACGGAATCGTGCTGAAGGTCAACGACTTCGCCCAGCGCGTTCGCATGGGGCGCACGAGCAAGAGCCCGCGCTGGCTGGTCGCCTATAAATGGGAGAAGTACGAGGAGACGACGCTCGTCGAAAACATCGACGTGCATGTCGGCAAGACGGGCACGTTGACGCCGTTTGCCATCCTCAAACCCGTGCTGATCGCCGGCAGCACCATCTCGTTGGCCAGCCTGCACAATGCCGACGAGATCGGCCGGCTGGGAATCATGAAAGGCGATTGGGTCGTCGTCGAAAAGGCGGGCAAGGTGATCCCGCACGTGGTGCGAGTCGAACTGCATCGCCGAGACGGAACACAGAAAGCTTTTCACTTTCCGAAGAATTGTCCCGAGTGCAAAACGCCGGTCGTCCGCGACGAAGATGGCGTCTACATTCGCTGCCCCAACCCCGACTGCCCGGGCCGCTTGCGCGAGACGCTGCAGAACCTTGCCTCGCGCGGTGCGATGGACATCGAAGGGCTGGGAGACAAACTGGTCCAGCAGCTCACGACGACCGGTTTGGTCCGTGGCATTCCCGATCTCTACCGGCTCAAAGAGCGTCGGGATGACTTAGTGAATCTGGAGCGGATGGGCGAAAAGTCCGTCGACAATTTGCTGGCTGGAATCGAACAATCGCGCACGAGACCGCTGTGGCGGCTGCTGGTGGGGCTCAACATCCGGCATGTGGGCAGCCGCAACGCCCAGGTGCTGGCCGAACATTTTGGCCTGCTCGACGAGATCATGAAGCAATCGGAGGAATCGCTGGCTGAGGTGGCCGACATCGGTCCGGTCATCGCCAAGTCGGTCTTCACATTTTTCAGCTCTGAGGTCGGCCAGAAGATCGTCGAGGAATTGCGGGAGCTGGGACTCAATTTCGGTGCCCCGGTGACTCCCCGGCCGCCCCGTCCCGAAGGCCCGCTTTCGGGTAAAACGTTCGTGGTCACGGGAACGCTCAGCCGCTTCACACGGGACGAAATCGTCGAGTTCATCAAGCAGCAGGGGGGCAAGGTGGCCGGCAGCGTTTCCAAGAAAACCGATTACCTGGTTGCCGGGGAAGATGCGGGGAGTAAGCTCGAAAAGGCCCAAAAACTCAATGTTCCCGTGATCAGCGAAGACGAGTTTCTGAGGCTGATCGGCCAATAATTTGGCACGCTGGCCGGCCCAGCCCCGGCCGCGAAATTCTTTCGAGATTCCTTGGACATTCACCTCGGGTGCTAGTAGGATGGCAAGTGCTGTTAAGTTAGCACATTTGTGGGGCGGCAGAGGTGACTGTCTTTCGGCCACATCCGACAATCGGGCCAATCGGTTTGTCGGCCTTTGTTGACGCAAGA
>DASRXU010000113.1:0-16380 GCA_035687365.1 Planctomycetaceae bacterium | reverse complement strand
GCTAGCCAAGAGCGACGTCGGAACCACCGTGAACGCACACCGGGCGCCGGTGAACCCGGCCGTCTTACTGAAGCTGCGAAACTCGATCGCCACGTCTCGCGCGCCTTCGATCTCGAAGATCGAGTGGGGGATGTCCGCCGTTCCGATGTACGCTTCGTAGGCCGCGTCGAACAGGATGATGGCCCCGTTTTGCTTCGCGTAATCGACCCACCGAGTCAGCGTCTCGCGAGTCGTGACCGTTCCCGTCGGATTGTTTGGGTAGCAGAGATAGATCAAATCAACGTGTTGGGTCGGCAGCGCGGGAACAAAATCATTCTCGGCCGTGACCGGAAGATAGACGAGGCCCGAAAACCGCCCCGATTCTTCCAGTCGACCGCCGCGGCCCGCCATCACATTTGTGTCGACGTAAACCGGATAGACCGGGTCGGTGATCGCCACGACGTTGTCGGGACCGAACACATCGAGAATGTTGCCCGTGTCACACTTCGAGCCGTCCGAGACGAAGATCTCGTCGGCGGAAACATTCACGCCCCGCGCTCGATAGTCGTTCTCGGCAATCGCCGACCTCAGGAAGTCGTAGCCTTGCTCGGGGCCGTAACCGTGGAACGCCTCGCGGCGGCCCATCTCATCGACAGCCTTGTGCATGGCTTCGATTACGGCTGGCGGCAACGGCTCGGTCACGTCGCCGATGCCCATACGAATGATTTTCGCCTCGGGATGCTCGGCCGCAAACCGCGCCACCCGCCGCCCGATCTCTGGAAACAAATACGCGGCTGGAAGTTTGAGGTAGTGATCGTTGATGCGCGCCATAGTGCCTTAGTCTTAGGAGGTCCGCGCTTGGATTTCAACCGGCCGGATTCTGCCTCGAGCGCCCACGCGGGGAGCGCCGAATGACAGTATGGCCGGTGCCAGGTCGGTTCAGCGAACGTCCAACCCCGTGGGGAATTGGAGCGTGCTGGGCACAGCACGCGCGCTTGCTGAGGGACGTCGCCGCAGCTGCACAATCAGCAGCCCCAGTGCGATCACCAGCAACAACGGTCCGACGGCGCGCGGCGCGAGGCAATACCACCAAGCGAGGCCAACCACGGCCAGCGTTAGCGGACCATGTCCGCGTGCCCAGGCGCCGAGGCGTGCGGCGTAGGGATGCGCCGCGGCGATCGCAATCAGCGCGAAAATTGCCGCCGCCAGGGGCACGCGAAGCCAGAACGTGTCGACGGTCCACGTCGACAAGGAGGCGCCGGACGGGTCGACGTCCAGGCGGCCTAGCAGGTGAGCGTCCGCCGATGTCTCGCCCGGCCCTGGCTTGGTTGTTCCGCGATTTTCTTCAATTGTCGATCCGGGATCTGGCGATCGGATGGCGTCACAGAGTCGATCAAAGGTTGGCGGATCGACGGCTGAGAAATGTGCGGGGGCCCACGTCCGAAAGCCGGGGGGCACCGCGACGGAGATCAGAACGCTCTTAACCCAGCCGTCGATCGGCACAGGCAGCGCTTCACGAATGTGGGCCAGCGCGGTGAGCGACGATCCGTTGCGGGTCTCCCAGTGCAGAGCAATCCGGTGTTGGAGCGGTTCCGAGGGGATCGCGAAGGAGATCCAACCGTCACTCACCGTGGGCTGAACAGGCCGGCCATCGAGGAGCGCGCCGCGCAACACGGTCGACTCGGGCCAAAGGAGCCGCAGCGACGGTTCAACGAATTGTTCCAAGAGCACGTGGGTCGAGCCCACGACCGAGCGGTCGCGGCGGATCTCCAGCGTGGCGACGGCGTCGACTCGGGGCTTTTGTTTGGCCGATTCGCCGACGGCGGCTTCGGGCGTTTGCGGAGCGGGTAACGTCATTTTGGTGGATCGCTGCGGAGCGACGACAGGCAATCGCGAGTTCTTTGTCGCCATCGCAGCGGGCGCTCCACCGAGCCGCGCCGGTTCCGGTCGCCGAATCACGCGAACTTCGGGCGTCGGAGCACTGTTCGCTACTGCGGGATCATTCGATAGCGCGTATTCGAGCACGTTTGCAGTTGCCCCAACATCGCCCGGGTGCTGAGGCGCTGCCATCCGGCCTTTGTTTAGCCGGACGACGCCCGGCGTGTCGGAGACGGCGATGTCGACGTCGGTATCATGCGAAATCGCCAGACGTGCCTCGGAAACGACGGCATGCGTGAGACTCACGTTGGGAAGCTTCGTCGCGCGGCCCGCGTCGAGCGGCATGTGGCCGGTCAGCACCAAGTCTTGCGTGGCCGCCGCCCGATCCCTCAAGAACACGGTGACTTCGTCGTCGCTCTGACTGAAGCGAACGAGTCGTTCGACCCCATCCTCGCGAACGGAGACGGAATCGACTTTGAGGCGGTGATCGACGTGCAGTACGTGTACGAAGGCGGGGGCGTTTTCGGTACGAATTTCGGCCGTCGTCTTCCATTGAATGTGGTCGGACGAGATGTGCGCTTCGTGCGTCATCAGTCGGACCTTGTGCGTCGGCAGGGCCGCCGCGAGTTGTAGCGGCAGCACCGAGATATCCTGGCAATCAAAGATCAGGTCCGGCTCTTTGCGCGTGCCGAAGGATTCTTGACGAAAAGTCGGATCGGCCTTGGTCGTACGCGACAGATTGGGCTCCGCCGTCACTGCAATAACCCGCAGACCGGGGGGTGCCGAAATGCCCACTTGATTCGAGGTAATCGTAATTCCCGACGGATCACCGTTGCCTCCGTTAAACCGCGGCAGTCGCACGTTGTAGGCGGGCGCGCCGAGAGTGCTTTGGCTCGGAGCGATCGGCAAGAGGAGCGTGGCAACCAATGTGAGCGAGCCGCTCGGTGCTCCCGAGCAGTCAAAATCCAAGGGGACCAACTCGTTGGCCGCATTGCCGCGCGCGCCTCGAGTGCCGTTTGCCGTCGTGTTGGTTAGCCCGTTTTCCGGACGCAGCGCTGCCCGATAAGTGTCACCGGGAGTTCGAATCGAGGCACCCGCCGGGACGAACCACGTGAACTTTTCGGGCACTCCGTTCGCGCAGTCGTACGTCACGCGACAGTCCATTTCGACGAGCCCGGGCGTTACCCGCAGAAACTGCACTGCTTGCGCGGCAATCGGAGTTTCGATTGTTTCCGCGGGCGAGGGCCCCGCTTTAATTTGAATGCGTTTGACCTGGCCCACATCGCTCGACGCATCGCCCGGCCGCATTTGTCGGGCCTTGCTCCCGCCAGCCTCGATGGCCACCACGGGCCAGGGACCGCTTTTCTCGACACGCAGCAGCGTGCGAGCCGTTTCGGGCACCCGAATCTCAAATTGTCCCGGCTTGGCGTCACCGTTTGGAAAACAGGTGAGATGAATTTCGTAGACCCGCGGTTGCTTGGTTGCGGCAACAGCGTTCGGCCGCGGGCTGCTCGAGTTTGTCGCGGACGAAGGTCGCTCGGCCGCAATCGGGGGGCGACGCCCCGCGGATTCAGAAGACGACCGCTCGCCAGCGGCACTTTGTGACGCGACACTCGGATCGAGAGACAGCACGAAACCTTCGGTGTCTTTGCGAATGGGATAGGGTTGGCCGTCGACTTGGCACGCGTTGGCTCCGGCGAGGGTCACGTTGCCGAGGCGCAGCAGCAGGAATCTCGTCTGTCCTGGCAGGACCGCGACCCGATAGGTCGCGTTGATGGTTGCCGGTTGCCGCTCGTCGAGCGCGATTGTGTAGTCGGATGAGAGGAGAACAGTTCCTTCATTTTGACAGTTCGCTCCTGGCAGGCGGCGCAACGTCTCGAGCGCTGCCGACGAGAGGTAAACCAGCTCACTATCACCAGGTACAACTGCGCTGTGTGCGCCGGGAAGTCGCCCCGGATGGACGGGAATCACGACCATCAAATCGTTGTCAGACGCCGTCGTCGGCCGATGTCCATCGGTCGTCGCAGGATTTGGCGGCACGCGGCGCGGCTTCGACTCGGAAGGCGAAGGCTCCTGTGCGATAGCGGCCAGCGCGCCGAAAGTGGCCAACGCCAACATTACGCCGAGTGACCGCAGTTCAAAGCTAACTGTGCTCCCCTGGCGTGGCGCACCTTTTTCGGTCGGTGCCGCAGGCGCGGTGACGGTTTTCCAGGGTCGCGACGCGAGGAAAGCGAGAACCACTCCCGAGACACACGCTCCGCCCAGCATGGCATAAGGCGACGGCGCGGCCAGCGCGAAGGCGGCCCCTCCCGCGACGGCCAGCGGTCCCAACCGAAAGGCTGCTCGGGAGGCGAACCGCGCGGCCGCCAATCCGCCAATGAGACATCCCAGACAGACGATCCAAGCCAGCGCGCGAAATTTGCCCTCGTGCCAGATCGCCAAACCCACATCGCCGGAGAATGCCTCGGCAGATGCCTCCCACTTCGACCAGCCCGCGGGAGGTCGCTCGCGGTCCTGCGGACTCCAAGTCTCCGACTCGGGATCTACGCCGGCCAGATCGACGATCCAAGCATCCGGCTTGAAAGAGGAGATTCGCATCTGGGCGGCGGACCGCCCCAAGGGACCGAACAACCGCTCAGCCCACGACAGTGTCGGCAGTGGCTGATCGAAACGTAGCCCCGAGGGAAGTCCGCTCGGCTGCAGGCCTGGGGCCAACAGCACCTGCCAATGAAATTCCAAATTCTCGGCCTGCGCCTGCGGCACGGCGATCGCACGGTTCTCGCGAAAGAGCCGAGGCATAGCAGTCGTCTTGTATTCGACTTGAATCCGATTGGACGTATCGGCAGGCAGCGCGGGAACTGTGACGTCTTCGTCGCGACGCTGCACACGCACGAGTTGACCGTTCACCGACACCGAAGAAAGCCGTGCATCGCTGGCGAGTCGGAAGCGAAAGGGCTGCGGCGCTGACTCAGGAGTGAGCGAGAATTCGGCCCGATGAAAGTCGTCGACTCCGCCCGCATTGAGAAAAGACGTCAATCGGAGTGAGACGAACCGCGTCCCACTGTTCGACGTGCTGGCCGATCGAGGCCGTGTCACGAGGACGTCGGCGGGCCGGTTGTAGTGAAATGTTCGCACGCCCCGATCACTGCTCGGTGTGCTGACGACGTGGGCCTCACGACTCTCGATCTTGAATTGTGCAGCATCCTCCACGTGGAGGTCTGCCGTACCGTCAAAGGTGCGTGCGATGGGAACAAACGCGAGCGGGATTCTTGCACCACCGATCGAGGTCGTCCGTCGCGTTCCAGCGAGGTGAAACTCGCTGCTGCACGGCTCGGGAAGACGAATATCCCACAGTTCGCCCCCCTCGGGCAGATTCCATTCGGCATGCCGCGCTGCGGGAAGTCGCGTGCTTTGGATAGCTCGGTTCGCCAAGAGCCACGAAAAGGGCGAGCCCTTCGTCGATAGATAGAGGAGGACATGATCGATCGCAGAAGCGGGGACGATTGCCGCGTCCACGCGCTCAGAGATTTCTTGCAAACCGCCGATCTCGATCGACGTCCGGACGCGTGCCGCGGCGACCTCTTCGGCGCGGCGAAGCGTAATCTGGGCTTTGGGAGTCTGAGCTGTCCAGCGATGCACTAACATTTGCGTCTCGCCAGCGGCAGACCGATCGGGCCGCAAGGGAGAATCGGGCAACGCCGACAGAATGGCCGTCGGATCAAATGCCGCAAAGGCCTGCGCGGGACTGAGATTCAATTCGATTGATGTCCCGTGCACGACGAGCGTTTCGACCTCTTGCGAGGCGAAGCCGGGAAACTCGATGACCGGCACCGCGATCGCTTCGCCGGATTGGGGAAGCGCACGCGAGGCTTCAATCCGAAATCGCTTGGCCTCGCGGTCGGTCACCGCTCGGAAGAAATCGATCTTCACCCGTTTGCGATGCTCGGCAACCGGACGTGTTGTTTCGTCGATGATCCGCGAAGCGTCTCCCACTGCTTCAATTCGGGTGACATCCCACGCCTCCGGCAAATCGAACGTGACCGAGAAGGTCGATCCTCGGCTGGCCGTGCAGACCACGTCTGCCGCCAAAAGGCAACGATCGCGACGTAAGTCGAGCCGGGCCTGCGTCCGCTCTGCGAGCACAGCAGCCGGCTCCGCGAACTCGATCTTGAAGGGAGGATCGCCCGCGTTTTGTCGCAGGAAGAACGTCTCTTCCCCATCAATCGAATAGGCGGGTGCCTCGGCTTGCGCGAAAGCGGCCTCTCCACCAAAACGCACCAGCTTGAGCGGAGCACGAATCGTCAACTGCACTTGAGCCTCGCGGCGCACGGCGCCTGCCAGATCAACCTGCGGCAGAATCGATAATTGATTCGCGTGAGTTGCGGCCGACCCTTCGACGGTGATCGTCCGACCTTTCCCCAACAGCCGCTCCGGGAGATCCAGTGAAACCTCTCTGGCTTTGTCGGACGAACTCGCCGGGATCGACAACGGAAAATCGTCGCCGTACGAAATCGTTTCCAGATGCAAGCCTGTCGGAACAGTCAGGCGAAGCGTCCGAAGCGGCGCTCCGAAGACCTCTAACTGAAGTTTTGATTGGAGCCGCAAGCGGTCGGCAGCGACGACACACGTGGTGTCCTGGTCGTAGCAGACGCGCTGAGTTCCCGGCACCGCACTAGCCAGCACCCGCAGGCGGCAAGTGGAACGACTACCGAGTTCCAATTGCCACAACGCGTTGCGGCCGTTCGGATCTTTCGGGCCGCGCACCAATACCCCTTGGTCGCATTCGACCGAGAGTTCTGCCGGGATCTGCAGGAAGATTTGCGAAACTACCGCGGGGGGGAGGCCAAGGGCGAACTCTGTCGCGCCAGACGACGACCGCCCTTTGAGCGACCAATCGCACCCCAGGTGTGAACGACCGGCTTCCGCGATCACAACTCGACAGCCGGAGCGATCGATGCCGCAGAGGACTTTTTCTTTCGCGATCACGTCGTCGCGAGATGCCTCTTGCCAACGGACGTGCGAAAAGTTGACTAAGCGAGAAGGTTCAGAGCCCGGGTGTTCCAGCGGAACAATGGCTGGACGTGGGCCGCTCCCCAGCGTCAACTCGGCCCGCCCGTCAGTCAGGACCCCATCCCGCAACGTGGCATGATAAATCGCATGTTCGATTTGCACCGTGGCGTGCATCGCTTCCGAAGCATTACCGCCTGCCAGCAATTTCCGGAGTTCGCCCGCGGCGATCGGTTCGAGTCCTTGTGGCCAGGTCGAGGGGTGATCGGCGTCCACAAATAGGAAACGCACTTGGGGCGGCTTCGAGGGAGGCGTTGCCGAATCGGCGCGCGCAGAACTCGATACGATCAGTGGGAAAGCGAAAGCTGCAGCGACACCGATGGCTCGAACGCAGGCCCTTCGCGTTAGTTCGTGTGACGCGTCACAAATTTCGCGCGGTTTGTGGTTGCGGCCATCCAACATCAGGGATGGCTCCCGCTCGCCGAAGCGGAAACGGCTTGCGAGCCGTGAGATCCGTCCTGATTGGCGAGTCGGTTGATGGTGGGTGCCTCGGGATCGGCGATGGGGACGAGGTTTCGTTCGATCGAAGAAGGGGAAGTTGCGACAGTGACGAACTCGGCCGCGCCGGGCGGTTCCAACAGCAAATGGCCACGACGTCGTTGCAGGCGCGAGTCGACGGCGGCCGCGACGAGCGCGAACAAGAAGCCTAAGAGTGCCGGCTGCAACAGCAGGCGGACCGCCTCCCCATACCACAGGCAGAAAATCGCAACCGTGAAGGCGAACACGAACAGCGTCAGCAGATTCCTCGCGACCCGCACTCGCAACAGGATAAACGCGGCGACTAACGACAGCCCGGCACCGACAAAGATCACGAACGATCCGGCCATCGAGCCAACCGTGATCGTGCGTGCAGCGCCGAAGCGGCTAAACGCGTAAGCATTTCCCTCGTCGACGGTCGACCGGGCTGCTCCGCCCAACCAACGGCCTAGGTCAGCCGCTTTCGCCGTCGGTTGCCGGTCCCACACGGCGACGTCGCGTTGCCAGCGGAACTCGGGGGAATATCCGGACGGTACGGAAAAGAGAAACTGTTCAAAAGGAACTGTCACTTCCCAAACCGTCGATTCGATCGTCGTATTGTCGGGAAAGACCGGCGCGCTGAGCCGATGAGATCCCATCAAGCCGCAGGGAGACGCTTCGGGGTCACCATATTGCACGGTAAGCACGGGCAGAGGCTCGGGCGACAAGGCGCCGATATCGAGCAAGTATTCGCCGCTGTTCGGACGGGCTTCGCGAATTCGCTCTAATTTCAGCGGTAGCCGATCCAACAAAAACTTGGGCTCCGTCGAGCCGGCGGGCAGCGTCAGGGCGAGCCGAGAGACGGGACCTTGAATGCGATATTGCGCGGTGGTTTGGGCCGTCCCCGTCATGTCGAGCGTCGAGCGGATCAGTGCACGGCTGATCTTCACGCCGGGCGAAGCCAGGGCCGTGACTCGGACGAGTCGTAACGGCAGATTCGTCTGCTCACCCTTCGCAGTCCAGGCGTACGTGCTTCCCTTGTCGATCGCAAGAGAGGGGATCCAGGCTTCGTCGACGACTTCAAACTCGCTGTCATCGGGCGCTCGCAGCTCGACCCGCAACGTCTTAAAGGCGTTGTCGCGCGATCGGACCAGGGGAATCGGGATTTCGGCGGCTTGACTCGGTGGCTCGGGCATCCGGACGGAGTAATGCGCATAGAGATCGAACGCTCCGATTCGTGGCTGGGGCGGCAACGGAATTCGCGCGATCTCGACAGCGTCGGATTCACCGCTGGTCCAGCTCGGTTCGATCTTGGCTTCGAGATCGGGGCGATCAACCGTGAACTGCACGTTCGCGCGACGCAATTCCTTGGGGAGCACCAGCGTGGCCTCGGACAAACGCTCGTAACTCACGCGGTACGAAATCCGCTGCTCTACTTGCAGGCGGCCGGCCCGCACCTCGATCTTGGCACGCGACTCGGTCTCGATTTTTTGCGGCTGCGTGGTCACTGTCGCGTCGAAGGCCGCTTTGGGCGAATCGATTCGCATCACGACCTGCTGCAATCCCCGAAACGATTCCGGAGGCCCAATCGCCTCGCGCTTTTCGGGACTGATTAGCCGAACGACCGTTTCTGCACGCGGTTCGAGACTTGATTTGATGTTCTCTGCGTCGGCAGCCACGAGGACGCCACCGGTCATCGAGGAGCCAGCGAGTTGCGGCAACGAGAGAGGAAACGACGTAGCGGAGCCAGGCGCGGAGCGAGACGCTCGAAACGCAACTACGAAATCGTCGCCGTGTCGGCCGTTCAGCCGCAGTTGGAGCTGGGAGTCGTCGCGCGGAGCGTTGCCAGTCGGCGGCGCGTGGTCTGCCGATTTCTCGGATTCGATCAGTTCAGTGAATTCCGGCAATTGCTCGAGCGTCCAGCCCTGCTTCTTCCACTCCGGCCACGAGAACTTCAGCTCGCGCAGAGCACCCTGACGCACATGAATGCGAAGCTGTACGGTCAGCTCGATCCGCTGCTGCGCGAGCAACAGAAAGTACGCGGGTTCGACCAAGAACTGCGGCCGAATTTCCTCGAGCGCCAGGTCCAATCGAAACGGCTGCCAGATTGCGTACGCGCTTTCGGCCAGACCGGCCCCGAGAGTCGAGACATTAATCCGCCGGATATTGTTCCCTCCGCGATAGTCGAAGTGAAAGCCTTCTGTCGGAGTGATCGAGACGTCGCCGCTGTCAGAGCGCGCTCCTTCCACGTCAAAGCCGGAGAGCGAGAGCAAGCCGTTGGCAGGAGGCGCTCCTTCCACATCCCAACGCAGTTCGATGCGACCGGTGCTGGCCGCTTTCAGATCGACTTTGATGAATCCAGTTGGGTCGATGTCGGGCAGGCCGTACTTGCGCACTTCAGAAACGTAAAGCTGTTGGCCAGAGATCCGGGAAAAGTTGCGCGGCACGCGAACGCGGACCGAAGACAGGTTCCCCTGTTTGGCCTCGATGGTTTGTAGCACGCTCCATTGAATGCGATCGCGATCCATAGCGACGCTGCATTTGCTGAAGACGTCGAACACCGGCCGCGCGTGCGATTCATCCAGCGGAGTTTCCCACGCGAGATCAAATGTCCCTTTGATCCCGACCGCTTCGATCAACGTCCCGTTGGGAATGCTCGTCGCGTGAACAGACGCCTCGTCGATCGGCTTCGCCTGGCAGTGTTCCTTGGCGACTCTTAATGTGATCTCGCTGCCGGCGGCTGGCGGAATCGTCAACTGCAAGTGCCGTTGGTTGAGCTGCCGGCGGATCGGCACGACGAACGGAATGGTCACCTCGTGCAGACCTTTACCGCGCAGAAAGACCGAATGCGACTTCTGTCGGTTGAGCGAGTCGGCTGCGCGAAACTCGCCAGGACCGGTGTGTTTGATTCCCTGCGCGACCGACCCCTCCTGCAACCCGACGGGAACCGTGACCCGCACGTCGGGGCGATCGACTTGAATCGTGAACTTGGCCTTGAGCTTGGCCCAGTCTCCCTCTTCGGCTCCCTGAATGGCAATCGAGCTGATGCTGTAGTCAGGATCAGAGCGGCCGGCTCCGTTTTGGGTGCGGAGAAACTCGACAAATTTTTCGTAGGTCTCGCCCCAGATCGACCACTCGGTCTGTCCATCCTTGGTGCCCAG
This sequence comes from Planctomycetaceae bacterium, assembly GCA_035687365.1. Classification (GTDB taxonomy): domain Bacteria; phylum Planctomycetota; class Planctomycetia; order Planctomycetales; family Planctomycetaceae; genus DASPSM01. Next base: position 5,839 of record DASRXU010000113.1, on the reverse strand, counting down.
ACGGATCAGGTCGCCCGCGCGCGGTGCAAGCTGAACAGCGTCGTCAGCCGCCGCCGCGGCAGACTCCTCGGATTGACGTGCGGACCAAGGAAAGGCTGGGGTCCGTCGCGTCCGTGGGGAGGTCGGCGCCTCGAGTCCCGCACGGGGAGCGGTTGCGGGCGGTTGGCCGGCCCGTTCTGAGACAGGCCGATCAGAGGCGGCACGCTCAGATGTTGAGCGGACCGTTGGCGCAACTCGATCCTGCGCAGCGGCGGGCAGCGTCGCCAGGCAAGCCAGGCAGGCTGCGAACAGAATCCTGAGGTCTCGATGTGTCACAATAGACACTCGGGTTGAGCGTGTCTTGGTCGAGCCTGCCCACTCTCTCGGGAGAGGGTGTCTGAGAATTGCCGAATGGCGTTTTCGCCGGCTCCTTGCAAGATGTGCACGCGAGCGCAAGAGTTCCGGCGCGAAGCAGGTTACGGGTCTGACGAATCTCCTCGAGCGATCGAACTGTGCATAAAGATGAGGAGAGGGCGGCAGATCCCTCCCTTCCATGATAGTCGCCTGCCGGACCTCGAAAAAGCACTAAGGATCGAACGGAGCAAGGGTTGGGCAGCGGCTGCCGCGCATTCCTAATAATCCTTACGACTCGAGCGGCTCAGTCAGTAAGTCAATTAATTGGGAATGAATCGGAGATCCATTGCTGGCAAGTAGATCGGGCACGTTTACGTCGAACGTTGCACCACCCGTCCCCGTGATTCCACCCCCGGCCTCGACGACAATCAAGAACCCGGCCGCAACGTCCCAAGGCTTGAGGCTGGTCGACCAAAAGGCATCGATGCGTCCGCACGCGACGTAAGCCAGATTGAGAGCCGCTGATCCCGTCCGCTGCACAGTTTGAGCATGCGGCAGGACGCGTAACAGGCGCCCCACCGAGGGATGGTCGGCATCCACCGCCGAGGGAAGACTGGCAACAACAAAGGCCTTTTCCAAATCGACGACCGACGACGGTCGGATCTTCGCGTCATTGAGCCAGGCCCCTCGTCCTTTTTGAGCGACGAACATCTCGTCGCGCGTCGGATCGTAGATCACCCCGACGAGCATTTCGCCAGCGCGCTCCAGACCAATCGAAACGGCAAAGTACGGGAAGCCGTGTACGTAATTCGCGGTTCCGTCCAAAGGGTCGATGATCCAGCGGAAGGGTTGCCCCGCCTCAGGCCGGTCTAACCCTTCTTCGCCGAGGAAGCCGTGATCGGGAAATTGCGACTGGATGATCCCGACGATCGTCTCCTGTGAGGCGAAATCGGCCTCGGTCACGAGATTGGCGGGCCCCTTTTCGCGCACGGTGAATCGTTGAGACCATTGGCGGAGCACCTCACCACCCGCGCGGGCAGCTTGAAGGGCGACGTCACGGTAAAGGTCATCGAGCACGGTCGACCGATCGAATTTCGGGAGCCCACGATCTGTGGTTCGGGTCAGGAGCAGCGCGACGTCAGGGTATGCGTCAGAGGTGGAGTTTGGCAAGTTGGGGCGGCGACGTGGATCATCCCACACGGCGCACGGAACGCGGATTCTGCTCATCCATCCGAAGTCGATGGCTGCTTGACACTTCAGATCGGGCTCATCAAAATCGAGCGTGTCACGTTCGGGGCAATTCCTTGCCGTGGCCCAAAGCGTTCGGCGGCGGGCGTCAGAACGGACGTGTTTCACACGTCGAGTGCGGATCGCTTCCGGTCGCAGATTGACCAATTGATTGACCCGGTGCCGACCGCGGCGCCGGTTTAGCGTTGCCTGCGACCGCGTTCACGAAGGCTTTCGATTCGCTCTCCGTGCGGACCGTCGGCACCCACGTCGTCGGTGCATCGAGGTTTTCTATGGCCGTGGATTGGCTGGCAAAACTCGTCAAGCAGGGCGTGATCAGCGGCGATCAGCTCTCCGAGGCCGAAGATATGGCCTCGAACATGGGCATCGGCGTGGGCGATGCGCTGGTGCGGTTGGGCTACGTCTCCGGAGCGATTGTCGGTCAGGCGCAGGCCGACGCCTACGGATACGAGTTCATCAGTCTCGATGGCCGAGAGATTTCCCCCGCCGTCATCGAGCTCGTGCCCGAGTCGGTGGCCCGCGAAAACATGGTGATTCCGCTGGCTTTGGAAGATGATTCGTTGCTGGTGGCGGTCAGCGACCCCATGGCTGTCGAAGTGCTCGACAAATTGCGGTTCATTTTGAATCGCGACATCAAGGTCGCCATTGCTCCCATCGACTCGATTCAGACCGCCATCAACCGCCATTACGGCCAGAGCGAAACCGAGTCGGTCGACTCGATGCTGCAGGAATTCACCGAAACGGCGATCGACTTCACGGAAACGGAAGCCGCGGAGGCGATGGTCGCCGAAGATGACGAGAGCGCGCCCGTCATCAAACTCGTGAATTTGGTGATGAGCGAAGCCGTCAACATGCGCGCCAGCGACATCCACGTCGAACCCTTCGAGGATCGGGTCCGCATCCGTTACCGAATCGACGGCGAATTGATCGAGCGCGATAGTCCACCCCGGCGACTCCTGGGTGCCATCGTTTCGCGTATCAAGATCATGGCCCGGATGGACATCGCCGAGAAACGTCGTCCCCAGGACGGTCGGATCAAGACGCGCATTTCGGGTCGCGAATTCGACATGCGGGTCAGCATCTTACCGACCCACCACGGTCAGGCGATCGTACTTCGAATTCTGGACCGGGAGAACATCCGTATCGGTATCCGGAATCTGGGGTTCAGTGAGGAGAAATACCGAACCTTCCAAAACATCATCCGCCGACCCAACGGCATTTTTCTGGTCACCGGACCGACCGGTAGCGGAAAGACCACCACCTTATATAGCGCCTTGGGCGAGCTGAACCGACCTGATCGGAAGATCATCACAGCCGAGGACCCGGTCGAGTACTACCTCCCCGGGATCAACCAGGTGGAAGTCCGATCATCCATCGGACTGACGTTCGACAAGATCATCCGCGCGATGCTGCGACAAGCACCCAATGTGATTCTGGTCGGCGAGATTCGGGATGCCGAGACGGCCGACATGGCCATCCAGGCGTCTTTAACTGGACACTTGGTTTTTAGTACGCTTCATACGAACGATGCGCCCAGTTCTATTACACGTCTGATTGACATGGGAGTGCAGCCTTTTCTGGTTGCTTCCAGCGTCATGGCCGTAATGGCCCAACGTCTCGTGCGTGTGATTTGCACCAAGTGCAAAGAACCCTACCGCCCCGACCAGTCCGAGCTCGACCATTTCGAGTTGTCACCTGAGCAGGCGGCGGCGGCGGTCTTTGTGCGGGGAAAAGGCTGTAATCACTGTCAGCACACGGGTTTCCGCGGTCGATTGGCCGTTTTTGAGCTAATGACCATGAATCCAACCATCCGCGAAATGACCTTTCGTAGCGAGCCGACCCAGAATATCCGTCGCCAAGCTCGGCTGTTCGGGATGAAAACGATCGTTGAGGATGCTAAAGATAAGGCACTGCAAGGCATTACGTCCTTGTCTGAGGTGTATCGCCTCGAGAAGTTCAACGAGTAAGACCCATGTCTGTTGGTCGCTGAATTCAGCGTTTCTACTTAGATGTATTTCGGCGAAGTAGCGTTTCGCGAAGGCTGAGCCAATAATGGCCCGGCGTCGCCAACGGCGGGAATTGAATGGCCACAATCCAAATCGACAAGCTGCTCGAGACAGTCGTCAAGGAAGGCGCCAGCGATCTACACCTGACGACGGGGCAACCTCCGTGTGTTCGACGGCACGGCCGCCTCGTTCGGCTCGAGACCAAGACGCTCGGCCCCGAAGACACGACGGCTCTAATGAAGAGCATCACGCCTGAGCGCAACCAGCAGGAATTGCAAGAGGTTGGGGGGACCGACTTCGGTTTCGCTTACGGCGAGAAGGCCCGTTTTCGGGTCGCCGTTTTCAAGCAGCGCGGCCACATCGCGATGGTGCTGCGGCAGATCCCCCGCGAGTTCCTGACGTTCGAGCAGCTCGGTCTGCCGAACGCCGTCCGGGATGTCATCACGCGTCCTCGTGGGCTGTTTCTGGTCACTGGGCCAACCGGCTCCGGGAAGACGACCAGTTTGGCCAGCATGATCAACTGGCTTAACAACAACCACGACCACCACATCATCACCATCGAAGACCCGATCGAGTATTACCACCAGCACAAGAAGTCGATGATCAACCAACGAGAGATCGGTGTCGATGTGCCGAGCTTTCCCGAAGCCTTGCGCCGCGCCCTGCGAATGGATCCCGACATCATCTTGGTCGGAGAAATGCGCGATTTGGAGACGATTTCGGCCGCCATTACCGCCGCCGAGACGGGACACGTAGTATTCGGCACGCTGCACACGACTGGTGCTCAAGGCACGGTCGACCGGATCATCGACGTGTTTCCGACCAACCAGCAGGAACAAATTCGCACGCAGCTATCGACGTCGATCATCGGCATCCTCAGTCAGGCGCTCTTGCCACGCAAGCCGAAGGGGCTGGTGGCTGCCTACGAAATGCTGGTCGTGACGCCGGCCATCGCCAACCTGATTCGTGAAAACAAGAGCTATCGAATTAACTCCTCGATCCAAACGGGGCGCAAATTTGGGATGCAGCTGCTCGACGACGCCTTGTTCAATCTCTGGAAGAACGGCCTGGTCGAGGAGCACGACATCGTGGCGAAGTCGAACCATCCGGGCGAACTCAAGGCGAAGCTGGAGCGCGCGAAACGCGGGCAATTTGATGATGAGGGCGGAGAAGACGAAGAGATCGAAGAAGACGAAGATTAAAGACTCAAATCGTGTCGCGGGCTTGAGTCCTGCGGGTTGAGGACGACAATCGTTGTCGTCGGGATGCGAACGCATGGCACAGAGACGCCTAGGGCAAATTCTGGTCGACCTCGGATATCTCACCGAGGACCAGCTCTGGGACGTGCTCGAGGAGCAGAAGCAAAGTCCCGGTGAGATCATCGGGCAGGTGGCGATCCGCATGGGGCTCGTCACCGAAGCGCAGGTGACCGAGGCCCTGGCCGAACAATGGGGCATGCCGGTCGTCAGCCTGGGGGAGACGAACATCCCGCCGAACGTGCTCGAGATCGTGCCGCAGACGATGGCTGATATCTATAAGATAATGCCCGTCTCGCTGAAGAACAATGTGCTCACCGTCGCGATGGCCGATCCTCAGAACGTCGCCGCGCTGGACGACCTGCGGAACTTCTTGGGCTACGACGTGCGAGGGGCCGTTTCGAACCTGGCCGACGTCGAGCAGGCCATCGAGCGGAACTACGCCGACAAGCAGGACAGCATCGAAGAGGTGATCGACCAGCTCAAAGAAGCCGGTCTCGACAAAGGTGAGGAAGCAGACGCGAGCTTCGACTTGGCTTCGGACGAGGAAATTGCCTCGGCGGCACCCGTTCGCAAGCTGCTCAACATGGTGTTGCTGTTGGCGATCAAAGACCAGGCCAGTGACATTCACTTCGAGCCATTCGAGGACGAATTCAAAATTCGCGTGCGAGCAGACGGCGTGCTCTACGAAATGGTCCCGCCGCCCCGGCACCTGGCCAACGCGATCACCACGCGTATCAAGGTCATGGCCGAGCTCGACATTGCCGAGAAGCGCGTCCCGCAGGACGGTCGCATCCAGATCCCCGTGATGGGGCGCACGCTCGATTTGCGCGTTTCGGCTTTGCCGACGAACCATGGCGAAAGCATCGTCATGCGTATTCTCGACAAAAGCAGTTTGCTGCTCGGGTTGGGCGACCTGGGTTTTTACTCCGACCAGCAGGAGCTGATGAACAAGGTCATCACGTCGGCCGATGGCGTGTTTCTCGTGACGGGGCC
>DASRXU010000112.1:0-2444 GCA_035687365.1 Planctomycetaceae bacterium | reverse complement strand
AAGCGTACGGACTCGTTCCAGTTGGGAATCCAATCCCTAGCCTTGGGGCAAATCGTATGCCAATGCCAAATTGCTGAATCTACGAGGCTTCCATTACGTTGAATAACGCCGATCTTCGGCAATTGCCGACTTTCGGCATCCGGAGACTGACACTTGCCTTCTCAAATCCAGACGTTGATATTGGAGAATTCGTGAGGAATGGTGGCGGCCAGCCGCTGCCTCCCAGTGGCGCAGGCATTCCTGCCTGTGGCTCCGACGACCGAGCATCGATGCACACACTGCCAAAATGAGGCAGAAGAGTGTGGCTCTCGACCTCATTTTCTCCGACCACCTCAACCCTAACGAACCAGGAGTCCTCGCTCCATTGCGTGATACGCTTCTGACCCATCGCCGAATACGCAACCAATTATTTGGAAGGTGCAACCATGCCCAATACCTCAGACGCACATTCAGCCGCCGCGAGATCTGGCGAATCCACAATTTCCCCACTCGCAGGCAAGCCCGCTCCCAAGGAGATGTTGATCGACGTAGCTCGCCTGGAGGCGGCGTATTTCGAGCGCCATCCCGACCTGCAGGATCCCAACCAGCTCGTCAGCTTCGGCACGAGTGGACACCGCGGCTCACCCCTGCGCGGCACATTCACCGAAGCGCACATCCTGGCGATCACCCAGGCGATCTGCGATTACCGTCGACAGCAGGGAACCGACGGGCCGCTGTACATGGGAAAAGACACTCACGCTCTCTCGGCACCCGCGCAACGCACCGCCCTCGAAGTGTTGGCCGCGAACAATGTGGAAACGGTCATACAACAAGACGACGGAGTAACTCCGACTCCCGTCATCTCGCGAGCCATTCTGGTTTACAACCGCGGTCGAAAGGAACACCTTGCCGACGGCATCGTCATCACGCCGTCGCACAACCCGCCCGAGGATGGCGGCTTCAAGTACAACCCGACTCACGGCGGCCCGGCCGATACCGACGTGACCCGCTGGGTCGAGAGCCGGGCGAACGAATTGTTGCGGGCCGGCAATGTCGGAGTCAAGCGCGTGCCGTTCACCAAAGCCATCCAAGCCGCAAGCACGCATCAGGAAGACCTGATGATGCCGTACGTTCGCGATCTGAAAAACGTCGTCGATATGGATGCGATTCGCGACGCCAAGCTCAAACTCGGCGTCGATCCCCTGGGCGGAGCCGCGCGCCCCTATTGGGAACCCATCAACTTCGTTTACGGCCTCGACATCGTCGTCGTCAACCCCGTGATCGACCCGACTTTCGCGTTCATGACCGTCGATCACGACGGCAAGATCCGCATGGATTGTTCCAGTCCCTATGCGATGGCCAGGCTGGTCGCGCTGAAAGACCAATACCAAGTGGCTTTCGCCAACGACCCAGACTCGGACCGCCACGGGATCGTCACCCCGAGTGCAGGGTTGATGAACCCGAACCATTACCTCGCAGTTGCGATTCAATACTTGCTCACACACCGCCCCTTGTGGCCACGAGGAGTCGCAGTTGGAAAGACCTTGGTCAGCAGCAGCATGATCGACAGGGTCGTGCAAAAGCTAGGTCGCGAGTTATCCGAGGTGCCCGTGGGCTTCAAGTGGTTTGTGCAGGGCCTGTTCGATGGTTCGTGCTGTTTCGGCGGGGAAGAGAGCGCCGGCGCCAGTTTTCTTCGGCTCGACGGCAGCGTGTGGACGACGGACAAGGACGGACCAATCATGGACCTGCTCGCGGCCGAGATTACCGCCCGCACCGGCAAAGATCCGGGAGAGCACTACCGCGAATTAACAACGGAGTTCGGCGCCCCGCTCTACACTCGCATCGACGCGCCTGCTACGCCCGAGCAAAAAGCAAAATTGCAGAAGCTCTCGCCGGACTCCGTAAAAGAGTCAAACTTTGCGGGCGAGCCGATCACCGCCAAACTGACCGCGGCGCCAGGCAATCACGCTCCCATCGGTGGACTGAAGGTGGTTGCAAAAAGCGGCTGGTTTGCGGCCCGCCCTTCCGGCACCGAGAACCTCTACAAGATCTACGCGGAAAGCTTTAAGAGCCAAGCACATCTGAACGCAATCGTGAGTGAAGCCCGCGAGATCGTGAACAACGCCCTGAGTTCCTCCGAAAGCGCTTCTCATACCGGCGCGTGATAGTGATCCGTCCGGTATAGGGGCGCAGCACACCGTGCCCCAAACACCGAAGACGCAGCCGGCAACTGTAGGCGCCGGGCTTCAGCCCGGCGTACCTTCAGCCGCACGCGTCAGGGCACGGCTTCAGCCGTGCCGCAGAGCACAGCGACTTCTCACGGCTTCAGCCGCTGAGGGAATTTAGAACACAGCTCGCATCGCTGGCATGTTGGCAGGTGGACGAATGAACGACCGGTACCTTGCCTAGCGTCCGAAGACATTTCGCTCGCCCAGGAAATTAAACTTAACCTTAAGGCCGTTCAA
>DASRXU010000111.1:0-5656 GCA_035687365.1 Planctomycetaceae bacterium | reverse complement strand
GTAAATCCTCCGGATGCATTCATCTCATTTCGATAAGACTTTGCCGCGCGACTACACGGCATAGTTCTTCAGGATGCGCAGGTCGGTGACGGAGTACGACATTCCGAGGCGATAGCCCCGGCCGACCCGGAGCGGCGCGATCAGATGCATCTCCTCGCCCTGCACTTCGGGCATGCGCAGCTCGGCCGGGCCGGCCCACACATCCACGATGGCGAGATTGTCCGTGAGCGACATCGTCAACTCGTTCACCGGCGGCTTCGATTGACCGACGGCTGCGAGTTGCGGGAAGTACCGGCGCATCACGGTCGGGCGATTGAACACCGTTGAGGGATCGACAATCCGTTCCTCGAGCTGGATTCGCGCGGTTGCCAGCCGTTCTCCATGCGCCGCGACGCTAGCGCCGAAACGACTTCCCTTGGCAAGCGGCGCCGCAGCCGGGCTGGGCGCGGAGAAGCTGCGCGTCTGGTAAATGCTGCCGAACTTTTTCGGGAAACCCTGCGTCCAGCCGCGCGCAATCGCCGCGTCATTGTCGACGAAAATGAATGGGCAGAAGTTGATCGGAGTACCCTCGAAGATCGCTTCGACCAGGGCAAAGGCCTCGCGATATTGATAGCGCGCAGGATCGGTCAATTCATCGTCCGAACCGGTGAACTGCCAGTCGAGGAACCAGAAGAAGGCGCGCCCTCCGGATTTGTTGTCTGGAGCGACGCCGGGTGGGAGGAGGGCCGCGATCGCCGCCTGATCGGCCCAATACTCGATCGCGATGCAATCACTGGAATAGTGCCACGGCGGCAGTGTCGCGAGCGCGGATTTTCCACCTGCGGTCAGAGGAACTGTAAATCCCTTCAGCATGTGTCACGTCCTTCCGTTTACGAGATCGCTCGCAGGCGGCTGCATCATTGCCCTTCAACATCCGGCATGATCTGTCCCATCTCCATGGCCTGGCTCGACGGCACCTCTTGAATACCAAGGACGATCTGGTCGTCAGCTGCGCCCGTCGCGTCCTGCAGCAGTTCCCAAAGGCGTTTCAGTAACCCGCGCTTGTATTCCGCGGACCGGCCCGTACGGATCAGCAGCGTCAGCGCGGCTGTCGCCGCTACTTCCCCCGCGGTGAAGCCGTTCCCCGCTGCATATTCCTGAAAAACGATGTGGACCCAGTTCTTCGGAACGCCGGCATACTCCGAATGAAATGCGGTCAATTCGGCGGCGAGCTTGGCCTTGGCCTTGCCGCTCAGCTCGCCAGCCTGCGTCGTTACCGTGTAAAGAGGCATCGATTTGATCTCCGCGATGGAGCCGGTCGCCGGAGCGTCAGGCTGGCGAACTCCTGGGATCACTGGACATTCTCAACGACCATTTTCGAGACGTCGTGGCCTTTGCCTTGCAGCACACGATCGTGACCGCACGCGCCACAATGCTCAATAGCTTTCCCACGTCGCTTCCTTTCGTTGTCATCTCGGTTCTCCTTGCCGCGCGGGCTAACCTATCGGGGAGAGTCTAGACAAAAATTCCATCTCCAGCTCACCTTCATAAGTTTCGGCGCCGAGTTTCAATGCTTCTGTCACGCGCGCCTGCGTCACATCGCTGGCGACGCTCAAATCGGACTCATGGGCTTCCACCAGAAGCCCCTCTGCCATGGAACTAAATGCTCCCCTATCCACGGCCGCCTTGGCGTGAGCGATGGCATGTGCGGGAAATGAGGCGATGCGGCGAGCCAATTTATCGACAAAAGGCGTCAGCTCGTCCGGCGGCAACGCTCGATTGATATACCCGTAACGCTCTGCCAGCTCCGCCGAGAAATCATCGCAGCCGAGCAGCATCTCCAGGGCGCGTCCGCGCCCGACAAGCCGTGGCAATCTTTGCGTGGCGCCGCCGCCTGGAACAAGCCCAATCGCCACCTCTGGATTGCTGAAGACGGCTTTGCCGGCGGCAGCAAAACACATGTCCACGGCCAGTGCGATCTCATTCCCGCCGCCCCGCGCCCGTCCCTCGATCTTGGCAATGGTGACCTTGGGCATGTTCCTGAACCGCTCGCCGATCATCTGCGTTAGACGAAAGCTGCGCGTCTGGGAGACCGTCTTGGAGGCGGCTCCAACACGTCCCAAACCGGAATGGGCTATGAAGAAATCAGGAAGCGCGCTCTGCAACACCACCACTCTGACGCTCTTATCGGCCTCGAGCTCTCTCCCAAGCTTGTCGAATTCCGGCGACAGGACTTCATCAAGAAGATTTATCGGTGGGTGATCGATGCTGACGAATGCGATCCCGGAGTCGAACCCGAAACGTAAACATTTGTAGTCAGAATATCGCATGGCCGTGGCTCCATTTCCGTGGCCGTTCCAGATGACCGATCTCTCCGCGAGAAGACTCCTGATAGCATGAGGTGATCTGTCAGCCGCCCTCCAGACGACTCAATTCCTCGAGCAGGAAAACGAACGACTCATACGGCCGTCCCGTTGCGTGGCGAAGACCCATCTCGCAGGTTCGGTTCGCGGAGATGTAGGCATCGGCCGGATGAGCGTCGAGAATGGCTTTGACCTCGCGAGTCGCAGAGACGACGAGCTCAGGATGCAGGAGACCTCTGTCCCCGGCCGTGCCGCAGCAGGTGGTGCCGATGGGCACTTCGACCTCGTTGGCCAAGTGCGTGCCGATCTGCTTGAGCGCTGCGGCCAACTGCAGATGCGTGATTGAGCAGGTTGGGTGCACGGCAATCCGACCGAGCTTCCGCCGGATCGTCAATTTCGGAAGCAGGTCGCGACACCATGCGATCGAGTCGATGATCGACAGACTTTCGTACTTTGCCTTGGTTTTCGGGTCGAGCAGTTGTGAAATGTCCTGGCTGAGACCGAGTGTGCACGATGCCGCATCGACGACGATCGGCATCTTACCGTCATCGCTCCACCGCAGCATGGCTCCGGCGACGGCGTTAGCCATGAACCCGTGGCCTTGGGGATAGCCTTTCGACTTCATAGGGGTGGAGCAACATAATCCGGCAACGTCGGGCGGAATCCACAGCGGCTTTCCGGCCCGCTCGGAGAGTGTGACCAACGTTTCCGGCAAGGACGGCGAAGCGGGACCGTCCGGGTCGCGACCAAACATCCGGTTGATGCATGCCGGGAAGTAGACGGCTGCAGCACCACTCTTTTCGGTCGGCCGCGGAGCCCGAGCGGCCCGAGGCATCGGGCCCGGCACACTGGGGATGAGATCGGGATTGACGACTGTTCGTGCGACCCCGGTCAAGGCCGTTAGCGGCTTCGCTCCGAAGAGAGCATAGAAGGCATGCGCGGCCGACAGACTCAGTCGGGATACTTTCTCGACCGTGCTCCAATTCTCAGCGACTCGGAGTGCGATCTTGTCGGCCGTCGGAGTCGTCTCCATCGCACGGAATTCGCGGATCAGAGCACCGGTGTTGATTCCGATCGGGCAGGGTATCGCGCAAGTACCGTCGCCCGCACACGTCTCTATTCCGTCGTACTGATACTGTTCCTGCAACCGGGCCAGCATCGGTGATCCTGGCGATTGGCGCGCCATTTCCCGCCTCAACACGATCCGCTGCCTCGGCGTCGTAGTGATATTGCGGCTTGGACAAACCGGTTCACAGAATCCACACTCGATGCATTGCGAAGAACCCGTGACGCCTTCGATCTGAGGCACCGATTTCAAATTCTCCAAATGGATTTTCGCGTTGCGGGTCAGGATCACGTTCGGTCCCAGAATGCCCTTCGCGTCGGTGAGTTCCTTGATTCGCCACATCATGCTAGTGGCCTTCGGACCCCATTCCGACTCGACGAAAGGAGCCATGTTGAGACCGGTACCATGCTCGGCCTTGAGCGAGCCGTTGTACTTGCCGACGACGAGGTCGACGAGTTCCGTCATGAAGGCGGCATATCGCTTTTTGGCCTCTGGGTCGCCAAAGTTGGCGATCAGCGTGAAGTGAAGATTTCCGTGGGCTGCGTGGCCGGCGACTCCGGGGATAAAACCGTGCTTGCCGAGCAGTTCCTGGAGGTCCTTCGCTCCTTGCGCGAGGCGTTCCGGTGGAAAGCAAACGTCCTCGGTTATGAGCGTCGAGCCCTCTGGACGGTGTTTGCCGACGAGTCCGAGCAGTCCTTCGCGTACGTGCCACGCCAACTCTATGGCTTCCTCAACGCTCGTGAACTCCACGGGATGGATCAGATTGGCTTTGGAGACAAACTCCACGACCTTGTTCTGCAAGACCTCTAGCGCTCGCATGTCCTCGGCGCCGAACTCCACGAGAAGCGCCGCGGCCTTTGGATCAAGTGTTCGCCAATAGGTGGGAGTTTGCGCGAAGGCCTGGCCCGCGGCGACGAGAGCAGGCGCGATCATCAGTTCGACCGCGGTAGCTCCGAGACTGACGAGGCCCGAGACAAGACCAACCGCTTCGTCGATTGTCGGGACTGGTATCCAGGCGACGCTGGTTACGCTCGGGAGAGGAACGGTGTCGATTACCGCCTCCGCGACGAACGCCAGCGTTCCCTCGGATCCTACCAGAAGACGACGAAAGATTTCGAGCGGCGTCTCGCCGTCGAGCAAGGCGCAGAGCCGGTAGCCGTGGGTGTTTCGGATCGCGTATTTTTGCCGGACGCGGTCGACCAGTTCCCGATCGGCGAGCAGTTCTCCGCGTAGCTCCAGCAACCCGATTGCGAGCTTCGGTTCGGCTCGTTCGAACGCCGCCTCCGCGTCGGGAGCGGAGGTGTCGATGATGGCGCCGGATGGTGTCACGAACGTCATCGCGGAAACCGTCTGATAAGCATCGTTCCTGACAGTGCAACGCATGCCGCCGGAATTGTTGGCTATCACGCCCCCGATGGTGCATGCGTACAGGCTTGCGGGATCGGGTCCGATGCGCCGGCCGTATCGCGCAAGCATCGCGTTGACGTGGCCGAGGATCATTCCCGGACGCGCGCGCACCCGGCGACCATTGTCCTCCACTTTGGCGCCATACCAATGACGGCGGACATCGATCAGAATGTCGTCGGACAGCGATTGACCGTTGAGGCTCGTGCCGCCCGCACGAAACGTCGCGTGCCTTCCGTTCTCGCGGCAGTAGCGGAACAGCTTGACGACGTCGTCGGTCGTTCGAGGCAGCACGACGATTTGAGGGATTAGCCGATACGGGCTCGCATCGGAGGCATACCGTACGAGATCAATCGCCCTGTGGAAGACGTTCGCTTTTCCCAGAAGGTCGATCAGATCGGCCTTCAAGTCACCTGGACTGCCCTCGATCATCGAGGCGGGGACAGCGTCGCAGACGGGTGGCCCGTCGAACCGTCCCATGCGCGCAGGGTTCGGGGAAAATAGCTTTCTCATCGACGCAGCGCCTCTTTTCACTCGTCCTGGACGGGGTTACTCAAGACACCAATCCCGTCGATCTCCACTTCGAAGACATCGCCCGGCTGCATGTAAACAGCCGGCTTGCGCGCCGCCCCAACGCCGCCGGGTGTTCCGGTGATGATCAAATCACCCGGCTCCAGAGTGATCGCGACGCTGGAAGAACGCCCTCAATCTTGGGGTCAGCCCACACCTCATGATTGCCCACGCTCATAAAAAAACGCCCATCCAGCCCGGCAGCGCGCATCTCGTCGTCTGGAGCGGGCAGCTTCTTCAACATGGTGTCGTTCACGCGCTTCCAGTACGGGCT
>DASRXU010000110.1:0-4141 GCA_035687365.1 Planctomycetaceae bacterium | reverse complement strand
ACTTGTCGACGGGCACCTCGTCGCAAAAGGAATTCTCGCAGACCAAGCGGCAATGGATTCTATCCCAGTAGGGATATACGTTCTCGAAAAGGATGCCACTGTCGTCAAGTGCAACAAAACTGCAATCGCGGGTTGGGGACGTACGCCGTCTCTGGGAACTTCGGAAAAGTATTGCGGGTCACACCTTCTTCGTTACCCCTCAGGAGAAGTGATGCCGCACGACCGTGCACCACCTTCTGTGGTGGTCAACAACGGCGGCACCGTTCGGAACGCAGATGTGATTTGCGAGCAGCCCAACGGTAATCGTCTTCTGGCGCTCGTTAATGTCTTTCCGATTCGTAACGACGAGGACGAAGTGATCGGAGCCGTCAACATTTTCCGTCACAATGTCAGCAAGACTGTTCCTGGCTTACTCTCCGAGTCTCCAAGTGGATCTAACTCCAAGATCGGTGAGGGGGAGCCGTGAGGCTCCCTTTCGCCGCTGCTTCGGGTTGCTCTTCATAGGTCGCTTCTCGGAGTGTGGGGTACCCGAAACCCAATGTTTGGTTATGTCCGCCGCAACCCGGCTGACCGCGTTTCAAGCCCCGAAGATTACTACGTGCGCCAACTAGGCCGCGCTATATTTTGCGGTGGAGCTATTTGTGCAATCGAACGAGCGACGCGAACGGGAGCGTGAGATGCGTGCCGCTGGGCGGCTGCCCCCAGGACAGTCGCTGACGCTCAAGTGGCAGGTGCTGCATGTGGGTGCGGTGCCGCTCTTTGATCCCAGGACATGGGATTTTCGCGTGTTCGGCCTGGTAGAGGAGCAGCTGCGGCTTTCGTGGGAAGAGCTCTCTAATCTGCCGCAGAGCGAAGTATTTGCGGACATGCACTGCGTCTCGCGCTGGAGCCGGTTCGACAACCATTGGGGAGGATTACTCGCCGCAGAATTGATGAAGCGAGTGAAGTTGCGGCCAGAGGCGCGGCATGTGATGGTTCATGGCGAGAACAACTACACGGCAAACCTGCCAATCTCAGATTTTCTGCGCCCGACGACGATTTTCGCCCTGCGGCATGACGGCGAACTCCTTACGGCTGAGCACGGCTACCCGCTGCGCCTCGTCGTGCCAAACCTCTATGCGTATAAGGGCGTGAAGTGGGTGCGCGGGATCGAGTTGTTGGATCGCGAATTGCCGGGCTTATGGGAATTTAACGGATATCACATTTACGGCGACCCGTTCAAAGAGCAACGATTTTCGAGCTGAAGGTCGGGACGCTGGAGATATGAGTCAGTCTCAAGTACGGCTGCTCGAACCCAAACGTTGGACTATTTCACCTGCAGGCGTGACTTTCATCAGAACGACAACAGAAGGATTCACGTCGACAGAAGATAGTACTACACAATTCTTGGGTGAGACGAGCGATTGTAGCCGACGCTGGACCTTCTGCGGCGGAGCGTGCGGCCATCAGTTCTTTTCGTTCACCACTGGCATCAACGCGCCATGTCCTGCAGAAGATGCGCTCGCCGTCCTCCCACAGCACATCAAGAGGCAAATCATCAGTTCCGGACGAACTGAACATTGTCATCTGCCGTGCGCTCCAACTCTAGCGGGCGGTACCGAGTTTCCCTGCAATATTCACGAGATCTACGAGCGAGCCGGCCTCCATTTTCCGCATCACTTGACCTCGGTGGGCCTTAACCGTGATCTCGCTGATGCCCAGTTCGAAACCGACCTGTTTGTTCAAGAGTCCACGGACGACCAAACCCAAGACTTCCCGTTCGCGGCGACTAAGTGTCGCGTAACGATCCCGCAAAGACTTGATCTCCGCCTCAACTTCAAGTGCAGTCTCACTACGCTTTATGGCCTGTTGGATCGCGCTCAATAACACCGTGTCGCTAAAGGGCTTCGTCAGGAACTCAACCGCTCCTGCTTTCATTGCTTGAACTGTCGTTGGCACATCGCCAGCGCCCGTGATGAAGATGATGGGCATGTCGGCTCGGTCGGTCGCGATACGCTCTTGCAGCTGAAGGCCATTGAGGCCAGGAAGAGCAACGTCGAGAACCAGGCAGCTCGGCACCAGGGCGCGAGGA
The DNA here is from genome assembly GCA_035687365.1 of Planctomycetaceae bacterium. Classification (GTDB taxonomy): domain Bacteria; phylum Planctomycetota; class Planctomycetia; order Planctomycetales; family Planctomycetaceae; genus DASPSM01. Next base: position 2,070 of record DASRXU010000110.1, on the reverse strand, counting down.
CGAACCAGAAACTCCTGCGCCGACTCGAACGTTTCCGGTTGCCAGCCTGCATGGCGAATCAGCAATTCGAGCGACTCGCGAACCGACACGTCATCGTCGACGACGAACACCGTGGGAATGGTGCGCGACATGAGCGTCCCTAATGTGTGCACGCTAAACTCATGTATATTCTCCGCCGTTGGGAGGGAGCAAGTGATTTCGTTAGTTCATCTCCGTCGAAGGGCGGCGTAGACGGCATCCCGAAGGGTCGTATCGCTGAATGGCTTAAAAAGGCACTCCACCGCACCCTGCCCAAGAAGACGCGAACGTACGGTCTCATCTGCTTGAGCGGTGATGAAAACGATTGGAGTTCGCACTCCGCGTCGCTTCAGTTCGTGCAGCAGGTCGGGCCCCGACATCCTTGGCATCGCAATATCGAGGATCAGACATTTGGCCTCGCGGACGCAATCTGACGCGAGAAACTCTTCGGCTGAATCAAACGCCTTAGCGGCGAAGCCGAACTCCTTCAGCAAGTCGGGTAACGACCCGCGTACAGACTCGTCGTCGTCAACGACCGCAACAAGCGAGCGTTTGAACATTCCTAGATTTCCCCGCGACGCCGTTCTTGAAGCGTGCGTTTGGCGTCAATATCGCGCACGCAAATTTGTACCGCTGCAGCCGCACGCTGAAGATGTGGCGTCCGACGTCCTTACGGCTGTGCTCAACGTTCAGCCGACGGCGCCAAATTATCGGTGCCTTTTTTATATTCCGTCTTGCTCATCTTCATCTCCTCGGACCGGAAGTCGATGATACCTTGGTGTCGGTTGTTGATGGGCGTTGGGCGCCAAATGCCCCTGCCACGTGCGCTTCGGTCGAATGCTTTCGCGTTCGAACAAGCAACAAAGTGGGTCAAGCATCGAGACTAAAACGTCGCCATCGTGCTGACCAATTCCAAGGTGTCGGCGACACCATCGTCCAATGGATTCACGTTCACGCGTAGCGCATCTGTTGGTCGTGTTCAGATCGAAGTGGGGTGAATGTCATGTCTGCGATCCGGCCAACCCGGCGGGGTGTTCTCGCCACCTCAGCAGCTGCGGCTGCCCTTAGTCTTTTGCCAGAACACCTTGCCGCGGCACCCGACGCAATAAAGGGAGTCACATCGATGGTCGACGCAGTCCGTCCCTTCCGCATCAACGTTTCGGACGAGGCACTCGTCGATCTCCGCCGCCGTATCCACGCGACCCGCTGGCCTGACCGAGAAACTGTCCCGGACGAATCGCAAGGCGTGCAGCTCGCGACGATCCAGGAACTCGCGCGTTATTGGGGCACCGATTACAACTGGCGCAAGGTGGAGACGCTGCTCAACGCCTTGCCGCAGTTCATCACCGAGATCGACGGCGTGGACATCCACTTCATTCACGTTCGCTCGAAGCATGAACACGCGTTGCCGCTGATCGTCACTCATGGGTGGCCCGGGTCGGTCATTGAACAGCTCAAGATTATTGATCCCCTGACCAATCCGACCGCCCATGGCGGCAGTGCATCTGACGCGTTCCACCTCGTGATCCCGTCGATGCCAAGCTACGGCTTCTCGGGCAAGCCGACGACGACGGGCTGGGACCCCCCGCGCATCGCGAGTGCCTGGGTCGTGCTGATGAAGCGCCTTGGCTACAAGCAGTTTGCGGCACAAGGCGGAGACTGGGGCTCGCCGGTCTCGAACGAGATGGCGAAGCTTGGGGCTCCGGAGTTGCTAGGCATTCATATCAACCTGCCCGGGACTATTCCCCCCGACATCGCGAAGGCGCTGCAGGCCCGCGATCCGCCACCGTCAGGTCTTTCCGCCGACGAAATACGCGCCTACGACCAGCTTAAGGTCCTGTTTGCGGCGCGCTTACGCCCTGGTCATGGGGACGAGGCCGCAAACGCTGTACGGACTGGCGGATTCGCCGGTCGACTTGGCGGCCTGGATGATCGACCACGGCGACGGCTGGAGTCAGCCAGCGGCGCCGGTGACCTCGGCCGTGCTCGGGCGCACGATCAATGGACACGCTGCGGGCGAGCTGACACGGGACGACGTGCTCGACAACATCA
>DASRXU010000109.1:0-2277 GCA_035687365.1 Planctomycetaceae bacterium | reverse complement strand
GTGTCACCTCGTCGTCCCTTCCTTAGCCTGGACAATCTCACGGCTGGACTTTCCCCCCGGCGTCCGCCACAGTCCTAGAGCGCGCCAAACGGCCTAGAGCGGTCAAAATAGGCCAGATTTTCTCCAATCGGGCCAGTCGCCGTGACCTGCGGAACACGAAATAATCTAAGAATCAAGGCCCGCTGCGTGGCCATAGGTGTGCTCGATGAGACGGCTGGGACTCTTCCTTTTGCTATTCGTCGTGGTCGGCGCGGCCGCCGGGGCGACTTGGTGGTTCAATCTGGGCGAAAAATCTGCGACGGAACTCAAGCTGTTCGGCAACGTTGACCTCCGCCAGATTCAATTGTCGTTTCAGAACAACGAACGCATCACCGACGTGCTCGTGCAAGAGGGCGACCGCATCAAGAAGGGGCAGGTGCTGGCCCGAGTCGACACGCGGCGGATCGAACCCCAGGTCGTCCAGGCCGAGGCGACGGTCAATGCCCAGCGAGCGGTCGTCGAACGGTTGCATCACGGCAATCGCCCCGAGGAAATCGCGCAAGCCAAGGCGAACATGGAAGCGGCCAAGGCTGACGCGGGCAACGCTCAGCGAAATTACGCCCGCATGAAGGACTTGTCCGATCGCTCCCACGGCGAAGCGATCAGCCGCCAGGATGTCGACAATGCGAAATCCGCGGCCGAAACAGCCGACGCCCGGCTGGACGCGCTCAAGAAAGCGCTCGAAGTCTGGATTCTCGGCCCCCGCAAGGAAGAAGTCGCCGAGAACGAGGCTCGCCTGAAGGCGGACGACGCCCAGCTCGCTTACCTGCGCCAGCAATTGAGTGACGCACAACTGCATGCACCGGCGAATAGCGTCGTCCGCACCCGGCTCATGGAGCCCGGAGATATGGCCTCTCCCACCAAGCCCGTTTTCTCGCTCGCGGTCATCGATCCCAAATGGGTCCGCGCCTACGTCTCCGAGATCAATCTGGGCAAAGTTCACGGAGGGATGAAGGTCAGCATCGACGTCGACAGCTTTCCGAATCGCAAATTCGAGGGCTGGATCGGCTTCATTTCGCCGATTGCCGAGTTCACGCCTAAATCGGTGCAAACCGAGGAGCTGCGGACAAGTCTCGTCTACGAAGTCCGCGCCTTCGTCAAAGATCCCAAGGATGAGTTGCCGCTGGGAATGCCAGCCACCGTGCATATTCCGCTGACCGCTGACAGTTCGTCGCTCTCCGAATCGAAAACCGACAGCTCGCCGAGCGATCCGGCCGATCCGACTCACGCCAAAGTCCCCGCGCCGCCCAAGGGTGACGCGTCGAAGGGAACGCCGTGACCCACGGCCGCGACAACTCGCCGGTGCTCGTGGCCCGCGGCGTCTCGAAATCGTTTCGCCGCGAAACCGGCGAACCGGTGCAGGCCCTCGAAAAGTTCGATCTCGAGATCGCCCCCGGCATGTTGGCCGCGCTGGTCGGGCCCGACGGTGCGGGCAAGACGACGTTCCTGCGGCTCGTCGCTGGATTGATGCAGGCGGAAAGCGGATCGCTGCAGGTCTTGGGGATCGACGTCTCCGCAGACCCGCAAGCCGTGCAGGATCGCATCGGCTATATGCCGCAGAGATTCGGGCTGTATGAAGATCTGACGGTTCAAGAGAACCTTGATTTGTATGCCGATCTGCACGGCGTCACCCGTGAGGAGCGAAAGGAACGGTACGCCCAATTGATGGAAATGACCGCCCTGGGCCGCTTCACCAAACGACTTGCGGGCCAGTTGTCAGGCGGCATGAAACAGAAGCTGGGGCTGGCGTGTACGTTGATTCTCGCGCCGGCCCTGTTGCTCTTGGACGAGCCCACTGTCGGCGTCGATCCCCTGTCGCGGCGCGAGCTGTGGCAGATCATTTTGCAGCTTGTCCGCGACGAGGGACAAACGGTCCTCACCAGCACGACCTACCTGGACGAGGCCGAACGCTGCCAACAAGTGGTTGTCATGAACGCGGGAAAATCGCTCGCGCAGGGTCTGCCCGACGAAATCCGTCGCATCGCGGCTGGCCGGACCTTTCTCGCCGAGCCGCCGGACGGAGAACCCGCCCGCGAATTGCAGGCGTCCCTGTTGAGCGATGCCCGCGTGGTTGATGCGCTTCCCGACGGTGGACATGTGCGAATTGTCCTGGCGGAAGAGGTCGGCCGTGCTGCCGAGAGCGAAGCATTCGGTCACGCGCGGATCCGCCCGGCCGAGCCCCGCTTCGAAGACGGGTTCATGATCCTGCTGCGGAAGGCGGTTCCCGCCCACTCGTTT
>DASRXU010000108.1:0-27350 GCA_035687365.1 Planctomycetaceae bacterium | reverse complement strand
AGTCGTCTGCCACGGCATTCCCGACAACACGGCGCTACGCGACGGCGACATCATCAACGTCGACCTGACGACGATTGTGGCGGGCTGGTACGGCGATCAATCCGAGACGATCTTGATCGGCAAGGTCTCAGACACGGCCCGACGGCTCGTCCAAGTGACCTTCGACTGTCTGTTCCTGGGCATCCGCGCGATCAAACCCAATGGCCGCGTCATCGACATCGGAGAGGCCATCGCTGACCACGCCCACGCCAAGGGCTTCCAAGTGGTCCGGGAATACCAGGGGCACGGCATCGGCCGCCAATTTCATCAGGACCCAGGCATCCCGCACTTTCCTCACCCCAGCAACGTGAGCGAAGTGATTCCGCCCGGCGTCTGTTTCACCATCGAGCCGATGCTTAACGTCGGCACGTGGGAAACCGTGCTCGACCACAACGACAAATGGACCGTGCGCACCAAAGACGGCAGCCTGTCGGCACAGTTCGAGCACACGCTCCTGATGACCGAAACCGGCCCCGAGATCCTCACGCTGACGAAAAACGGCCCCCAGGAGGGGCACGTTTTTTGACGCGGCCCTTTTGCGGCCGGATGAGTCAACCAGATAACTCACTGGCCGGGCACAGTTGTCGCCGCGTATTTTCCTGGCGCGATCACGGGGTCCTTTCCAGCGACCGCCAGATTGAAGTCGTAGTCGGTGCGGCCGGGAGCTTCGACGTTGACTACGAATGTTTTTTCGTCCTGCTGTTGATTCCTCTCCGGATCGTTGTAGAGGTTTTTGAGCACGTCGGGCCCAACAAAGGTTCTTCCGATACCGCCACCCTGTCTCTGACGGCCGCCGCGGGGAGGGTGGAGTTGCACAAATTCGACGACGTACTTGCCGACTGGGACGCCATCCCCAGCCAGGTAGGTCATAAACTCGAAACTCCCATCGTCGGCGACCTGCATGAATCGCGTCGGCAGCTTCTGCAGGTGCTGCGGATCGTTGAGCAGGATGAATAAACGAGTCGACCCCTTTTCAGGGGGCTGCCCGTCGACGGTCACGTGCCCGGCAAACTTGGCGACCGTCTCCCGCTTGGCTTTCGGATTGTCTTTGAAAAACCGATCGATGGCTTCCGATTCGGATTTTTGAGGGGCACATCCTGCGAGGGCGATAGGCAGAATGAACAGTGCGACAAGACATGGGGGTGATGCCGCGCGGCGCGCGAGGGAACACATGCGTCGGTCTCCGGAAGACGGGCGGTTCACGATCGGCCCAGGCCGGAATGGAGTTTTCCATTCCGGCCTGGATCCGACGATGAAAGAGGTCATCGAGAAGCCCGAGCGGGCTTTGGACGTCGCTTCTAGAAACTGCTGTCGGTCACGGGCTTGTGGCCGCGGTACGACTGGATACGGCAAAGCACCGTGAGACTGGTGTTCTCGCTGATCATGCGAGCGGACCCGTCACACAGCGCGATGCCAACCGCGCCCGGATGGAACGCGTACCAATTGAGACCGCCGACGTTGATGCAGTTGAGGAAGCAAACGGGCGCCCCGGAGTTAAACGTGTAAATGAAGGGGATACCTTGGTAGTTCGTCCCGCCCGACGTGGCGAAAACGTTGTCCGTGCAGGCCCAGCAACCGCCCCAGTTGACGGGGGGCACGTGGCCAGGACTGGTGGAGGGATCGGGAATCTGCGCGCGAGTCATCTTGACACCGCGAACCCAGAAATCGGGACGTCCCGCAACTTCAGCGAACAGCACCGTGGTCGAGGTGCCGTCCGTGATATTGTCGATCGGCACGCCACTTTCCCAGACGCTGATGGGCCCCAGACGATTAATCTCGGGCTGATCGCAGTTTTGATACAGATAGGCCCCGCCGAGCGGCAGGTAGACTTTGTTCACGAGACATTTGCAGTTGAGGCAGTTGACGGTCGTGGAGGCATAGCCGCCCGACGGCTCGTAGTCGCTGGCACCGGCCAACATGGGAGGGAAGGCACATTTTTGGCCCGTAAAGAAACAGCCGCCGTAGTAGCACTTGCAGGAAAGTGAGACCGTCTCGACGAAGGGGTTATTGACGCGCGGCGCAGACGGACAGACGTACGCCGGAATCACCGCCGCTCCAGGACGCGTCGCGGCGCACGGATCGAGGCAGGGATTTGTGATGTTCTTGCCAGGGTACGGGCCGACGTGGGTGTTGAGGCCCAAGCACGGGTTGTTCCAGAGGCAACTGAAGCAACAGTAGATCTTGGTGGGGTGCTCGCAGCAGGGCGGAAACATCGGACTGTTGAAACAGATCCTCCTGTAAACGTTGTTCGCCTCTACGAACGGCAGCAATCGCTCTTCGGCAAAGTGCTCGTTTAGACAACCGATGCAGATGACGCCCGTGCAGAAGCAAGGGCCAGCCGGCGTAAAATCGCCCCACCGGAAATCAAGCGCGGGGGTGAAGACCTTGTTGATGTCGTGGTAGTTGTGCTCCGCGAGCGCCATCTGCTTCAGATTGTTTCGGCATTGGGTGCGACGCGCCGCCTCCCGCGCTGCTTGCACTGCTGGCAATAAAAGCGCAATTAGGGTGGCGATGATGGCAATCACCACCAACAATTCGATCAGTGTAAACCCTGATTTCCTCTGCCGTAGCATGAACCGTCTCCTTCTTGTTGAGAGACAACCCAATGACCCAGCGTCTGGTAAAAAACCAGCACAACTACTTCGACAGCATGGAGTTATAAATCCTGACCTTCTCGCCGAAGATGCGATAAGAATCGATGAAGATCTGCGAGTCAACAAAAAAAGAGCCCACCTGAGAGAGAAAACACCTAGAAGCCCTTTGTGAACGTGACAATTCGGAAATGATTGTCACGTCATGATTTGTGCATTCTTTCAGCATCGTAATTCATCGCCGCAATTCGCCCTCGATGACGCCGTCCTCTTGAGCCCCCAACGCGAGCGATGCATGAGCCGCGCGGTCGTTGACCATGATCCTTTGATGGCTCGGACCCGACTGGTGCCTCCGCAGCTCCCGGGCTGTCCACATCTGGGCATCAAAGGTGGCCGGAACAGCTCAAACCAAGCGTCTGGGGCTGCTCGCCGCCCCGTTCTCGGTGAGGCCCGAAACTTCATCGTTTCTTAACTGGCGGGGGGGATGATCGAATCACGCATGTCGCATCTCCTCGCTCATGGTCTTTGGGTTCGCTTGATCGTCCTGGCTGGGTTGGCTGCGGCTCCCACAGGTTGTCAGATCCGCGATTCCGATCCGGCCTTGGAATCTGATGGCAGTTCACAGAACGCGGAGCTGGGTCACTCAAGCGATGGGGCGCCGGCCGAAAGGCCCGCCTCGCTCCGCGGCAGGATCACGATCGACGGATCAAGCACCGTATATGTGATCACCCAAGCCGTAACGGAAGAATTCCTCAAAGCCCATCGGCAGGTACGGGTGACGCTCGGCCGAGCAGGCACCGGCGGAGGCTTCAAACGGTTCGACGTCGACGATCTCGACATCTGCGATGCCTCGCGGCCCATCGAGCCCGAAGAGATCGAGGCCTGTCGCCAAAATGGGGTTGAGTACCTCGAACTGAAAGTGGCACTCGACGGACTTACGGTCGTGGTGAATCCGGAAAACACATGGTGTCGAGCGCTGACTGTCGAGCAGTTGAGGCAGATCTGGGAATCCGGCAGTCCAATCGCCACCTGGGACCAAATCAACCCGGCGTGGCCATCCACGAAGATCCTGCTCTACGGGCCAGACACCGATTCGGGGACGTTCGAATACTTCACCGAGGTGATCTGTGGCAAACGGGGAAACTGTCGAACCGACTTTCAACAAAGCTCGGACGACAATTTTCTCGTGCAAGGAGTTCAGGGGGACCGGGGCGCGCTCGGCTACTTCGGCTATGCGTACTCCGTACTGAATCGCGATTCGGTCAAGACGATTCCGATTGCTGACGGGTCAAACCCGGCCGTCGTGCCGAACGAAATCACAATTGCCAGCGGAAAGTACGCTCCCCTCTCGCGGCCCCTGTTTCTCTACGTCAACCGGCGAGCTTTGCGCCGTCCCGAGGTCGTGGCATATTTGAACTTTTATCTTGACCGCGGCCCGGAACTGGCCGCGGAAGTACACTCGCTGCCGCTCCCGCAGTCTCAGCACGCAGAGACCCGCGCGAAACTGGCCGCCGCGCTGAGGACCCCGTAACTCGTGTCGAGTCTTTTTCCGGAACGTGGTCCCGGGCCGCCGGCCGCCAAATCGTTGGCTGCGGCTTCAATCAGCCTCAACCACCGATTTTCGTTCGTACGAATCCGCGAGCAGGCCATTCGCTTGATCTTGCTGGCGTGCGCAATGGCTTCGATACTCACGACGGTGGGCATCATCTATGTGCTGGTCAGCGAAACGCTGATTGCGATCCCGCCCAACGAGGCCTTCTTTCAACTTGTATCGCCGAAACAGTTCTTCACCGACACCCGTTGGACGCCGCAGTTCTCGGATCGGCATTTCGGCATTCTGCCGCTGGTATGCGGGACTTTTCTCGTGGCAGGAATTGCCGCGTTGATCGGTCTGCCGATCGGGTTGGCCGGCTCGATCTACCTCAGCGAATATGCGGCGCCGCGCACGCGAAAGGTGGTCAAACCGATCTTGGAGATCCTGGCGGGGATCCCGACGGTTGTGTTCGGCTACTTCGCCCTGGTGTTCGTCACGCCGTATGCGCTGAGACCAATTGCAACTGGGCTCTTCGGACTGGACGTGCAAGTCTTTAACGCGGCGAGCGCGGGGATCGTGGTCGGAATCATGATCATTCCGATTGTCAGCTCGCTCAGCGAAGACGCATTGCGGGCCGTACCGCAGGCCCTGCGCGAAGCGGCCTACGCGCTCGGCTCGAGCAAATACCACGTCTCAACGCGGGTCGTCGTCCCGGCGGCCCTCTCGGGAATCCTGGCCTCGTTCCTGTTGGCGATTTCGCGAGCCGTCGGCGAGACAATGGCCGTCGCGATTGCCGCCGGGCAGACACCCGCTCTAACGCTCAACCCGCTGCGCAGCGTCGAAACGATGACCGCTTATATTGTGAACGTCAGCTTCAGCGATAAGCCGCATCAAAGCCTCGACTTCAAAGCGCTGTTCGCCGTCGCGATGACGCTGTTTGCAATCACGCTGGTGATGAACATTCTGTCGCATCTGGTCATGCGGCGCTACCGGGAGAGCTATCAATGAGCGCGGCCGCGCCAGCTCCTGGCATCGGTTTGGTTCGCACGCAGCCGTCCGCCCGCCCCGGCCTCGTGGGCCAAACATTCGCTGGCGTCTGCGCAATATCGGCCTGGCTGGGCTTAGGAGTGCTGATCGTCCTGCTGGTGGGCGTCCTGTGGCAGGGAGCAGGTTGGCTGTCGTGGTCGTTTATGACTCACTACGACTCGCGGCATCCGGAGCAGGCGGGCGTCTTGGCCGGACTTTGGGGCAGCCTGTGGCTCGTCTTCCTCGCGACGATCTTTGCCGTTCCGATCGGCATGGGCGCGGGGATTTTCTTGGAAGAGTACGAGAAAAAAGGCTGGCTCCGCACGCTCATCGAAATCAACCTTTCCAACCTCGCGGGCGTCCCGTCGATTGTTTATGGAATTCTGGGGATGGCCGTCTTTGTCAAAATGTTCGGAGCCTTTCAAGGCCGTCCGAAAGTGCTCGAGATCGGATTCGCGAGCGCGCATCTCGAGATCCCGCTGCCGTTCGGCCGCACGCTGCTCTCCGGCGGTTTGACGTTGGGTCTATTGATACTGCCGATGGTCATTGTGGTCACCCGCGAAGCTTTGCGGGCGGTCCCCGCCTCGTTGCGGCAAGCGTCTTACGCACTGGGCGCGACGCACTGGCAAACGATTCGCCATCAACTCCTTCCCGCGGCGATTCCCGGCATCATCACGGGGGTGATCCTTTCCGTGTCGCGCGCGATCGGCGAGACGGCGCCCCTGCTCGTGGTGGGGGCGGCCGTGTACCTGGCAAACGCTCCGGGAGGCATTGAGTCACCGGTCGACGTCATCAAGCACCCGGGTGGAGCGCTTGAAGCTCCTTTCGATACATTCACCGCGTTGCCCGTGTTAATCTTCAACTGGATTTCGCGGCCGGAAAAGGAATACCGGCACGTCGCCGCGGCAGCCATTTTGGTGCTGTTGGGCTTGCTGCAAGTTTTTAATATCGCCGCCAGCGTGATTCGTGCGCGAATGCAGCACAAAGCGCGTTGGTAGCAGAAAGGCGACCGCACGATGCTCAACGGGCTTTCGACGATCATCCGCGACCGTGCGGATGCCCAAGCTGTTCTCCCGTCGGATCTCAAGGCGAACATGAAGCCTAAGCTCGAGGCCCGCAACCTTTCGTTTTTCTACGGAGCCACACAAGCTCTGTTCGACGTGACCCTGTCGATCCCCGAGCGTTCCGTGACCGCGCTGATCGGTCCCTCCGGTTGCGGCAAGAGCACCTTTCTGCGAACGCTCAACCGCATGAACGACATCATCGAAGGCACGCGTGTCTCCGGCCACGTGCTGCTCGAGGGAACCGACATCTACGAGCCGGGCATCGACGTGGTCGCACTCCGTAAGCGCGTCGGAATGGTGTTCCAGAAGTCGACTCCGTTTCCCAAGTCGGTTTTCGAAAACGTCGCCTACGGCCCTCGCGTTTCCGGCCATCGCGGCTCCAAGGCCCTGGCCGAGTTGATCGAAGCCTCACTGCGTCGGGCCGGACTGTGGGATGAGGTCAAGGATCGGCTGGGCGATTCGGCGTTGGAACTCTCTGGCGGCCAGCAGCAGCGGCTGTGCATCGCGCGGGCGTTGGCCACCAACCCCGACGTGCTGTTGATGGACGAACCGGCGTCGGCTCTCGACCCAGCGTCGACCGCGCGTGTCGAAGACCTGATCTTCGAACTCAAGCAGAACTACACGATCGTCATCGTCACGCACAACATGCAACAGGCGGCCCGCGTCAGCGATCGCACGGCATTTTTCAATCACGGCCACTTGATCGAAGTCGACGCCACGCCAAAAATCTTCACGCGACCCGGCCAGAAACAGACCGAAGATTACGTCACCGGGCGGTTCGGCTAGGAATTAGTCCAAGGTCCAAAGTCCAAGGTCCAAAGTCGAAGAAGAACAATCCAACTCTCTTCGCTCTCTTGACCTTGGACTTTGGACCTTGGACTTTGGACTTTCCCCATGACAAAGCACCTCGCTCGCGACCTCGACGATCTGCACCACGACATTCTGTCGATGTGCGCGATGGTTGAGGAGATGGTGCATCAAGCGGTCGATGAGCTGACTGAGCCGAACTACGATCGCGCCCGCGCGATGGCGGTCAAGGACGACGAGATCGACGAGTGGGACGTGCGGATCGAAGAAGGCTGCCTCAAGATCCTCGCCATGCACCAACCGGTGGCAACCGATCTCCGCCGCATCAGCAGCGTGTTCAAGATCGCGAACGAACTGGAGCGCGTGGCCGACCTGGCGGTGCATATCGCTGAACGCGCCTGCGGGCTCGTGACCTGGCCCGAGGTTTATGCGCCGGCCAATCTCAAGGAAATGGCGGCCATTGCCGGCGAAATGCTGCGAAACAGTATCGACGCATACGTCGACATGGACAGCGGCCTGGCCCGCCGGGTCTGCTCTCGCGACGAGATTGTCGACCGCCTCAATCGCGAGATCATCGAAGAGATTCTCAGGCGCATGAAAGAAACCCCGGCTTACATCGAGCCGCTCTTGCATCTCTTCTCGGCGTCACGGCACGTCGAACGCGTGGCCGACCACGCGACGAACATCGCCGAAGACGTGGTCTACCTGATCGAAGGCGAGATTATTCGCCACCGGACCGAGTTGTGACGCGGCCCGCGTCCGCTGGTCTTAAGGAGCCGCGCACGCAGTAAGCGGTTCTTCACGCATTCGGGAATCCAAAACCGCTTACTGCGTGCGCGGCTCCTCAGGAATTCAAAGGTCGCCGCTAGATTTCTTCTTCGATCACGCCACGCCGTTGCAGCCGCTCGGCGACGAGCGAGCACGAATTCGCCCAGACCAGCCCCGCAGTCCAACCCGCCAGCACGTCGGTCGGATAGTGCACGCCGAGGTAGACGCGGCTGATCCCCACGACGCCAGTCAGCAAGAGGGCGCACAGCAGGAAGTAAATCCGCAGTCTCGGCAAGTTACCCGCAAATTGCGTCAACAGCGCGCCCAGTGTCAGGTAAATGATCGCCGACATCATCGAGTGGCCGCTCGGAAAACTCGTTTGAAACGCTTCCTGCAGATGCGGCACGACGGTCGGTCGAGGCCGAACAAAAAAAGCCTTCAACCCGCTGCCGACGAGATACCCGCTGATCGCCGCCACGACGAGGAACCGCGCCTCGCCCCGTTTGCCGTGCAGGTGCAAAAACCCGGCCACCATCGCCACGAGCAGAATCAGCACCGAGTAGCCGCCCAGCGCCGTAATGTCACGGGCCGTATCCTGCACCCAAGCCGGGCCGACGGGCACGCGAGGATCGTCCGCTCGCCTCACAGCCAGCATCACGCGCTCATCGAGGACCTGCGTGGCTTCCGTTCGCACCTCGTGGGCCAAAGCGAGAAAGGCCCACGTGCCAAGAAAGATGATGAGCAAACGAACGAGCTGGGAGCGTTTGTCATCCGACGCATTGCGTAGAGAATTCCAGATCCCACCCGCCACGTCCGCCGCTCCATTGCGAGGCGTCGGGGATCTTCCGCTTAGGGAAGTCGCCCGTCGTCGTGCCGCGCGCCTTTTTGTGTATCAAACGCCGGCTCGCGCGCCCATTGCACACAATGGTGAATATTTCTTGATCGCTCGTGGGCTCGACAACTCCCGAGGCGCCTCACGCCGCGACCGTTCCTTCGCTGCCAGTCGGTTCCGAGGGTGGAGTCGCTTTGACACCGCGTCCGTCACGCGCCTTCAGATCGAAGAGCCCGAAGATTTCCGCAGCCGTCATGCTGAGCGAAGCGTTTGTCGTGCGGCCTTCGCCGAGCACCGACGCAAACAGCTCGCGCTTCTGGCGCAGGACGAGATCGATTCGCTCCTCGATCGTGTCCTTGGAAATAAAGCGCGTCACGATCACGGGATTTTTTTGGCCGATGCGGTGCGCTCGGTTGATGGCCTGGTCTTCAACGGCTGGGTTCCACCAGCGGTCGAACAGAAAAACGTAGCCGGCGAACTGCAGGTTGAGTCCCACCGCGCCCGTGCCGTAGCTCATGAGTAACAGATGGCTGTTGGGATCATCGCGGAAGCGGTTCAAAACTGGCTCGCGCTTCGCCGTCGGCACTCCGCCGTGATAAATCAGCGGGTTGAACGCCGCCAGTCGCTCGTTGAGCCAGTCGAGCGCCTTCGTCCACTGGCTGAAGAGAATGGCCTTGCCGTTGCTTTCGGCGATTTCTTCCATTTCGGCCTGCAGCCGATCGAGTTTCGCGCTCTCGCCGGTGAGCGGGTCGAAGTTGGTGATCTGCTTCAACCGCAGCACGAGTTCGAACACGTGCTGCACCGAGATCGAATCCCCCAGCTCGTTGAGGTGAATCACCCCTTCCTTCTCGGCGATCTTGTACGCGTGCTGCTGGGCGGGCGTCATCTCCAGGTGTTCGTCGCGATCGAGGCGCGGCGGAAGGTCGGTGAGCACCAGGTCTTTGGTACGCCGCAGGATGTAGGTTTTGGACAGCTTCTGCAGTTGCTTCAGATCGGGATTAGACCGCGGCGGAACGACTTCCAGAAACTCGTACAGCGATGCCAACTCTTCGGGCCGATTTTCGATCGGCGTGCCGGTGAGGGCCCAACTTCGCTTGCGGGGAATCGAGCGGGCGACCTGAGCCGTGCGCGACTCGCGATTTTTTACGCGCTGGGCCTCGTCGAGCACCAGCAGATCGATGCGCGGAAAATCGGCATCGACCAGCTCTTCAAGATCCCGCGACATCAGCTCGTAGTTGGCGATGAGCACATTGATCCCGGGCATCGTCCACAGCATCTTCCGCCGACTCGCATCTCCCTCGAGTAAGATGACCGGCAGTTCTTCGGCCCACAGCTTGAACTCGCGCTGCCAGTTGGGAATCAACGGCTTCGGACAAATCAACAGCACGCGACGCGCCTGGCCGCTGCGCAGCAACAACCGAATCGCGGTGATCGCCTGCATGGTCTTGCCGAGCCCCATCTCGTCGGCGAGCAGCGCCGAGTTTTGCGAGAAGAGCCAGGCGATGCCCTCGTACTGATAGGCAAACGGCTCGAAGGGCATCACCAGCTCCTGGCCGGCAAGCCAGGTCTCTAGCGGCGGCTGCAACAAATAGAACAGCCGATCCTGCAATGAGAGTGCGTCCTGCGGCGGTTTCAATCGCGTGCGGCCGGGGCGACGCTGGGAAGGTTCCGCAACTTCGGCAGTCGGCGGTTCGAGCGTCCGCAGCGTTTCGTCCGGCTGAGGCTTCGGCGGCTTGGGAGGCAGAAAGATTGCCCCCTCGGGGAAGAGCAGGCGAAACGTGACCACGTGGGGCCGCTGGGGCTTCCAGGCGGGCTGAATTCCGACTCGATCAATCAATTGCCCGGGCGAAGCTTCCACCGGCGGCGTCCGCTGGAGAGCGCCGTTCATGCCAGCCGCGAAAACGTCCGTCGCGAGTTCTACCGGCAGCTCGCGGCATTCCAACGAGGAGTCGGAAACCTCCGGGCGGTCGAGCGGGACCGTCGGATCGAATGCCCCGTCGCCGATCGCCGGTTCGCCGGTCACCGTGCGCCTCCCAAACGGGCCGTTTCGCCGAGCGCCTCGCGAACTCGCTCAAAAGGTTCTCGCAAGTCGGCATTGTTCGGCACGACGCGCGCCCCTCGGCTCGCGACCGACCGGTCATTGGCGTGGGCCGAGTGAAACCGCAGGAGCTGTCGGCCGAGCGGCAGCGTTAAGCCGTTTGCTCCGTTGAGGGCCTTCCGCGCAGCGCTAGCAGGCGGCTGCTCTGTCAGGCCTTCGATCGTCTCGCGACTGCTCTCGTCGAGCGAGGAACCAGCGAACTGAGTTGAGTCGATCGCCGAGGATTCAATCACATTCGGATCGACGGACTCGGCATTGGTCAGTCGCGAGACGACGACCGGCTCGCCCGCGACCACCAATTCCGACGTGCCGGACGTTTCGTTCGAATTCGCGCTCGGCAAAGTTTCCGCGGCAGTCGGCGCTGGGTGCCCGTTTGCCGGCATATCGTCCACGCAGGCGACAGGGATTTCGACCAACTCGCGCAGACCGAGCAACTCGTGCCGTTCGGTAAGCACGAGGTGCGGCTTAACGCCGACCTTTTCCAGAAGCGTGCGTCCGATCAGATCGCCGAGCACGTAGGGAACGAGGGTGGGACCGTACAGGATTTCCTGGGTGCGGTTCGGCTTCAGCGGAGCCGTGCATTGGAACTCGAGTGGCCGCCCGAATTGGTTGGTCACCAACAGGCCGCCAACAAAGCCGCGGTCAGGGACCTCAATCGCCGTCAAAAAACCGAGACGGAACAGTTCTTTGCCGGAATCCACGGACATGCAACAAGTTCCCCAGATTGGCCAGACGGACTCTCGCTCAGGTCGGCCTAGCTGAGCTTTGATCGACGCAGCCTGCGGAGCGACTTGAGGATTCGGCCGTGCCAACCGTCACGAAAATCGCTGTCCGCAACCACGATCCCAAATCCTGTTGGCAATTGACGATGCGCTCACGCCGCTCGACAGCCTGCAAAGGGGAGAAATGACTGCCCCACGCGGGAGTTGCGACGTTTGGAAAACGGCGCGACTGGTACCGATTTGCACGTTTGCGGTATCTTCAACGGACGTGCCGGAGGAAGGAATCCGATTGTGATTTCTCGAAGGTAGGATCGCCGCTGACCGCACGGTCGCCCGCCGAAACGCAATTCATGACCCAAGCCCCCTCCGCCGTAGCGGCGACTTATCCCACGCGAGAACAACTCCGCCAGCAGCAAGCCGAACGGCTTCGAAAACTCGTGGCGGCTGTCACCCCCACCAATCCGTTCTGGACGAAAAAATTCGCCGCCGCCGGCTGCCGGCCCGAACGCCTGCAAACGCTGGCCGATCTTGCGAACTTCCCCACGACGCAAAAGAAGGAACTCGTCGAAGACCAACTCGCCACGCCCCCTTATGGCACCAACCTGTCTGAGCCGGTGAGTCGGTTCAACCGCCTGCATCAGACGTCAGGCACAACGAGCGCGCCGCTCCGCTGGCTCGACACACCTGCGAGCTGGGATTGGGTCTCCTCCTGTTGGCGGCAAATCTTCGAGATTACGCGGACGACGGCCGACGACGCGGTCGCCTTCCCGTTTTCCTTCGGGCCGTTCTTGGGATTCTGGGCCGCGTTCGACGCCGCCAGCCGCATGGGAGCGCTCTGCCTTCCCGCGGGGGGCCTCACGAGTCAGGCCCGCCTGCAGATGATCCGCGACAATCGAGCCACGGTCATTTGTTGCACGCCCACTTACGCCCTGCGGCTGGCCGAAGTCGCAGAGGAAGAACAAATCGATCTCGCCTCGAGCGCGGTCCGTTCGATCATCGTCGCGGGCGAACCGGGTGGCAGCGTGCCATCTCTTCGGAGCGCGATCGAGAAAGCGTGGGGCGCCCGCGTCTTCGACCACTGGGGCATGACCGAAGTCGGGCCGCTAGCCGTCGAGTGTCCGGAAAACCCGGACGGCCTGCACGTACTCGAGACCGAATGCATCGCCGAGATCCTGGACCCCGCCTCCCAGCGACCCGTTCCCGCCGGCAGCCAAGGCGAACTCGTGATCACCAACCTCGGCCGCACCGGCTCACCGCTGTTTCGCTATCGCACAGGCGATCTGGTGGTGGCCGACACCAACCCCTGTCCCTGCGGTCGGCACTTCCTCCGTCTGAAGGGAGGTATCCTCGGTCGGCTCGACGACATGGTCACAATCCGCGGCAACAACGTTTTCCCCTCGAGCATCGAAGGCATCCTGCGCGAGTTCGCCGAAATCGCGGAGTACCGCATCGACGTCGAAACACATCGCGCGATGCAACACATCAAAATCACGATCGAGCCGCAGGCCGGCACGCCGGCCGAGGCGCTCGTGGAGAAAGTCGGCCGAACGATCCGTGACCGCCTGCACTTTCAGGCCGAAGTCGTCGATGCCCCGCCGGGCGCCCTGCCGCGATTCGAGCTGAAATCGCGTCGATTCTTCCGCGACGCAATAGGTCCAAAGTCCAAGGTCCAAGGTCCAAGGTCGGGAGAATGACTCTTCGTGTCCGCGTCTTGACCTTGGACTTTGGACCTTGGACTCTTTTCCCATGTCGTTTCTACGCGCGTAGAAACGCGATCTTGAGCGGCTCACGGGCTGCGGGAAAATTGAGGAAGGCGACTCCTCGAAGGTCGCCGCGCGATTCTGGCGCCAAGGGCGCAATGCTGCGCACGCCATGAAGCGTGGAGCCATTTCACCGTTCATTCCTCATGTCCCACGGAGCGTCGTCCCCCTATGACCCTCTATCACCTCACCGACCGAAATCGAGAACCGCCCCTGCCGGGACCGTCCGACCCGCGCCGTCAACAGGCGCTTGCCGGGTATCTGACGTCGATCGGCTTGGATCCGCGAATCGCTTCCTGCATCGACCTCGCGGAGTTCTGTCGGGCGCGGGACGAGGCTTGGGAGGAGGTGATCCGTCAGATTCGGGGCCATGCGCCCGATCCGGACGCCAACTGCCATGTGCGAGGAATCGTCGCGAGGTTGGGGAAGTTAGCGCGGGATCAGCCCGCGCCGGGACACGAACTCGACGATATTCACGATGACCTCGATCTCGCCGAAGCGCCCGATGAGGATCGATTCCCGTTCTTCAACGGGGCCGAGCTCAACTCGGGCCAGTTCGAGACTCGTTACTTGATCCCGGGTGTTCTGGCCGCCGCGCAGCCCGGCGGCATCTTCGGCGCGTTCAAGACGCTCAAAACATCGCTGACCGCCGACCTGTTGATCTCGCTCGCCAGCGGCACGCCGTTCCTCGGCCAGTTTCCGGTCGCCACGTCGGGACGTACGTTGTTCCTGTCCGGCGAATCGGGGCTGGCGGCACTGCAATCGATTGCCCGTCGCATCTGCACGAGTCGCGGTTTGTCGCTCGATGCACTCGACAATTTCGAGCTATCGCCCAAGCTGCCGCGCTTCGACAACGCTGCCGACGTCCGCGCTCTGCGCCGCATCATCCGCGACAAGCGGCCGGTCTGCGTGGCGATCGACCCGGCGTACCTCGCGATGCGGGGCGACGACGCTCGCAACCTCTTCGCGATGGGCACGCTCTTGCGGCCGCTCGCGGAAATCTGCCAGGAAACCGGCTGCACCGTGCTGATTGTCCACCACTGCAAGCGCTCGCAGCAGACGGTCCACAGGCCGGCCACGCTCGACGACATCGCCTGGAGCGGTTTTGCCGAATTCGCTGCCCAATGGCTGCTGCTCTCGCGCCGCCGGCAATTCGACCCAGACCTCGGCCGTCACGAACTGTGGCTCACCGCCGGTGGCCGGTCCGGACACCACGGCTTGTGGGCACTCGACGTTAGCGAAGGCGTCGCCTGCGGTCGGGAACCACGCAAATGGAAAACGGCCATCCGCTCGGTCTCGGTCGTCGAGGCGCAATCGGAGGAGCGCGGTTTTGAGGCCAACGAAGACCGCCGCTCGCGTCGGATGGCGGTGACGTTCGAACGGCATCGCCAAAGAGTGGTTGAGTTCTTTAAGGAGAGCCAGCAAGAGGCCAGCGCGCGCTCCATTCGCGACAAGCTCGGCATCAATGGGCCATACGCGGTGCGCGTCCTGGAATCCCTCGTCAAAGACGGGCGGCTGGTCGCCTCGGAGTTGAAGAAGCAAAAGCGAACAGAAGTGATGTATGCCCTACCCGGCGTCAGAGTGTCCGACTCTCTCGGTTCCGCCCCGATTGAGAACTCGGTCAGCCGCAAAGTCGGGTCGGTACAATGAAATTTGATATAGGGAGACAGTACCGTACCGACTTACAGCATCGGCCGGGGCACAGGCCGGGGTGGCACTGGCGGCTTGCCCGCCAGTGGTCTTTTGCCACGTCGGCAGCGTGTTCACCACTCGATTTCGGCGACAAACCAGCGCCATGACCAGCGATCGAAAACGGCTCAAGCGTTTTCACACGCCGGGCGACGTTCATGAACTGACGTTTTCTTGCTATGGCGGCCGCCCCCTCCTTTCTGACAATGCGGTTTGCAAGATTCTCTGCCAAAGCATCGACCGGGCGATGAACCGTCACCGCCATCGGCTCGTTGCGTTCGTGCTCATGCCCGAGCATGTGCATCTATTGATTCTGCCGACCTCGATCGAGTGTGACATCGGCGCTACGCTGTTTGCGATCAAGAGGCCCGTCTCGTACCGCGTGAAACAATACTACGAAGCAACCGACAGTTGCTTGCGGTCGGAACTGGTCGTGCGCGAGCGTGAAGGAAAGTCCGCGTTTCGCTTCTGGCAGGAGGGAGCTGGGTACGATCGCAATCTTCTCGAACCGAAGTCGGTCCTAGCGGCCATCGACTATATCCATCTCAATCCGGTTCGACGCGGCTTGGTGACTCGAGCGCGCGATTGGAAGTGGTCCAGCTGTCGGTGGTATCTCAGCGACCGGCGAGAGGTTGATTCCGATCTTCCCACCATTCATGGCCTGCCCGGCGGGTTGGGCTAGGCGCTAAAGGCCACTGGCGGACAAGCCGCCAGTGCCACCCGTCGCTACGGCCACCCAAAGGTGAATCAACCCAACCACGAAACTGAGGGAACAATCTCACCGGCGTTCCACCTTCTCGAGGCGGCTTCGCAGCTCGGCAATTTCGCGGCGCATCGAAGTCATCGGCAAGGTGGCGAAGACGAAGCACATCGGAAGAAATGACCAGAATGCAACCATCGTCTCCCTGACCGAGAAGCATAAGAACGCGCAGAAAACGGCGGGCAACCACGGCTGCAGCGAGTCCCGCCACGAGTTCTTTTCGATGGCAGCCGCTGCATCTTGTGCAGCGACTGCGTCTTTCAGAATCTGAAGTTCTGACTGACTCCACACCCTTTTTTCCATCGCCATCGCCTCTTAGAAGGTCCGTAGCCTGCTTGGCCTGTTGCCCAACCACCGCGGCATTTCGTGGATCACGCAGTCTGCAACGCCTGAATGCTGTTGATGTGAATCAACGAGAGATGAGTAATGCGATCCGTGTCGGGATCGACCACCAGCTCGACTCGCTAATCCTTCGCGATTGACCAGCGCAGATATTCTTCGATGAACGGATCGAGTTCGCCGTTGAGGACGTTGGTGGGATTGCCTGATTTTTGGCCGGTGCGGGTGTCTTTGACGAATTGGTCGGGGTGCAGCACGTAGTTGCGGATCGTTTCGCCGCCGAAGCCGATCTTTGATTTCATCCCGCGGCGAGCGGCCGCCTCGGAGGCCTTTTTCTCGCGGTCGAGCTGATAGAGCTTAGCGATGAGCATCTTGCGAGCCAGCGCCCGATTCTTGTGTTGGCTGCGTTCGTTCTGACACTGCACGACGACGCCGGTCGGCAGATGCGTGAGGCGGATCGCTGAGCTGGTCTTGTTGACGTGTTGGCCACCGGCGCCGCCGGCGCGATACGTGTCCTCGCGGACCTCGGTGGCGAAGTCGACTTCGATGATCGTCTCGTCGTCGATGGCGGGCGTCACGTCGACGGCCGCAAACGACGTATGTCGGCGGCCGGCCGAGTCGAAGGGGCTGATGCGGATCAGACGATGGTTGCCGGTTTCGCCTTTGAGATAGCCGAAGGCGTAGTCGCCGCGGATGGCCAAGGTCGCGTTGCGGATCCCCGCCTCTTCGGCCGGCGACGTTTCGAGGAGTTCTCGCTCGAAACCCTTATCCTCGGCCCAGCGCTCGTACATCCTGAGCAGCATCTCGGCCCAGTCGGCCGAATCGGTGCCCCCTTCACCGGCTTGAATGGCGACGAAGGCCCCCATCGCATCGGCAGGGTCGGACATCGTCGCCTGGAGCTCGGCGGCGTCCAGCTTTGGCCCCATGGCGGTGAGCGCCGATTTGAGTTCGGTCTCGCTATCGCCCGAGGCGTCCTCGTCGGCGAATTCCATCAGCACGCCGAGATCATCGAACTGCGAGAAGAGTTCCTTGACCGGCTTGATCGAATTGGTGAGCTGCCGCAGCTCGCCGACGAGTTTTTGGGCCTTGTCCGCGTCGTCCCAAAATCCCGACGCCGCCATCGTTTGGTTGATTTCCTCGGCTTGTTTCAGTTTTTGATCGTAGTCAAAGAGAGTCTCGGAGATGGACGATCCGTCGACTGATCTCTTGATAGGCTTGCTTGAGCTCACTGTTCATTTCGGACTCCCGGGGATCGGTTTCGCCGTGTCGGCGAGCAGCGAATTATAGGAGTCCAAGGTCCAATGTCCAAAGTCCAAGGTCAACAGCCTGCATCCGAACTCATTCTTCCCGAAATTGGACATTGAACCTCGGACAGGGTCTTTGACCGGGCAAATCTTGTCTTCCTGCAGCAATTCCTCGTCGATTGTTTTGCCCGACCCGGCACACGCCCGTCATACTTAGAGATGGACCAATTGAGCATCGGCCTCCACAAAGCGGGCGCACCGGATGGCGACGGTTTGGGGCGCGCGTCGGCAACAAGATTACTCGAGCGGAATCTGTGGGGGCGTCGAAATGAGTCGGTTGAGGTCGCTCTTCTCCTCAAAAGGGAGAGCCAATCCGCGATCGCCCAACATCACCTGGGCGTCCAAGACCCTGAGCCGCACGGTCTCTCGCACCGGCGTCTTTCTCAAACGGCAAATCTGGATCTGGCCGATCGTCGCGACTGTGCTCTTGGCCGTGCTCGCCTTCGGCGTGCGGCGGGCCATCGAATCGACGATGAAGAACAACCTCAGTTCCCAGCTGCAGACGCTCTTAAACGTCGAAGCGGCCATGCTGGAGAACTGGTCGCGTGTGCAAGTCTCGAACGCCACGACGCTCGCCAATGACCCGCAAGTCCGAGAAAGCATCTATCAGCTGTTGGCTCAGAACGAACCCGGTCAGCCGGCGACGCCAGCCAAGGACGCCGCCCAAGCTCAGCAACAGTTGCGAAAGCGATTGGCTCCGGCGCTGTCGGCTCAGAGTTACGTCGGCTATCTCGTCGCCGACAAAGCTCGGAAGATTCTGGCATCCTCGAACGAGGACCTGATCGGCCGCAGTGGCATCGGCGAATACGAAGACTTCATCAACCGGGCCCTCGACGGCGAAACGGTCGTCTGCCCTCCGTTCGCGAGCGTTGTCGCCATGAAGGACGACTCCGGGCGGATTCGCACGGGTGTGCCGACGATGTTTGTGTGCGCTCCCGTTCGCGACGCGAATTTCCAGGTCGTCGCTGCGTTAGGTCTACGGATTCGACCGGACAACGAATTCACGCGAATCATGCAGCTGGGCCGCATCGGCGATTCGGGCGAAACGTACGCGTTCGACAAGTCGGGTCTGCTCGTTTCCAACAGTCGCTTCG
Source organism: Planctomycetaceae bacterium (assembly GCA_035687365.1). Lineage (GTDB taxonomy): Bacteria > Planctomycetota > Planctomycetia > Planctomycetales > Planctomycetaceae > DASPSM01. The sequence continues at coordinate 8,923 of DASRXU010000108.1, read as the reverse complement.
ACGAGGGCTTGATCCTGTTGGGCCTGCTCCCCGATCAGCCTAATTCGCATTCGATCGTCAACCTGCACTTGCGCGATCCGCAGGGAGATATGACGGCCGGATTTCGGCCCCAGGTCCGGCGGTCTGAGCTGCCGCTGACTCACATGGCGGCCGATGCAGTGGCGGGGAAATCGGGCGTCGACGTCGACGGGTATCGCGATTATCGCGGTGCCAATGTGGTCGGCGCTTGGACCTGGCTGCCAAAGCTCGAACTCGGCGTCGCCACCGAAATCAGCGCGAGCGAGGCGTTTCAGCCACTGATCATTTTGCAGCGGACGTTCTGGGCGCTTTACGCGCTCCTGGGCGTGAGCGCCGTGGCGATCTTCATTTTTACGGTCGTGGTGTCGCGCCTGCGGCGGGAGGCCCAGAAGGCGGAAATCGAAGCCAAGCAGCTGGGGCAATACACGCTCGACGCCAAGCTGGGCGCCGGGGCGATGGGTGTCGTTTACAAGGGGCATCACGCGATGCTCCGTCGACCGACGGCCATCAAGATGCTCGACGTCGACAAGGTCAACGACGCGTCGATTCAGCGGTTCGAGCGCGAAGTGCAGCTCACCTGCCAGCTCAACCACCCCAACACGGTGGCGATCTACGATTATGGACGCACTCCGCAGGGCGTCTTTTACTATGCGATGGAGTTTTTGGACGGGATCGACCTGCAGACGCTCGTCGAAAAGTACGGTCCGCAGCCGGAACCGCGCGTGATTCGCATTCTCACGCAGATCTGCGGCTCGTTGTACGAAGCTCACTCGCTCGGCCTGGTGCATCGCGACATCAAACCGGCCAACATCATGCTCAATCGCCGCGGCTGCGATGCGGACGTCGTCAAGGTTCTCGATTTTGGTTTGGTGAAAGCGATCGACGAAGGGAAGCAAGCCGGCATGACATCGGCTAACGCTTTGACCGGGACGCCCCTCTATATGGCACCCGAGGCCATTCAAACGCCGAATGCGGTCGACGCGCGGAGCGATCTCTACGCCGTCGGCGCGGTCGGCTACTTCCTGCTCACGGGCACGCCGGTCTTCGACGCGACCAGCATCGTGGAGCTTTACCAGCAACACGTGAGCGCCGTGCCGGACGTCCCATCGAAACGGCTCGGCAAGCCCGTTTCCAGCGAACTGGAACACGCGATCCTCGCCTGTCTCGAAAAGGCGCGATCCAAGCGCCCGCACACGGCCCGCGATCTGGCCCAACTGCTGGCACGCTGCCCGTCAGCCGGTCAGTGGTCGGTCGAAGAAACGGAAGAGTGGTGGAGCAAGCACGAACGCGGCACGCCCGCCGCATCGCTCAAAGCCGCGGAACCTGCGCAGACCAGTCGCGTGTATGAGCAGACAGTGATTACCGATCCGTCGAAGACGGCGTAGCGTGTGAAGCCGGCCTATGGTGAGCGAAAAAGAGCTGCGCACGAAGTAAGCGGTTTTCTTGTCCTAATTCAAATACACCGCTTACTTCGTGCGCGGCTCCTTAAGAGTGCAAACCAATCCCGGAGTACGTGAATCCCAGTTCGCGCATGCGCTTGGGCTCGTACAGATTGCGGCCGTCGAAGATCACCGGCTGCTTCATCTTGTGTTTGAGGTAGGCGAAATCCGGGTTCCGGAATTCGTTCCACTCGGTGACGATGGCCAGCGCGTCGGCCCCGTCGAGCGTGTCGTAGTGGTGCGAGCAATAGGTCACTTTGTCGCCGTAGATCGCTTGCACGTTTTCCTGGGCGACCGGGTCGTGAGCCCGGACGATCGCTTTTGCCGTCAAGAGTCGATCGATCAGTACGAGTGACGGCGCCTCGCGAATGTCGTCGGTCCGCGGCTTGAAAGAGAGACCCCAGACGGCGATCTGCTTTCCCGCAAGCTGGCCCTCGAAGTGCCGATGGATTTTTTGGAACAGCACTTCTTTCTGGGCCGTATTCACATGATCGACGGCCTGCAGAATGCTGGGCTCGCTCGACTTGGACTGCGCGACGGAAATCAACGCGCGGACATCCTTGGGGAAGCACGACCCGCCGTATCCGACGCCTGGAAACAGGAACGAGAAGCCGATTCGCTGGTCGTGACCGATACCGCGACGGACTTCGTTGATGTCGGCTCCGACCCGGTCGCACAGGTTAGCCATTTCATTGATGAAGCTGATTTTCGTCGCCAGCATGCAGTTGGCGACGTACTTCGTCATCTCGGCACTCTCGAGACCCATGATCAGAAACGGATGCTCAGTCCGCAGAAAGGGCTTGTAGAGTTCCTGCAGGACTTCCCCCGCCTGGGGACGATCGACGCCGATGACGACGCGGTCGGGCTTGGTGAAATCATCGATGGCGGCCCCTTCTTTGAGGAACTCCGGATTAGAGGCCACGTCGACAGTGCGACCGCAGAGTTCACGCAGACGCTCAGACACGGCCCGGTTGGTGCCGACGGGGACCGTGCTTTTGATGACGACAGTTGCCGCTTTGTCGAGCAGCGGGGCGAGCGTCTCGACGACCTTCCACAGGCCGGTGAGATTGGCCGAGCCGTCGTCTCCCTGGGGCGTGCCGACGGCGATGAAGACGCACTGCGCCGCGGGGATCGCCTCCTTGTAGTCAGTCGTGAACTTGAGGCGGCCCGAGCGGGCGTTTCGCAGCACAAGTTCCGTCAGCCCCGGTTCGTAGATCGGGATCTGCCCTTTGCGCAGGTTCTCGATCTTCTTGGCGTCGATATCGACACAAATGACGTCGTTGCCCGTCTCAGCGAAGCAGGTGCCGGTGACCAGTCCAACGTAACCGGTCCCGATCATGGCGATCTTCAAGGTCGGCGCTCCGAAATGTGGCCCGAGGCGAACAGACTATTCGGTGTCTTTTCGCCGCCGTTTGCCGTACTGCTCTTCATAATACTTCAGATAGTCGCCGGAGCGCACACGACGAACCCATTCTGAATGACTCAGATACCAATCGATGGTCTCGCGAATTCCTTTTCGGAAATCGACCTGGGGCTGCCAGCCCAACTCGCGTTCGGCCTTGCTGCAGTCGATGGCGTAACGCAGGTCGTGGCCGGGCCGATCTTTGACGTATTCGATCAGCGAGTGCGGCTTGCCGAGCAGGTCCAAGAGAGTCAGCGTGAGATCGATGTTCTTGATCTCCTGGTGGCCGCCGAAGTTGTAGATCTCGCCATCGCGACCCTTGCGCAGGGCCGCGTCAATGCCCCGGCAGTGATCCAGTACGTGGATCCAGTCGCGGACGTTTTCGCCCTTGCCGTAAACCGGCACCGACTTGTTTTCGACCAGGTTGGCGATGAACAGCGGGATGAGCTTTTCCGGGAACTGGTAAGGGCCGTAATTGTTCGAGCAGCGGGTGGTGATCGCCGGAAAATGAAATGTGTGCCAGTACGCCCGGACCAGCAGGTCGGCCGACGCCTTCGACGCCGAGTAAGGGCTGTTGGGAGCGATCGGCGTCTCTTCCGTGAAAAGGCCGGTCGCTCCAAGGCTGCCATAAACCTCGTCGGTCGAAACCTGCACGTACCGCTTGACCTTGGCCTTGCGGCAGGCGTCCAACAGCACCTGCGTGCCAATCACATTGGTCTGGATGAATGGACCCGAGTCCAAAATGCTGCGATCGACGTGGCTCTCAGCCGCGAAGTTCACCACGGCATCGACGGGGCCGGATCCGATTACTCCATTCACGAACTCGGCATCGCAGATGTCGCCCCGCTCGAACCGGTAGCGAGGATCGCTTTCGATGTCGGTCAGATTCTCGAGATTGCCGGCGTAAGTCAGTTTGTCGATGTTGACGACCGACTGCTCGGGATAACGGGCCAACTGATCGCGAACGAAGTTCGAGCCGATGAAGCCGCAGCCGCCGGTGACGATGAGCCGTTGCATCAAGATGCGTCCGCCTGCTTAACGTTGGAAGGGTACCGATCGATGTTCCGGAGGCAATGCGTCCGGAACCGCGAAGCGGTGACACTCCCCTTGCCACCGGCGCGAGCCGGTGGGCGCCCGGCATCACGTGCTGCTGAGAGCCCCGGAGGGGCGACAGACCACGTGTGGGGTTTCATGAACGAAGAGTGTCGCCCCGTTGGGGCTTGGAATCTCATGAACATCGCATCCCACCGGCTCACGCCGGTGGCAAAAAGAGTACCGCCCCTCTCGGGGCTCAGATTCATCGCGTCGGACCAGTGGCCCCCCGTCCCGACGTTCGGACGGTCTCAATGATGAGGAAATTACTCGGAGATGTTCGCAGGGATACTGGCGAGCGAGACCAGCGTGTCTCCCTCGTCGAGGCGAATGATCCGTACGCCTTGCGTATTCCGGCCGATCTGGCTGATGTCGCTGGCGCGAACCCGCTGAATCTTGCCCCGGGCCGTAATCATGATGACTTCATCATCGTCGGCGACCGACACGATGTCGACGACTTTCCCGTTGCGATCCGTCGTGCGGATGTCTCGCAATCCCTTGCCGCCGCGGCGCTGGCGACGATAACGCTGGTTGCCCGAGTAGGCGGCTTCTTCGCCCTCTTCTGTCTCGGGCGTGTCTGCCTCGCCCGCAGACGGGTCGGCCTCACGGATGGCTGGTCCGCTTGCAGGCTCTTCGGTCTCCGGGGGCACTTCGCTCTCGAGTGCCGCTTCTTCGCTCTCGTCGGCGACGGCTGACCCAAACGCAGTTCGCTTGCCGTAGCCTTTTTCGCAAACTGTAAGCAACGTCATTACCGGGTCGGCCACGACCATTCCGGCGACGGCATCGCCCTCGCTCAGGCTAATGCCGCGAACACCGTGCGCCGGTCGACCCATAGGCCGCGCATCGTGATGCGAAAAGCGAATCGACATGCCGTTGCGGGTTGCCAACACGACGTCATCGTCCCCCGACACGCTCAGCACGTCGATCAACTCGTCACCCTCGTCGAGCTTGATGGCGATGATGCCTCCCTTCATCGGGCGGCTAAAGGCGGACAAGGCCGTCTTCTTCACCGTGCCGATGCGGGTGGCCATGATCAAGAACCGATCGTCGGTGAATTCGCGAACGGCCAGACAGCTCGTGACGCGCTCTTCCGTGTCCTGCAACTGCAGCAAATTGACGATCGCGCGGCCGCGACTGGTGCGGCTTTGCAGCGGCAAATCGTAGACCTTCTGCCAATGCACGCGTCCCCGATCGGTAAAGAAGAGCAAGTAGGCGTGCGTGCTGGCGACGAACAGATGTTTGACGTCGTCCTCTTCGTCCGATTTGACGCCGGTGATGCCCTTGCCCCCGCGATGCTGCGCCTCGTAAGTGTTGAGCGGCGTCCGCTTCACGTAGCCGCGCTGCGACAGGGTGACGACCATCGGCTCTTCGGCCACGAGGTCGTCCCGATTCATCGAGACCGATTCTTCCTCGGAGATCGCCGTGCGGCGCTTGTTGCCGTATTTCTCTTTCAGCTCGAGCATTTCTTGCCGCACGACGATGCGAATGTTCGCCTCGTCAGAGAGCAGCCGCAGATATTCGATGATGCTCTCGAGCAGCTTGGCGTGTTCGCCGCGCAACGACTCGCGTTCCAGGTTGGCCAAGGAGCCCAGCTGCATGGAGACAATCGCCTCGGCCTGGTTCGCCGACAGGTGATAGACCTCAGCGACGCCTTTTTCGCTTTGGAAATCTTTGTAGCCCAGATCGCCCAACGCCCGGGCGACCAGTTTTGCGGGTACCTCGATCGCCTGCAGCGCTTCCTTGGCGGCGGCACGGCTGGCGGCGCCGCGGATCGTGGCGATCACCTTGTCGATCTCGCTCTGGGCGATCAACAGTCCTTCGACCGTATGCTTGCGCTTGCGGGCTTCCGACAGCAAGAACTCGGTTCGCCGGCGAATCACCGTGACGCGGTGCCGCAGGAATTCCTCGAGCAGACCCTTCACCGGCATCGTCTGCGGGCGATTCGCGACGAGCGCCAGCAAAATCACGCTGAAGGTGACTTGCAACGTCGAGTATTGGAAGAGCTGATTGAGGACCACTTCCTTGTCGGCATCACGCTTGAGCACGATGTGCAAACGGACCTGCCACTCGGGCGTCTTGCGATCGGTGTAATCGACGATTCGGGCAATGCCCTTCACGCGATCGTCCCGCACCAGGTCTTCGAGTTTCTCCTTGAGCCGGTCGCGGGTCTCGAGATAGGGAATCTCGGTGACCACGATCACGTCGGCGTTCTTCTCGGTCTCGAAATGCGTGGCGGCGCGCAGCGTGATTGTCGAGCGGCCGGTGAGGTAGCCCTGTCGAATTCCGTCCCGCCCGCAAATGATGCCGCCCGTGGGGAAGTCGGGGCCGGGCATCACTTCCAACAGGTCGTCGATCGTGCAGTCGGGATCGTCGATGACCTTGACCACCGCGTCGGCGACTTCGTTCAGATTGTGCGGCGGAATGCTCGTCGCCATTCCGACCGCAATGCCGGTCGAGCCGTTGACGAGCAGATTCGGGAACCGCGACGGGAGGACAACCGGCTCTTCCCGTTCCTGGCTGTAATTGGGGACGTAATCGACCGTGTCGTGTTTGAGATCGTCGAGCATCTCAGTCGCAACGGCCGACAAGCGGGCCTCTGTGTACCGCATGGCCGCGGGAGGCAGACCGGCCAGCGAACCGAAATTGCCCTGCTTGTCGATGAGCACGCTGCGCATGACCCACGACTGGGCCAACCGGACGAGCGTGGGGTAAATCACCGATTCGCCGTGCGGGTGATAGTTACCGCTCGTATCCCCCGAAATCTTCGCGCACTTCACCCGCTGGCTGGCGGGGCCGAGATGCAAATCGTTCATCGCGACGAGAATTCGCCGCTGCGAAGGCTTGAGACCGTCGCGGGCGTCGGGCAGAGCGCGGCTGATGATGACGCTCATCGCATAGCTGAGGTAGCTGGAGCGCAGCTCGTCCTCGATGTCGAGCGGTTTGATCCGCTCGGGATGCATGTTAGCGGGGCCTTCTTCAGGCGTCGGGGCATCCTCTACGTCGTCATTGTCGCCGTCGTCGGCCAAGACCGTCTCTCCCCGTATTTGCGCTGGCTAAGAATCGGGCCGGGCAATATGAACCGTCAACCGACCCAAATACTGCTGATCCCCGCCCCAAAAACTGTCGTTCGGCGGGCAGCCTGGAATCCCAATTTCCCAAGGCGTCAGAAGCCTGAAGAAGGCCTCCGTGCCAGAGCGAATTATAGGACATTGGCCGGCCATCCTCAACGCTCTGGGAGGGCGTTTGAGAGCCGTTTCGACCCGGAAATTTCTGACTCCGAATGCCCGTTCACCGACGCGGTTTGGTGGCCGCAAAACCGATCCATCCGGGCGGGAAACGAAAGCGGCCGTAGCCGCTGCGCGGACGGACCTGGAAGCCCGCGTTTCGCAGCTCCGTTTGAACCGTGTTCCGCGGATACAGCCGCAGGCGGTGAATCTCTCGGCTGCGTCGGTACAGGTCGCCAACTTTCCAGAAACTCGTGATTGTGCGAGTCAGCGTCATCCGCCGGCGATCCTCCTCGGCTGTATAGAGGCAGCTCCAGCCGGGGCCTTCGGAAAAGCCACGTAGTGGGACCGACCCGGGAACACGGCCCGGCGTGGCGACGTCGAACAGCAACAGTCCACCCGGTGCCAGGGCCTGATACATCATCCGCAATACCTGCGGAAGCCGAGAGGCCCGGTTGCGGCGATCGAAGAGGTAGTTGAACACTTCGCCGACGGCCGCGATCGCAATACACGACGGAATCTTGGCGGTGATAAACGACTCGCGCCGGAACTCGGCGCGGGGGGCCCGTTTACGGGCCAGGGCGAGCATCGACTCCGAATAATCAAAGCCGAGGACGTCGTACCCCGCGGCCGAAACGGCTTGCGAGAGAATTCCGCTGCCGCAGCCCAAATCGACCACCAGGCCGAGCGGCTGGCGTTTTCGTACTTTGCGCAGGTGCTTCAGCAACTCGACGGCCGCGTTGGCCGCCACATGGCCGAAGCCCGCATCGTGAATCGAAGCCAGATCAGCACTGTAGGCCGTGGCGGCGGTGCGAGGCATCTGCGCAGGACTTTCGTTGACAGCGGCAAAGCACGAACCGCAGGCCCGCGAAGACGGCTCAACCGGGGCGTCGCCAAAAAACTGCCCCGCAGACATCGTACCGATGCGTTTGACCGATGGAAACGTCCATTTGGCCCTGTCCGACGCGGGCGATTCGAGCCGCCTCCGAAGGCGTTTGCAAACGCCCTGTCGGCCACATTTCCAGGCGAGATCTCGTCTCGACGCATCTTGAAGCAACCCATGGTGAGCGGTAGAGTTGAAGCAAGCGGGCCGGATCACGCACAGGGATGACGAAAAGCTGTAGGGCAGGCTGTGCTTGCCGAGCAACCGAGGCAGGCACAGCCTGCCCTACGGACACCTCTCGATCGAGTTCCGGGACCCAACGGTCCTCCCTCGACAAGGAACGAACATGCCTCAAGCCATAGTTGATCCGGCGGAACTGCGCCGGTTTGCACTCATGTTGAAGAAATTCAACCAAGAGCTGCAAGAACGGATGAGCGCGATGGCCAATCAGCTCAACGATCTCACGAACTCGTGGCGCGACCAGGAACAGATCAAGTTCCGCACCGAGTTCGAGGGGCACATGAAGATGATTGCCCGGTTCATCGAGGCCAACAACCAGCACATTCCCTACCTGTTGCGCAAGGCCGAGCGGATCGAAGAGTACATGCAGCAGCGTTGAGCGCATCGCGGCATTCACTCACGCGGGGCGCGTCGAGGAAATTCCAAAACACAGGGCTGTGAGGACCGACTATGGCTCGGGCAAATGTTCGCTCGCTCGATTCCATCCAGCGATTCCGGCCGAAGGTCGCCCAATTCGAGGTAGACCTGGGCTCCGCACTCACCAGTTTGCGACAAGAAATCAGTCGCACGCTCCAGTGGATCGATCACGACTGCCCCGCCTATTGGCAAAACCAGGTGCGACAGG
>DASRXU010000107.1:0-13931 GCA_035687365.1 Planctomycetaceae bacterium | reverse complement strand
CGCCAGGTGCCGCGGATGCCGGAGAAGACGCTCGACTCGATGGCGCTGGGCGGGATGTACGACCTGGTCGGCGGCGGCTTCCACCGCTACTCGGTCGACCGGCGCTGGCTCGTCCCCCACTTCGAGAAGATGCTGTACGACAACGCCCTGCTCGCCTCGACCTATTTGGACGCCTTTCAGGCAACCGGCGAGCCGCGCTTTGCGACGATCGTCCGCGAAACGATGGATTATGTGCTTCGCGAAATGACGCATTCTGACGGCGGCTTTTACAGCACTCAAGACGCAGATAGCGAAGGCGCGGAGGGCAAATTCTTCGTTTGGACTAAGGACGAAATCGAGTCAGTGCTCGCGCCCGAAGAGAGCCGCGTTCTGTGCTACTGCTACGACGTGACCCCGGAGGGAAACTGGGAAGGTCACAACATCCTCAACCGTGTTAAAACGACGGCGCAAGCGGCCCGCGTGCTCGGACTTTCGGAAGCCGATCTCGATCTCTTGCTCATAAGTGGCCGGAAGAAGCTCTTTGAGCGTCGGGAACAGCGCGTCCATCCGGGGCGTGACGACAAGATCCTCGCCGGCTGGAACGGCCTGATGATCGCGGCGATGGCCCGCGCTGGACGTGTCCTGGATGAACGGCGATTTACGGCTGGGGCTGCGCGGAGTGCCGACTTCCTGCTGAGTCGGCTGCGAACACCAGAAGGGCGATTGCTGCACGTTTTCAAAGACGGAACGGCGCGGCTGGCCGCCTACCTCGATGATTACGCCTGCGCGCTCGACGCCCTCGCCGAGGTTTATCAAGCGACCTTCGACCCCCGTTACGTGGCGGCCGCTGCCGAACTCGCGGCCGACTTAATCGCTAATTTCGCCGACAGTGCCGCGGGAGGATTCTTCTACACCGCGCACGATCACGAGACGCTGATCGCTCGCAGCAAAGATCTGCACGACAATGCGACCCCCTCAGGAAACGGCATGGCGGCCTATTCACTGTTGCGACTCGCGCGGCTGTGCGGGCGAGAGGACTTCGACGCCGCCGCACGAGGCACGCTGGAAATGCTCTCCGGCGAGATGGCTCGTGTGACGATGGCCACCGGTCAGGCCCTGTTGGCGCTCGACGATTTGCTCGGACCGTCGTACGAACTGGTCCTGGTTGATGGCCAATCGCACGACGAAACGACAAGTGTGCTGCGCGCGCTCAATAAGTATTTTCTGCCAAACGCGGTCATCGCACGACGATCCGCCGATGCTGGCGACTCGTCGATCGCGCCACTCCTACGCGAGACTCTGGCGGGAAAGACGGCGGTCGACGAGCAGCCGACGCTTTACGTTTGCGAGCGGGGCACATGCCGCCCGCAGGTTGCCGATTTACGCTCCATCGAAGAATTGCTCGCAACCCTCTAGCCCAGCCGAAGCGACAGGCGAATCCCGCCTCAGTCGATCAAGAGACCTTTGATGGTTTCCTTACCGTCCGGTGTAACCAGTGCGTCGTAGACGGTCGGTTGGATATTCGGCGCGATGAAATGGACCGTGCCGTCCCCAAAGAGGTGCAGCACGCCGCCCGGATGCATGCTCGAGGGGCCGTACTTGGAGTCGATGCCCTGCCCGTCGGTTGGAACGAAATAGGGCGTGTAGTTGATCCCAACCTGGGGCAGCGCGTATTCGGGCGGACTGGTCTGGTCGTACGGGTGCGACGTTATCGAGCCGGTTCCGCCGTCAATCCAAACGGCCGCCTCGGGCTCGCGAGTTTCCGCGACAAAGATGGTGTTTGACGTTCCGTCCTTGATGTCCCCCATTCGCGTGGAGGACATCGCGTAGAACACACCATCGGGATGCAAATACAGCTTGCCGATCGTCGTCGCTCCCATCACCGCATAATTTCGGATCGCATATTTCTTCGATAAGGGCAGATAGAACGCAGAATTACTGTAATCGGGCCCCGTATAGGACGGGCAACGGTACACGGGAATGATCTGCGAGGCGGCCTGCTTGTTGAGCGCGTCGAGGGCCGACACATCGTAGTTCACCTGCAGCACAATGGTCTGCAATTCGATGAACGGCAGCAGCATGCCGGCCCAACTGTGCAGCGCGTACTGCGTCGGCTCGGGGCTCCAAACACCCAGATCGATTCGGCTGGTCGAACTGGGAGGCAGGACTCGGTTGACGCTCTCGTAATTGTGGAACGCCAGGCCGATCTGCTTGAGATTATTGCGACACTGTGTCCGCCGGGCCGCTTCGCGCACCTGTTGAACGGCGGGCAGTAACAGCGCCATCAGCACGCAGATGACGCCGATTACCACCAGCAACTCAACCAGTGTGAAGCCTCTCGCGCGCCGCATCCGATTCTCCTTGCACGTCGAGGCCCGCGGCGTGCGTTTCCGTTCGCGAGCAGCACGCAAGAGGAGCGAAACCACCCCGTTCGCTCGACTCTCAGCCTGCCCCACCGAAAATCATAACAGGGGCGCTTCACGAAGAAATGTGCGAAGCCGCACAAATGTCAAATTTGTCGCAGGATGGCGCAACGGGCGGAAAATGTGAGATGCGTTTCGACTGCCGGGCGATTCAGCCGCCTCTATCGGATGCTTACGTGTTGATCGGAGTGCGACTGCCGGAAATCGGCGCGCACTTTTCCCGCTTGCCAACCGCGGGCCCACCACCATAGGATGCCCCCCATCTAAGCGCTTCCGTCGCACTTCTATTGCGCATTTCTTGCTCGCAATTCACTGCGATTGGCGCAGATTCTGAGGCCCCCGATGCAGCGCGATTCGTTCTTGACCGTCCAGCAACACATTCAACAGGAACAGCAACGAGTCCAGCCGCACGCGAGCGGCGAATTCTCGTGGCTCCTTTCAGGCATCACTCTGGCGACGAAGGTCGTGGCCGCCCAGATTCGCCGAGCCGGCCTGGTCGACGTGATCGGCAGCGCGGGGACCACGAACGTTCAGGGAGAGTCGGTGCAGAAGCTCGACATCCTCGCCAATCATGCCCTGCTGTCGTGTCTGGGCAGCCGCGGCAACGTCGGGGTCCTCGCGTCCGAAGAGAACGACGAGCCGGTCGTCACGCTCCGTGATCCGCGCTACGGCAAATACATTGTGATTTTTGACCCGCTCGACGGCTCGAGCAATATCGACGTCAACGTCAGCGTCGGCACGATCTTTTCCATCCTGCGCCGTGACACCGACGAGACGGGCGCGCGCGAGCCCTTGGTCGACGTACTTCAACCGGGCACCAGACAAATTGCGGCGGGTTACGTTCTGTACGGGGCTTCGACGCTCTTCGTCTACAGCACCGGGAACGGCGTGCACGGCTTCACGCTCGACCCGCTCATCGGCGCTTACGTGCTGACGCACCCCAATTTGAAAATGCCCGATAGCGGACCTTATTATTCGGTCAACGAAGCAAACTCCGCGAGCTTTTCGGCCGGCTATCAGCGCTATCTCAGCATCCTGCGCGAGGGAAAAGCAGGGCGCGTCTACTCGTCCCGCTACGTCGGCTCGCTGGTGGCCGATTTCCACCGCACGCTGATCAAGGGAGGAATCTTCCTCTACCCGCCGACCGCCCGTCACGAAGAAGGCAAGCTCCGCCTGATGTACGAAGCCAACCCAATTGCGTTCCTGGCCGAGCAATCAGGGGGCGTCGCCACGGACGGTCACCATCGGATTCTGGACATCCAACCGACTAGCCTGCATCAGCGCACGCCGTTCGCCGTGGGCAGCCGCAAAGAGTCGGCCCTGCTCGCGGAGGTGCTGGAACACCCGGCCGTCGCATGACGGTTCCGACCTTCGCCGGCGAGTGCAATCAAAGCGGCTTAGCTCCTGTGCCGACTGAGGATCTCCTCCAGCTTCAACGCGTAAGAACCAACAACCGATTCGAAACATCTGAAGGAGATCCTGTCGACGAGCGGCGGTCCGCAACCATTTACTTTCTAGAATTAAATCCTGCTGCAGTTGCGTTAACCAATTCCAGACGCTTTGCCCTTTGAAACAAAACCCACTTATGACCATTTTCGCCGTTCGGCAAGAAGTAGACGTCGAACAGGCCGTCGTAACCGGCGTCTTTTCCGAATGCCCATTTGTAACCCGGGAACTCCGCTTCGCAAAAGTACCAATAGTTCGTGTCGGCTGAGCTAAACTGCAGCCTTGTAAGCCAGTCCGTATTAGGAGACCCCGCCAGGGCTGCACTTGGCCAGCAGTACCCTGCGGTTCCGGTATCGATAATCAGATGATGCTCACCGTTGCCGCCTCGATACACGTATCGCGGTTGAGCCGACGTGCTGGGATCCGCAGGACGGGGAATCTTTCGACTGTCCGCCGCGTGGGCCAATTGCTTGAAATGTGGAGTGCCGTTCGTGAGATCATTGTCATCATCGTCGACGACAAATGCGAGACGAATGGCATCCCGAATATTTGACGGGTCAAGGAAAGCGGAGGCCAAGACGATCGCTTTAGCGGTCTCGAATGCGCTATCGTCAGAATCGCATTTTCTTAGTTCCTGAACAAACTCCCACACGAAGCCCGAATAAACCTGGCCATAAAGGTGTGCGTCGGTACCCGCTGGCTGGGGATACGTCACAACCGTTCGCGCATCGCGCAATGAGGTTCCCGCCCCCTGAAAGTCTCGTCCAACGAGCGGCTGCCGCGTGACCAGTGCCGCTAGTGCGTCGCCGAATCCTTCACTGTAGGCAGAACCGCCGACTTCACCATCTGCTCCCGGATGAATCCCTCCGAACGAATGGTCGATTCCATGGCCATATTCGTGCACCACCACGTCTGAATAGGCGGTGTTCTGACATCCGTTTCCGCCATGAAAGAAGTTAATTGATACGTCGGCCGAACTAAAAAATGCATTGCACGACTGATTGATATTGACGCGCGTTGGAATCGCATGCAAATGCGAAGGAAGGAGATAGGCACTAGCGAAGTCGTGCGCGACATTTATCCAGTAAAACGCGCTCGTTTGCGCCAATTGCGCCGTCTGGGTGGCAGCCAGATTGAGATTGATGTCCGCGGATTGGTTGCCCGACCCGGCGGCGTTGACGATGGGTGTCGCCGACTGGTCAGAAATCACGCAAAACGGCCCACGTAGCGTACCGTTGATCTGAACGCTGCCGTTGCCGGGCTGAAAGTCGTACCGTCCCTGCATCGACGAGGGCACTGCCCCACCGCCATTTCCAACTCGATTTACCTCCAGAAATCCCAGCGGAAGTTGCGCTGATGGCTGAAGAGGGGTGCTGGCCCACACATCACCACGCGCGAAGCCCGTGTGATCGAAGTGAATCAAGTTTTGCGTATGAACAATTGATCCGTCGCGGGTCGCATCAATGTAATACATTGCAGCACACGGGTCTTCGAGAGATCCATTTTCGATCGTAATCGACCAACAAAGTCGTCCAGTGCCTTCAGAGTCTCTCCAGTAGACCCGCGACGCGTCCCTAATCTGCGCCTTGCCCTGCTTTGTCCGTTGTTGGAAATCGCCAGAGGCAGTTTGCCGAGCTGCTGCTTCAGCGATCGACGGTTCGGCCGTGGTATATTTCGAGGGCATATTACGTCGCCGCGAGAGCAATACCTCATTGTCCTTGCCAGTCATCAAGGCGATCGAGGAGATGCGAGCGAGGGGAACACCCGAATGAACAACTCGAAAGTTGTAATAGCCGCGATTGCCAATCCGAATAGACGCCGCTTCGTCGACGGTCGTATCTTCGATGTCCAAGGTCGATTTCGCGTAGGCGGCGACCTCTCTTCGACCCATCGGGCTGGTCGCCAGAGCGGCCCCGGCCGGAGCACCGTGTCCCGCAGTTGGTGCGATACGTTCCACAGGCAGGTAGACCTCGTCGACTTTCAGCTCTGTTTTCGCATAGCTTGGCCCTACTTGCGCCTGCTGACCGAAGACAGCTTTGTTGGGCATGGGGGCGACTGTTGTCGTGACGAGGGTGATGAGAACTCCAATCGCTCGCCGGCTGATGCAATCCATCTTACGCATACCGTGCTCCTCACTGTGATAGACCAAAATATCCACTCTAGGCAAAGATGGCACTCTTCCTAACCGATACAAATGTCATTTTCAATCATTAAAACATCGTAGGAACAGCTTTTCTTAATCTCATAACGGCACAGCCTTTGCTCTACTTCTTGCTTTTAGTGGTAAATACGTACGAGAGTACGACACGTACAAGTACGCATCTGTTTGCGCCGCGCAGGTTGCAGAGCAACGCAGCCGTTTTGGTCCTAGGGCGAGCGTCGGTCGGTTTGCCAGGAGGAACGTCGAGTCGGATGCAATGAGGAGCCGAGACTTTGCGAAACGCGAGTCACAACGCACGGTGTTCTCGCTGATGCTTGTTTCGGCTCCAGATCTAAGAAGGGGACGCCTTAGCACATCGATTTGAGCCATGTCGTGGCGGCTTGCGAAGGTGAACTAGCCGGCGAGATTGGCCCTTCCCTGCCCCGGCAGACTACGCAAGAATTTGGACTCAACCGGGTAACGACTTGCAAATCTGAATCTCAAGGTCGCCTTAGCTGGGAACGCCTCATCTCAGTGAAGCGTCTAATGAGATGCGAGAGGTTTTTTCTTAAGGTGCAAAATGCGACCGTTAGCTTCGATTCTTGTCGCCACCTGCATGCTGCAGACTGCGACAGCAGGCGGCGAACCAAAGCACAATGGGCATTCAAATCCGGAAGTTCTCCGAATGAAGGTGGAGCAGGTCGGATTCGCCGGTAAGACCGGTCAGTTATGGATATTGGACGCGACCGGAGCCTGGTCAGTATCCGACTTTTTTGAAAAGCGGATTTCGCCACCATCCCGGCACGGTAGATGCAGCCCGGAACAAATAAATGATCTCAGGCGAGTGTTGGAAGCATCTCGTTTTTCCGATTTGCCTGCGTCAATCGGCGCGGCTTCGCCAGTCAATCCTCAGACACTGGAGATAGTCGTTGGAGAAAAGAAAGTCATCTGCAATCTGGAGCCCGGAAAGACGATGCAACAGAACAGACAAGATCTCGAACGCTCGATGGTTCCGCCTAGATCGCCGCAGGATCTGAAGCGACTGGAGAATTGGGATCGCATGATCAAAGTGGAAAAAGAGATTCACACCCTAATGAGAGAGCCTACCAAGCCTGTCGCCACATCACGTCGATAACCAAAGCCGGCTGTGGTGAGTCCTTTGTTCTTTCTGAGCCGGATTCGTAACTTGAAATGCCCGCTCCGTGGCCTTGGCTTTTTGGGCGACTGCCGTCGGCATTCGTCGTCGGCTGTTCCATTGCCTGACGAGCTCCGCCGCTGGAAATCAAATATGTCAGGGCCGATTCGATAATTCTCAGGCGGCGCGCCCCTTTGAAAGATTGCTCACGTCTCGCACTACGGCGCGATAGAAAGCGCGACGCTGCTCACCGGCCTGGCGGTTTTCTTGCTGTCAGGCTCTCTTTCGGAGGCAGCGCCGCCCTCGGTCCAGGTCCTCGACTGCCACGGCGTCAAGATCCATTACGTGGTCGAGGGGTACTGGGGAGCCGGTGCTTTTGATTCACGCGCTCCATTCGAGCACAAACGTCAATTGGCAACTCACTGGCGTTTTGGGTGAATTGGCGAAAGACCATCGGGTGATCGCTTTCGACCTGCCCGGACACCGTCGTTCCGACAAGCCGGAAAAGGAAGAGGCCTATGGGCAGGCCATCATCGACGACATCGTTGCACTGCTCGACCACTTGAAAATCCAAAAGGCCCATATCGTGGGCTATTCCATCGGCGGCATGATTGCGGTCAAGTTCATGGCCTCGCATCCGGAGCGCGTGAAGTCGGGGTTGGTCGGGGGGATGGGTTGGTTTCGTGCGGGCACGCCACTGCAGAA
This sequence comes from Planctomycetaceae bacterium, assembly GCA_035687365.1. Classification (GTDB taxonomy): domain Bacteria; phylum Planctomycetota; class Planctomycetia; order Planctomycetales; family Planctomycetaceae; genus DASPSM01. Next base: position 6,103 of record DASRXU010000107.1, on the reverse strand, counting down.
ATTCTGGGAACGCGCTCCGGGCCGTGATCGAGGCCACGTCCCGCCCGCATTTTCAAGGGGGTCACCGAATTCGCCGTGACCGAAGACGAGTTGAAAAAGATCGCCGCGCCCGTCGAGGTTCCCGTCGGCGATCGCGACTCAGTCAAGCAGCTCTATGTCGCGCCCTTGCGTCGGAGCCGTCCGGACTGGTCGGTCGTCGAGATCGCCCGAGCCGGCCACGTCACTTGCATCATGAAGCCCGAGTTTCGCGACGAGATCGCTCTTGGGTCCGTAAGCAGAGCAAACCCTAGGTCGAGCCGATTGATCGGCGGCTGCACGGCGGCCATCCGTCGTCGTCAGTCACGCTGACACCATTCGCGCCAAATGACGCGATAAGCCGCCTCGACATGGCGCACGAAGCGGGGCGCGTCCATCAACGGCGATGCCTGCATGCGGTCGCGGAGAGTAGCGCGGAGTTGCGTCAGGCGGCGCAAGTCGTGCGCGAGGCCCGACGCAATGGTAACGAAGTCGTCGTCGTTCCAGGCTGCAAGCTCCGTCAATGCGAGATTGGAAAGTTGGCTCCAGCCCGCGCGGCCGACCGCGGTGCGGCCGACGCGTGTTACCACCGGAACGCCCATCCAGAACGAGTCGAGGCTGGTCGTATGCCCGTTATATGGAACCGTATCGAGCCCCAAATCGATCCGTCGATAGAGCTCGAGGTACTGCGGCCGGGGCAGATATTCCGCGAACTCAATCCGATCCGAGTCGATACCGGCGTGCCTAAACCTGCCCAGAACCCGCGCGCGATGCCCACCGCGTGGCGATAATAGCAGCAATCGCGAATCGGCAACCGTCCGCAGGACGCCACTCCAAAGCTGCAGCGTCGTCGCGTTCACTTTGCTGAAATTGTTGAGGCAGCCGAAGGTGATGTGTCCGGCAGCGGTCGCAGGGAGCGGCCCAGGTGAGGGCACGTCCGTCAGCGGATCGTAACACCAAAACGTCTCCGGCAGGCGAAGCGATTTCTCTGCGTAATCACAATCACTTTCACCGGGCAGATCGAGATACGGATCGGTGAGTCGATAGTCGACCTCGGCGAGTCCGGTCGTTCCTGGGTAGGCCAAGTAGGCGACTTGCACAGGCGCGGGCCGCCGCGCGAAGAGCAGTGGGCGACCGTTGGACATGTGCATCGTCAGATCGACCAGGATGTCGACTTGATCGGCTCGAATATCATCGGCCACGTCGGCATCGCTGCGGCCGGCAATCACGCGCCACCGATCGGCATACTGCCTGATTCGTTGAGTGACGGCGTCCGGACGAGTCAGATTCGCGTAACAGACGATCTCAAATTGCTCGTGATCGTGTCGCGACAAGAGAGGAATCGTGAACAGCGACTGGCAATGGTCGCGGAAGTCAGCCCCGACATATCCGATCCGCAAGCGTCGATCGGGATCGCGGTCGTTGAGATGCCGGGCCGATTCGCCACGAAGACCGGCGGCGTGCGCCGCATGCCAACCCAAGTTTTCGCCCAGGATGGCCGCCCCATCGTACCGAGGGTGAAAATGGACAGCATAGGCCAGATTGCTGTGAGAGATTGTGTCGGTCGGACACAGTACAACGGCCCGCCGATACGCATCGACGGCCTCTTCGATCTGCCCAGAATCCCGCAACACGTTTCCTAAGTTGCAGTGGGCGACGTGAAAACCGGGACGCAGCGCAATGCAACGGTGAAAAGCCGCGATGGCTTCGTCGACGCGTCCCAGGTCGCGCTGGGCGCTTCCCAAGTTGTTGAGCGCATCGACATGATCGGGCTCCAAGGTAAGAGCCCGCTGATAGGAATCGACCGCGGCTTCAAATTCGCTACGGGCCTGAAGGGTATTGCCCAGATTGATGTGGGCCTCGGCCCAGTCGGCCCGAAGGTTCAACGCGCGGCGATAGGCAGCCGTCGCCTCGTTGAAGTCGGCCCGCTTGTTCAAGGCATTGGCCAGGTTGTACCACGCCTCTGCGAAATCGGGACGAAGATCGACCGCCTGATGGAGCACGTCGACAGCTTCGTCGAGTCGTCGGCTCGACGTGAGCGCGAGGCCCAAATTGTTGTGGGCGGCGGCGAAATCAGGCTCGAGCTCAATCGCACGCCGGCAGACGGCGACCGCCTCCTCCACTCGTCCACATCGAGAGAGAGCGCTCCCTAAATTGTTGAGCGTGGTTGCTCGTTCTGGTTCCCGCTTGAGCGCTTTTCGATAAACGGCGATCGCTTGCTCCAATTCCCCCAACTGATCCCATGCGCTGCCGAGATTGTTAGACGCGTCGGCATGGTCGGGCTGAAGGTCGAGCACGCGTTCATAGGCCGCGACCGCTTCGCGCCGTCGACCGGCCGATTGCAGAGCGATTCCCAGGGCGAACCACGCTTCGACCAAGTCGGGTGCCAGATCGGTCGCCCGCCGATAGGCGTCGATTGCGTCGTCGAGCCGACGCTGTGCCGTGAGCGCCTGTCCCTGACTGATACGAAAGATCGCATTGCCGGGGGCGACAGCAATCGCTCGTTCGACCCAATCGAGCGCCTCTAGCGAGCGGTTCGAGCCGAGCGCCACCACACCCAGTAGATGCATCGCTCCGGCATGGTTTGACTGGTCGCGCAGCACCTGGCGATAAAGTCGCTCGGCGTCGTCCACGCGACCCGCCCGGTGCAAGGCGAGTCCTTGCTCGAATGTGTCGCAGATCTCGCGCTTGGACATCCCGATGATTCCTTGCCGGGAAATGCAGAGGCCGCCAACCGTGAAGACGCGCCGTCTTCAACCAACAGCACGCACTAGTGCCGCATGGGGCAGGACGCTCGATCTATCATAAGCCCCGGGAGTCCCGACTCTGAGCGGGTGGGAGAATCAAACAGCTTCTGCCCGAGCCTCTTGAACGCTCGCTTCAGTTCGCTCAGCGTCAGCTCGCCGTCTTTATCCGTGTCGGCTCGACCGATGATGAACAAAGGAAGCTCTGTCGAATCGAGCCGATTGTCACCATTCGCATCGAGCTTCCGGAAATACTGCTCAATCGAGGTCCCTCTCTTGGGTCCGCCGTCAGAGCGAACGTGCCTGCTTGCCTTCTCGGGAAGCGGACCGCCCTGCGGAACTTGTGGCTTGTTCCCCTTGTCGGCCTGCACCGTGCTAGAGGCGGAGTCGCCAACGTTCGCAGCCGCAGTCTGTCCCGGGGGAACCGATCCGTCACTCGCGTCTTCTTTGGGCTTTCGGGCCATCGACGCGCGACCCTGACTTGAACTCGCTTCCACCTTTTCCGGCGCGACCGGAGTTGGCGTCGCCGTCTCAACGGGTGGGGTCACCTCAACCGGAGACTGTTTTTTCGATAAAGAGGAGAAACCGTCGTTCACCGAGCGTTGATCGACGGCAACGACCTTAGTGGCACTGCGGCTTCCCATGGACCATAGGCAGACCAACACAGCACCCACGACCAATAGCGTCGCGCCAACCACGCCATAGCCGACTGGAAGCGGGCTTTTCCACCCCTGCTTCTTCGACTTCACCCGCTGCCGTGGAGGAAGCGCCGTGGGTGGAGGCTGGTGCCTGATGCGTTCGAGTTTAGAGCCCCCAGGCGGTGTCGCCTCCGGCTCGGCTGCTTCATTCACGGGCGATTTCGGCACGGCTCATTCCGTCAAGAACTTGGAGTGACGCTGACACGAACGTTGGTTTCTCGTGGTGCGAATTCTAGTTGTTTCCCAGCCCATAGGGAAAGATGGTACTTCAGCAGCCCAAATACCGGATTAGTGACGCCATTTGTCCATGAATCCCGTGAAACGATCGGACCTGACGTAGTTCTTGCGCGGAGGGATGCACGACAATCGCCCCCGGCAACTCGGCTACCGCGTTAGTCGCTCGACGATCTGCCGATGCTGCGGGAATTGTCGGCACATTTCTTCGCGGCTCGGCATCGCGAAATCGGCGAAATCGAAACCCGGTGCGACGGTGCAGCCGACCAAAGAATACGACCGAGGATCGTTGACGGTCGCGCCAAAAATGGAGCCGGCCGACATGACGGCCTGCGGCAATTCACCAGCTCCCAAATCGCGACCGAGTTTGACCGCCGCGTAATTCCCGGTCGTGTCGATCACGTGCAGAGTCAGGCTGGAGCCGTCGTAGAAGTGAAAGATCTCGTCCTGCTCGATTCGGTGCAGCGCAGAAAAGTCTTCACCTTCGATCAGAAAGTAAATCGCCGTGGAAAACGCCCGATCGCCGCCGAACCGGGATGGCAACGCCGCGCGGTTCAATATTTCTTCCGACCGATAAGTCTCTCGAAACCAGCCCCCTTCTGGATGCCGCCGAAGTTGGAGCCGGTCGATCCAAGCTTGAGCGTTGGTCACGTCGCTTCCTCGCACTTCACTCGCGACTCAATCTGCCGCAGAGATTTCTGTTGCAGTCGTCTTCAAAACAGGACACGATCGTAGCCGTGTCGACCCGCGAACCGGCCCAAGGTCGGCGGCGAGGAATTCTACACGTCTCTTTATGGTGAGATTCGCTATGAAGGCTCAAACTCTGGTGTTGGCTCTGGCAGTGTGCAGTCTCGCGAGTTTTGCGGCCCGCGGTGAGGACATCACCGTCGAAACGGCGCGTCCGGTCGTTGTGAAGACCGTGCCGGAAGCGGGCAGCGCCGACGTGGATCCAAAACTGACCGAGATCCAAGTCACCTTCAGCAAGGACATGCACGACCAGAGTTGGTCCTGGTCACAGGTATCGAAGGCCAGCTTTCCGAAAGTCGACGGCAAGAGCAAGTATCTCGCCGACAAGCGAACGTGCGTCCTTCCGGTCAAGCTGGAAGGCGGAAAGACCTATGTCATTTGGGTGAACAGCCAGAAATTCGGCAACTTCAAAGACACGGAGGACCGCCCGGCTGTGCCGTATCTGTTGGTGTTTAAGACGAAGACGCTCTAGTGCGTGTTACCGCGGCATCGGGAGAATGATCAGCGCATTCTCGCCGAACGTCGCGTCGTCCGCCTTGCCGTTGATGCGGTACTGAATCTTCAACTGCTTCTGCGTGCCCGGTGCGGGATCGCCGCCGAAAGCCGCCACGTAGCTGGGTGACGGCAGTGAAATCAGTTGCAGGTCGGTCGCGGCCTTTTGCACGGCTTGGGTCACGTCCTTTTGTTTGCCGGGCGCTCCATATTCCGCGCTCACGATCTCGAGCTTCACTTTTTCGAGCCGCGCGTGAGACAGGATTTCTTTCACTTCGTCCGCCGTGCCGCTGTGTTTTTCATCCCCCAGATCGCGCGCAATGAAAACTGCGGCCTGCGAGGCTTCGTGGTTCAACTTGGGAAAGTCTTTCGTGAATTTCGCCGCCAATTGGAGCGTCGCCGGACTCTCGTATTTCTTCAGCTTGAGGATGTCCAGAACCAGCTTTTGTTCAGCCGGTTGAACGGCCGCTTTCATCGCGCTCTCGCACATCTCCACTCGCTGCGGTTCGGGCATTGCAAACTGGCGGGCAATTCGAATGTACCCCCGCAAGGCGCGCACACGATATTTGTCGCCGGGGGCGGTTTTCGCCAGATCAAGCAAGACCGGGGCAGCGTCGATCGTCATCCACTCGCCGAGCAAGCGGCTGCTGGCATCCTGCACCTCGGAATCGTTCGCCTTGGCGGCCGTGCCGACCGTAGTCAACGCCTCGGTTCCGCCCACCGCGCCCACAATCTTCAAGAGCGCGATCTTGGTCGGCACCGAGGATCGCTCCATCGCCGCCGCCAGCTCTTTCGCGCAGGCTTCGCGATCGGCCATCCGCACGCAGGCGGCCTTCAGAGCTTTTTCGGCTTCCGCCGTGTCTTGTTCATGCTTGGGGGTGACCACCTGCGAGATCAGGACAGAAAGCTTATCCGCCGGAACAGTCGTCCCCAGCGCTTTCAGTGCCGCGACCCGGACGACGTCGTCTGAACTCTCCAATGCCTTCACGAGATCTTCGACCGCTTTGATCCGTCGCTCGCCGACTACTTCGATCAACAACGGATACATTGGCCCATTTGGTGTGCCATGCAGCCTTTCGACGAGGTGCTCGTCGACATTGGGCGCCTGCAGTTCGATCAATGCCGACTTTGCGGTCTTCGACAGTTCGGAGTCCGACTCGAGGGCAAAGCCCA
>DASRXU010000106.1:0-5778 GCA_035687365.1 Planctomycetaceae bacterium | reverse complement strand
CTTCAGCCGACAGTCGCGGCCCTCTGGCTCGAGTGAACTCGCCAATCCCGGCACCGCTGCATGAACGCGTCGGGCATCAGCGTCCCGCCGCTTGGGCGACCGGCGCGTTGAATTTGCTCGTCTCGAGAAACGCGAACAGGTCGGCGATCTCTCCGAGCGACAGTTGATCCAATAGGCCGGCCGGCATCACCGAGATCTTCGAGGGGTTCTGTTCCTCGATACGGCTCTTGGGGATTTCGAGTTTCGTGGCGTCCGACAACAACAGCACCAGCTTATCGTTTTTCGAGACGCCCGGCACGGGCATCCCCACGTAAACCTGTCCTTCCCGCGTCACCACCTGCATCATGCGGTATTGATCGGAAATCACCTGAGACGGATAGACGATCGATTCGACGATCTCCTTGCGCTGGAACCGCCGCCGGACGGAACTCAGATCGGGCCCGACCGACTCGCCTTCGCTTTGGAAACGATGGCAGCGGACGCACTTCGCCTTGGTGAAGACGGCCCGTCCTCGTGCCGCCGTGCCGCGCGAGTCGTGTTCGACCAATTCGAGAATTTGGTTGAAGACGTATTTCGATTTGGCCGTTTCACTCTTGGCAAGTTCCGGCGCGGGAGCGGAGGGGAATTTGTCGTGGTACCACGTTTGATAAAAGGCGATGGCCTTGTCCAAATCACGGCCGGCCTTGGCATCTGTTTTGGTCCAGTCCCGCAACACGCTGATCGCACCGCGGCCGCCGCCGGAACCGAGCTTGAGGGCCGCTTGGATCAACGTGCGGTAGGCGTCGGCGTTGTCGGGTCGCCGATCGATCTCGCCCAACGATTCCAAGCAGAGCTGCATCGTCGTCGAGTCGGAAAATTGCAGCGTGCGAATCAGCAAGGGCTGATCGTCGCTCAGCGGCTTTGCGGCCACGGCGCGGGCGATCATTTCGCGTCGATCCGGGTAATCCTCATACAGATGACGAAGCATGGCCCGTCCGCTCGGCGACTCGCTCTTCCCCAGCGACCCAATCGCGGCCGCGATCAGCTCTTCACCTCCGCGGCCGCTCTTTGTCGTCGAGTCCGACAGAAGCGTGCCGAGGATCTTTTCGTAGTCGGCGATTTCGTCGGGCTTGCAGATGCGCACGAGCAGGGCGGCCGCCGCGGGAAATTGCGAACCATGCTGCACGAAATACTTGCGATCCGCCGGAGTGAACCGTTCGGTCGTCGCCCCGACGATATTGGAAACGTAACCGGTGAGGCTGTTCCCGCCTTCCCAGTCGCGTGTTCCTTCGTACCAAGCCAGCAGCCGCCGCTTGAGATCGAACGTCCAGCCCGCATTGAGATAGCGCAAGGTGAGCGCGTAGTGCAGTTGCACGCCGTGATTTGGCGACGTCTCGACCAGCCGCATGATCTTTTCAGCGGCCGGTCCAAGATTCAGAACCACCAGAATCCGTGCGGTTTCGGCATCGATTTCGGTTTGGCCGGTCGGGAAGGCGGCTAGCAGCGTGCGGCCGATTTGGTCCGATGCCGTGCTGCGCGCCCCTTGCAGCAGCGCCAATTGTGTCAGCCGCAGGGCCGCCATTTTGATTTCGAATGTCAACGGCGCCGGCTGCGCGAGAAGCTTGGCCGTCTCTCGCAAGATCATCGGGGCCGAGCCGGAACGATTGTCGCGGTAACTGGCCAAAAGGACCTCTGTGACAACGTGCGGGTCGGCGGAGGCCAGCGCCTTCTGCAGCCAACGTTCCTGAGGAATTCGCTCGAGAGCCAACCGTGCCGAGAATCGCAGCCAGCGGTCGTCGCTCGCGAGCAGCTTCAAAATGCTGTCGAGTGGCGGCTCGATGCCGCTGTGAATGAAGGCCTCGCACGCGCGGCGTTGCACGGTTTTGTCGGGATCATCGAGGAGTCGCGCGAGGGCAGTACGGATTTCCAAACCGCCGACCTGCCCAGCCGCTTCTCCGGCTCCGTGAAGCCCAAGCAGATGCGTCGCGAACGCGCGAACGCTCGCATCGCGTGCTTCGGACGCTTCCAGCAACAGCCGCAAGTCGGGCTTGGGCCCCAGTTGGTTGAGCAACGTCAATGCGCGGATCTGAAGCGCCGGATTGCGGCCGCGGACGGCAGCGGCGAGGCTCGATTCCCATTTGGGACCGGCGGACGCCTTCACGCGGGCGGCGATCTCGCGGGCCCAGGCCGCTTCGATCTGAGGCAGCTTCAACAGCTCGGGCACAGTCGACGCATCGGCCGGCTTCGACGGTCCGTCCTTGTAACGGAGACGATAGACGCCCCCTTCGGAGGCGCGGCCGCCCGTGGTGAACACGATCGAACCGTCGCGGTCGATATCTAGGTCGGTGATATTCAGGGGATTGCCGGTCAGCAACGTTTCCCACGTGCCCGTGTAACTCGCACCCGCCTTCTGCAAGTGAGCCACCAGAATGCGGCCCATCGACCAGTCGCCCATGATCAGGCTGCCGAAGTATTTTTGCGGGAGCTGGTTGTGTTCGTAGAACACAATGCCCGTCGGCGAGCCACGTCCAATGTCGACGTTGCCCGGCAGCGAATCGAAATAATAAGCAGGCCACTTTGCCGCTCCGCTCCGCCAGCCGAACTCCGAGCCGGCGATGCAGTGGTTGACGCGGATCGGCCGATACCAGTACGCGCCGACGTCCCATTCCATGTCGGCGTCGAAGGTGAACATGTCGCCGGCCGCATTGAACGCGAAGTCATACTCGTTGCGGAAACCACTCGTCTCCATCCACCAACGCTTGCCGTCGGGCGTGAACCGCCAGACCGTGCCGCCGGGCGCCTTGATTCCAACGGCATGGCCGCCGGCGTCCTCGAACTTCGGAACCAACAAGTAGTCTTCGCCGTAATTTCGGCAGGGTGAAGTCGGCTGGGGTTTTTCGGTGATGTGAGCGTGGTTGCCCATGTTGTGATAAAGCCAACCATCAGGCCCATAGATCACGTCGTGCGGCCCGTGATCGCCCATGCCCCCCTGGCTTCGAACGACCAACCGCACCTCGTCGGCCTTGTCGTCGTGATTTTTGTCGGGCAGGCAATAGACGCCGACACCTTTGGGGCCTGCTCCGACGGCGTAAAGATCGTCGCCGACGGTGCACAGCCCCTGACAGTTCTTGACGTCGGTGCTGTATTCGACGATGCGATCGTAGATCCCGTCGTGATTGTCATCGATCAGACACTGAATCGGACCTCGCTCGCGCGAGACGATCAGCCGCCCGCGATTGCCCCAGGTCATCGCCACGAGCGATCCGACGAGTTTGGGTTCGGCGATCCGCGAAAGCTCGAAGCCTTTGGGCACGTCGAAGCGATCCAGATACGTTTCTTTGAGAACGATTTCCCTCCACGACGATTTCTCGTGCGGGCCCAAAACCTTGACCGGCTTCCAATCACGCGTGTCAAATTTCGGTTGCAGCCAAGCGGTCCCTTGAGGCGCAGTGGTTGTTGCCACCCAGGCCGCCCCCGTATCGAACGGCAGCTTGTGGCCACCCTGGCTGCGCACTTCGCCGTCGACAAACAGTCCTGCCTTGCCGCCGCGGTTTTCCGCCTCGACGCAGATCACGTTGGGACCGCGATCGACGATGTCATTCAGATTAAAGCGGTAAATCCGGTTGGCGTCGCCCTCGCCGACCTTGGTTCCGTTGACCCACAGCACGAAATGGTCATCGCACAGAACACGTGCGGCCCCCGTCGAAGGCTCGTCCGCGCGAACTTCACGCCGGAACCAGACCTTGCCCACGGGCGCACTTTGGTCGGGATGTCCCGCGTCGTACCAAATCCATTGCGCGTCGAAACGATCGTCGGCAGAGAGCGAAGTACACGCCGCGAGAACGGCCACAACAACACTGCAAGCGGTCAGAGCTCTCATCAATCACTCCGGGCGGCGTGGAATGTCGAGACGGACGGAAGGCGAGACGAAGGAGGTTACCTTCGATCGCAGCCCTAGACAGAGCGGAATCCACTCTTCGCGGGATTTTGCGTCCGAACGGTGGTTTCTAAGTGAACGTTTCGGGTGGGATATCAGGCGAGCAAATCGGAGCCCCAGCTCCGGCGAGCTGTTTTATTTTAGTGCGTCGCTCCGCACGCTGCAAAGAGCTGCCCTGTCGAAAGAAAGCTAAAAATCGTGCGGAAATTCGGCTGAGGCAGCCTCAAGAATCAGCCGTTGCGCGTCGACGTTCGCTCACGCGAGCGGGGACTGGACGCGTCGAAAAGCAGCGGCTATTGTCGACCAGGACACCTTGAAAGGCCCCTGATGGAACCTGCGAAGCGTTTGATCGAGAAAGTGAACCGCCGGGAAATCACGCTCGGCTTGCTGGTCACTCAGCATCTTTGGTTGGACCTGGTCGAGATTGCGAGTCGTTCGTCGCTCGACTATCTGATTCTCGATATGGAACACGGCGTCGCCGATATCGAGACGGTCGCCGACATGTGTGCCGTCGGTCGGATGATCAATTTCCCGATCCTGATCCGGCCGCAGAACAACCAATATGCGACGCTGCGTCTGGCGATGGATCTGGGCTGCTGCGGTTTCTTGCTGGCGAGCGTCGAATCGGCCGCCGATCTCGACGTCGTTCGCGACGCGATTCGCGTACCGCCGCGCGGCCGTCGCCGTCCAGGCGGACCGAGTAACCGCTGGCTGAGCCAACACACGCAGCCAGCCTGGCAAGCGGGGGTCGAAGACTCATTCATCGTGTTGCCACAGGTCGAAACCCGGGTCGGGCTGTCGAAGGTCGCCGAAATCGCCGGTCACGAGATCACGACATCGATCGCCGTAGGGCCCTACGATCTTTCCGCCGAGCTGGGAGTCTGCAGCGAGCAGAACCATTCCAAGGTTCGCGAAGCGCTGGCGACAATTCGCAAAGCGGGCGCCGCACACGGCAAAGAAATGTGGATGATCGGCGACGCGACTCAGCTCGTCGGCGACGGCTATCACTTCATCTGCATGGGCGAACCCAGCTGGCTTCTCGAAGGCGCCCTGAAACAAAAGGCCGCCGAATCGCGGGTGACCAAGCCGAAATCTTGACGCCCGAATGCGCGGGAACCGGCCGACTTTTCAATCCGGCGAAGCAGGGTCGAAAGAGCGGCGCAGATGATTTACTGTAACGACCATGCGCCCGTAGCTCAGATGGATAGAGCAACGGATTTCTAATCCGTTTCCGTGCCCGATATAATGGATTACCGGCGAACGATTTACGAATCGCCGGTTTCAGCAACGCACGGAATGGCCGCACGGAATTGACCCCTGCCATTTCCAACCTCATTGTGGTCCCTTGGTCCGCAAAATGAGGAATGAGGCATGGCCCGCAAACCTGCAAAACCGTGGTTTAGAAAAGACAGCCAGGCATGGTTCGTTTGCTTCCAGGGCAAGCAGATCAACCTCGGAAAGGACAAGAAGGAGGCACAGCGTCGCTTCCACGAAATCATGGCGACGCAGGCACCCCCTGCGAATGACAATCTCTCGGTCCATCTCGCCGTCGAGCTGATCGACCTGTTCCTGCAATGGACGGCCCAGCACCGCGCTACCCGAACGTACGACTGGTACAAGGAGCATCTGCAAAGCTTCATCGACTCGCTGCCCGACAAGCGGATCAAGACCGAGAACCTGCGCCCATTCCACATCCAGCAATGGGCCGACGCCCACGAAAGCTGGGGCGACACGTACAAGCGGGGCGCGATCACCGCCGTGCAGCGGGCATTCTTCTGGGCCGAGAAAATCGGCCACATCGAGCGGTCGCCAGTTCGCCACGTCGAGAAGCCGAAAGCACAACGCCGCGATAACCCCATCTC
>DASRXU010000105.1:2500-15784 GCA_035687365.1 Planctomycetaceae bacterium | reverse complement strand
ACAGTTGCCCTCGATGGCTCCGCGCCAACCTTCCAGCAGGCCCAGGGTTTCGCCGCCGCCGTTGTGGATGGTGCGGACGATGGCTCGAATGACGGCGTTAAGCCCCGGGCAGTCTCCGCCGCCCGTCAAGACTGCCGCTTTCATGGCGTGAAAGTCCTTTCGATGAAGGTGGTGTCGACCTCACCGGCCAGGAACGCAGAGTGGCTGACGATTTTTCGCAAGAGGGGGATGGTCGTCTTGATTCCCTCGACCACGAATTCGTCAAGCGCTCGACGCAGGCACGCCAGGGCTTCAGCGCGAGAGTCCCGGTGCACAATTAACTTGCCTATGAGTGAATCATAATAGGGCCCGATTGTGTAGCCCTCGTGAGCGTGTGTATCGAGCCGCACGCCGGGGCCGCCGGGGGCTCGCCACTTCGTGATTTTGCCCGGGCAGCCGCGAAAACCGTTTTCCGGATCTTCGGCGTTGATTCGCACTTCGATCGCCGAGCCGTGACAGGGAACGTTCTTTTGTTTGAGGTTCAAGGGCTGACCGTCGGCAATGCGAATCTGTTGTTGGATCAGATCCAAACCGGTGACTTGCTCGGTGACCGGATGTTCGACCTGAATGCGGGCGTTCACTTCGATGAAATAGAACTTGTTCTGAGCGTCGACAATGAACTCGACGGTTCCCGCGTTGGTGTAGCCGGCCGCCTTGATCAATCGCACGGCCGAGCGGCAGATGTCCTCGCGAACGGACGCGGGGAGAGACGGCGCGGGGCTCTCCTCGATCAGCTTTTGATGGCGGCGCTGCGTCGAGCAGTCGCGTTCCCACAGGTGCAATACATTGCCGTGGTTGTCGGCCAGAATCTGCACTTCGATGTGCCGCGGGCGCTCGACGTATTTCTCGATATAGATTCCGGCGTTCTTGAACGATTTTTCGGCTTCCGCGGCGGCGGCCTTCATTCCGCCCTTGAGCGAGATATCGTTCATGGCGACGCGCATGCCTTTGCCGCCGCCGCCCGCGGTCGCCTTGATCAACACGGGGTAACCGATCTTCGCCGCGATCGCGAGGGCGTCTTGCTCGTTGGTGACGAGCCCTTCACTGCCGGGGACGACGGGGACTTTTGCCTCCATCGCAACTTTTCGGGCGCTGACCTTGTCGCCCAGCAGGGCCATCGCCTCGTGCCGCGGGCCGATAAACGCGATGTTGCAACTACGGCAGACCTCGGCAAAGTGTGCGTTCTCGGCGAGAAAGCCGTAGCCCGGGTGAATCGCCTGCACGTTGCCGATCTCGGCCGCACTGATAATGCGATTGATCAGCAGGTAGCTCTCGTTCGAGGGGCCACGGCCGATGCAGTAGGCCTCGTCGGCGAGCGACAAATAATGGGCGCCGCGGTCCGCCTCGCTGAAGACGGCCACAGTTTGAATGCCCATTTCGCGACACGCGCGAATTACTCGCAGGGCGATTTCGCCGCGGTTGGCGACCAGGATGCGTTGGAACATTGTGCCCCTCGCGACCGGACCTTTGTTCCAGTCACGTCGTGGTTTTGCTGCTTTTTTCGCGCGAGCCGTTGTCGAGAAACGGTTCTTCGCAAATGGCCGTTTCCAAGCGGGAACCTGGGAACCGCGCCGCAGCCAATGCGAGTCTCAAGGGCTTAACCCGGACGGACGCGGAACAACGGCTGACCGAACTCGACCGAATCGCCGTTCTGCACCAGAACCTCGACGATTGTTCCGCTGACCTCGGCCGGAATCTGGTTGAACACCTTCATCGCCTCAACGATGCAGACGACGGTTTCGGGCGAGACCCGAGCGCCGACCGACACAAAGGGGCTGTCGTCAGGCGTTGGAGCGCCGTAGAAGGTTCCCACTGTGGGACTATTGATTGTGATCGTGCCATCGGGGGGTGCCGATGCTGCTTGCGCGGGGGCGACGGCCGCAGGCGGAGGGCCCGGAATAGACTGTGGCGCGTCACTGACTCGCGGGGCGTTTGCTCCCGGATCGGATCCCCGCCGCAACGTCCATTTTTGGTCCCCGCGGCGCAGGCTGACCTCGGTCAAGTCGTGTGTTTCCATCAACTTGACGAGTTGCACCAGCTTGTCGAAATCGAAGGGCGCGTCTTGCGGTTTGTCGGCGTCAGGCATGCGAGCGACCGTCAGTCTCTGCTTCGGCTGGAAAAAAGACCCACTAGTCAGGCAGCCGTGCCTGACCGGGACCTCATTGACCATCAAGGCAAATTGCGAAGTTGCACGGAGTCGACGGCGAACTCAGGCCGCCGATTCCAGATCCCGCGGGAGCGACGTTAAGACTTCATGTCCTGTCCGAGTGACGAGCACGTCGTCTTCGATGCGAATGCCTCCCCAACCGGGGAGGTAAATTCCTGGTTCGATGGTGACCACCATCCCGGGTTTCAACTCAACTTTCGAGTTTTGGGTCACGCGCGGGCCTTCGTGAATTTCCAACCCGATTCCGTGCCCCAACCCATGACCAAAGTTCTTGCCCCAACCGGCTTGCCGGATCACCTCGCGAGCGACCGAATCGACTTCTCCGCCGGTGACTCCCGGACGGACCGCTTCGACTCCCCGCTGGTGAGCCTGCAACACAACTCTATATAGTTTCTCAAGTTTGGGCGAAATCGTACCGGTCACTATCATTCGAGTCAAGTCACTGTGGTAACCGGCCGAATTCCGGGCGCCCCAGTCGACGAGCACGAATCCGGCGTCGCCAATCTTGGCCGACGTCGGTCGCGCGTGCGGGAGCGCGGCGCGAGGGCCAACCGCGATGATCGTGTCGAACGCCGCCTGCTTGGCGCCGAAGTGGCGCATCGCCCGCTCCAGCTCGTTGGCCGCCTGCAGCTCGGTCATCTGCGGCTCGAGCGTGGCCTTCAGGAGCTGGAAACCGCGCTCCGCTTGCTGAATGGCTTGGCGGATCTCTGCCAGCTCTTCGTCATCCTTAATCAGCCGCAAGGTTTCCACGAGATCGGGCTGAGGGACCAGTTCGAGCGGCTTGAGGGTCTGCGACAGGGCCTGCCATTGGGAATACGAGGTTGTGACGCTCTCGAACGCCAACTTTCGCAGCTTGGCGCTCGCGACGGCTTCGCCAACGGCTTCCGAAATCGTCTTCGTGCGGGGGCGAATGTGGGCGTCGAGGCCGGGGCACTCTTCGGCAATCTGGGTCTCGAAGCGGCTGTCGCTCACCAACACGGTCAAGTCGCGGCCGACGAGCAGAAAGCTATCCTCACCCGTGAACCCGGTCAGATAGCGCACGTTGATGGGCGACGTGACCAGAAGCGCGTCGGCCCCCGCCGATTTGAGCGATCGCAGCAGGCGGTCGCGCCGCTGCGCTGGGCGATCGGGACGACTGGCGGCACGAGTTACGGTACGGGGTGAGATAGGATTGCGCCTTCGTCGAAGATCAGGTGATTGACAAGCGTTCGTTTTTCCGACGTGTAAACGACGTGGACTTTTCCGTCGCGCGATTGCAGCGCGGTCGGATAGGCGGCCGAGTCGCCCGGCTTGTTCACAACGTCGCGTTTGTAGGGATACGTTTTGTCGCCGTCAACCGAAATCGCCACGCTGAGAGGCATCCGGGTGCTCCCCCCGTTGTCGTTATAGACGAGGAGCAAATGGCCATTCTGCAGCTTGATGAAGTCTGTCGCCGCGTTCGGATTGGGAAAAGCCGACTCGGTTCCGGGGCTCCACGTGTAGCCGCCGTCGCGCGATTCCATGCGCACCAAATGTCCGCCGTCGTGCTGCGTGTAACCACCGCCACGGCGCGAATAAGCCACGAGATACTTGTCGGTGATCTGCACCACCGAAGGTTGCAAGTTGCCGAACTTCGAGTGGACCAATTTGGTCGATACCCACTCGGTCGCCCCTTTCTTCTTGCGGAAGAAAAATGAGGCCGTATCAGGCCCGACGAATTCCTGGTCGTGCCCCGTCTCGCGGTAAACGGGCAGCAAATAGTCGCCGTTATTGAGTAGGATCGGGCGGGCGCGGACCATCGAGCCTTCCTCGAAGGCCAGCATGTCGGAATCGGACCAGGTCTGGGCCCCGTCGCGCGAAATCTTGTATTTGATCCGCGAATTCGACCAGGTCGGCCCGTACCGGACGACGTAGAACAGCCAAACGATGCCGTCGGGTGCCTGCCACACCACGCCGTTGCCATCCGAGCGAAACGGCGTGTCGGCAATCACAGCCGGCTTCGTCCAGTGGTCGGACCCTTTGACCAACCGAGAGCCGCGAACCCACGTATCGTCGCCATACTCGCCCGAGCCGCCGTAATAGACGAGATACAGATCGCCGTTGGTTAGCTCAGTCATGCACACGGGGTGCTTGTAGGGATCTGGAAGCTCGGGACCAAAGACGCGTTGGTGCAAGAGATCGTCACCGAACGCCGGAGCGGTCTGCCCGGGTGCACCCAAAAGGGCGAACAAAAGAGCAAGAGTCCCAACAATGCCGAATCTCACGCGCGCCCTCCTGATTGGGTACCCGTTGTCTCTGCCCCTGCAATTCGTTCTTGGCCACGTAAAGGCCGCCGAGAATAGCCCAGGGCTTAAGCCCTGGGAAAAAGGGGCCAACAATGCTCCTGCAAAGCCCCCGCGAGGGGGCGACAGATTATTCCTCGGACGCTCGTCGAATCTCTGTCGCCCCTACCGGGGCTCAAGACTCATTCCAATACGACGCGATCCCAGGGCTCACGCCCTGGGCTATTTTCTTGCGCCCCTTGGAGGGGCTGACGATCTTATCGCATCCCGTCGATCGATCTTCAGTTTGCCACCGGCCGTGGATGGTGACAATTCAACGAACGGATTTGACGCGAACGTCACTTCGAGAGATCCTCAGCGTAGAGCAATTGGGATTGAACAAACGACTCGCTGGAAAAGGGGGCGTGTCGGCGTGAAGGATGCATCGTGAATCTTGATTCAGAGCTGCCAGAGTCCGGCATGGCGAGCGGGTCGCCTCCGTCTGAGCGACGACCCCCCACTTCGCTCGGGAGCTTGGTCTCGTGGGTTGTCTTGCTGGCTATTGCGGCGGCGGCGTTGGCTTTGGCGTGCGCTCACTTGCCGCCGCCTTTTAAGAAACTCGGGCTGTTTGCGATTGCGTACGGATCGCTCATGGGGCTGGCGGGGGCTTGGCTGAGCCAGTTCGCTTCGGGGCTTTGGTCGTGGAGAAGTGGCTCGACAGCCGCCGGACCGCCGTGGGGGGGAATGGCTTTGGTTTTTTTGGTCGCACTCGGCGGACTCATCGGCATCATGGCCGAGTCCTACCGCCTCGATCGGTCGGAGCGGGAACGCCTTGAGCGATCTGATCCGAAGCAGGCTCTCGCGAAGAAACTGCTGGATTCGGCCATCGAGCCGTCCGACGCCACGTCTCAGGCGACCCTCGAAGAGTTTCGTCAAAGCTATCGCGGCCGCAGTGAATCGTTCGGCGATTACTTGCAGTTCCGCGTCTCGGGAATCGGGATTTACAAGCAGTGGGCTGCCGCACTGTTCTGGGGAATCGAACTTCTGCTAGGCGGACAGGCGGCCGTCTGGGTGTTCTACCGCTTGCTGAGTCGGCCCGCTCCGGTTGGCGAGACGTCCCGCGGCTGAGTTGGATGCAACGGTGGCTCCCGCTAAGCTGGAAGAATGACCCTCAAATCGCCGCGGCCGAAGCCGAATCTGGGAAACGCGAACATGATCGTGGGAGTCGGCACGGACATCGTCGAGATCCCGCGGATCGGCAAAATGATCGAGCGGCACGGCGAGCATTTTCTGCAACGGGTCTATACCGAAGAAGAAATTCGCTACTGCCAGCGGCGGAAAGAATCGTTTCAACATTTCGCCGGGCGGTGGGCCGCCAAAGAAGCGGTCATGAAGACGCTCGGCACAGGTTGGACGCGCGGCGTCGGCTGGCTCGACATCGAAGTCGCGACGAAGCGCTCCGGCCAACCCTTCATCATCATTCACGGCAGCGCGCGGGAGATTGCCGATCATTTGGGGATCGGCGACGTGCTGATCTCGATTTCGCACTGTCGCGCTTACGCGATGGCCACGGCGATTGCGCTGACACAACGCCAAACTGACACTGCACCAAATTGAAAACGGAAAATAAAGGAGCCTCTGGGCAATGCACCTGGCGAACCGCCTGGCTGAGTATGCGGCGAACTTGAAGTATGAACAGTTGGACGCGGCGACCGTTCACGAAGTGCGCCGGCGTCTGATCGACTCGCTTGCCTGCGCGCTGGGAGCGTACGACGCGGGCGCCCCTTCGGTTGCTCGCCGCGTGGCCTCTCGCACGAATTGCCAGCCGGGCGCCAGCTTTCTGGGCGGTCGCAATAAAACCGTGCCACCGCTGGCCGCGTTCTGCAACGGGATCTTGTTTCGCTACCTGGACTACAACGACACCTATTTGTCGCTGGAACCGGCTCATCCGAGCGATAATTTCGCCGCCGTGCTGGCCGCGGCCGAAGCGGCGGGCGCCGGCGGCAAAGAAATTATCACCGCCGTCGTGCTCGCCTACGAAATTCAATGCCGGATGTGCGATGCGGCATCGATCCGCAAGCACGGTTGGGACCACGTGACCTACGGAGCGTTCTCGACGGCCGCTGCTGCCGCGAAACTGCTGAAGCTGGATGCCGAGAAAATCACCCAAGCTCTCAACCTGGCCGGCACGCCGAACGTCACGCTGCGACAGACGCGCGCCGGAGAGCTTTCCGAATGGAAGGGCTGCGCGTTCGCCAACGCGTCGCGCAACGGCGTGTTTGCGGCCCTGCTCGCGGCGGAAGGACTAACCGGCCCCGCCCCGATCTTCGAAGGCGAGATGGGATTCTTCAAACAGGTTTCCGGACCGTTCACTCTGCCGAAGCTCGGCGGCGAAAAAGCCGGGGACGACGACTTCATGATCAAGAAGACGTCGATCAAGTACTGGCCCGCCGAGTATCACTCGCAAAGCGCGATTCACGCGGCCCTCGAGCTGCGGCGTAATATCCCCGATCGCGCGAAAATCCAAGCTATCGACATCGAATCCTTCGACGCGGCTGTCGACATCATCGGCAAAGACCCGGAGAAATGGCGGCCCAAGACCCGTGAGACGGCCGACCACAGCCTGCCGTATTGCACGGCCGTCGCACTGATGGATGGCGACGTCACTCTCAATTCCTTTAGTGACGCGCGCTTGCACGACGAAGCTCTGCTCGGCCTGGTCGCCAAGATCAAAATTCACCGTAACGCCGGGCTGACCGCGCGCTACCCCAAAGGGATCCCGAACCGGATTTCAGTCACGTTAACGGATGGAACCAAGTTCACGGCGGAAAATGAATTCCCGCGCGGCCACGACCAAAACCCAATGAGCGACGACGAAGTGGCCGCGAAGTTTCACCGCACGGCCGAAGGGCGGTTGACCCCCGCCGTACAAAAGCAGGTGCTCGACCTGTGCTGGCACCTGGAAGCCCTCGACGACGTCGGCAAACTATTCGCGCTCTTCCCGCCGGCGTAGGGTGTGACCAGGCCGAAGGCCGCGGGCACACCACTGCGTTGTCGTCTAGATCGGTGTGCCAGCGCTCGCTTCGCTCGCTCGACACACCCTACAAAGTTCGGGTGGCCCGAGGTCACTTCGCCAGCTCGACCTCGTAGCAGACGGCCTCAACGTCGTTGCGAACGAGCAAATACTTGCCCGCTAAGGCCGGACAATTCCAAGTCTTGCTGGAGAGCGCGGCGACTTTTCCCAGCTCGACAAGTTTCTTGGGATTGGCCTCGATCAAGACGACGGGCCCCTGCTCAGTTTGTACGATGATCAAGTCGTCGACCAGCAGAATCTGCCCGTGCCCGTAGCGTCCGCCCTTCCATTTTTGCTGGCCGGTTTTCACGTCAATGCACTGCATGATCCCGTCGTCCAAGCCGAAGACATAACCGTCTTTGAGGACGCCGGTCGTGAATGTGGTCTTCATGTGGCGGCTCGGCTCGGGCCAGGCGGGTACGGCCGACCAGGCCCCGCCCGAGTCTCGGCTGACTTTGATGAGCTGACTTCCCTTCGAATAGCCGGTCGAGAGGAACACCTGGTCGGGTGCTCCCGCGTGGACAATCGGCTGCGTGCAGATGACACCTTCATTGTTCGACCAATCGTAGTGCCACAAGACCGCGCCGCTTTTGGGATCGTGGGCCGTCACGCCCTTCGACGTGTTATTCAGAATCTGACTCGAGCCGGCGATCGTCGCCAGCATCGGCGACGCATAGGCAGCCTCGTCGTGGCCCTTGGTCCAAAGCAGCTCTCCGCTGTCTCGTTTGTACGCGGCCAGGCTCGCATCGGCCCGTCCGGTCGGCGCGACGATGACCAGATCGTCCACAATCAGCGGCGATCCGCAGACGCCGTGATAGGCCAGCGAACCTCCGAGGTCTTTGACGATGTTCTTCGACCAGACGACGCGTCCGGTGCCGCCTTCCAGACAATTCAAGATCCCGGTCGCACCGACCGAGTAGATGCGTCCCTCGTGGACGGTCGGCGTCGAACGCGGTCCGGGCCCCCCCATCGTCTGCTGCTTGGGCAGCACCGAGTCATCCTTATGCACCCAGACTTCGCGGCCCGTTTTCAGGTCGCGGGCGACGATGCACTCTTGGTCACCGCGCTGTTCCAGCGTGAAGGCAAACCCGCCCACCACCGCGAAGCTGGCCCACCCCGCGCCCGCCGGAACCCGCCACAATTCGCGCGGCGGATGCTCGTTCCAGTCCCGCAGGAGGTTGACGTTGTGTAGCACCGCCGTGCGATCCGCACCCTGGAAGGCCGGAAAGTCGACGAGCCTGTTTTCAACAAGCTTCACCCCCGCTCCGGCCAGCTCGCCTCCCTGGGATTCAAAGACGGCGGTTCTTCTTTGAGAACGCAGGGCGAAATTCAGGTGTGTGTCTCCCGTCATGCCGTTGATTTCAAACAGCGTCAGGTAGGGAATGGTGGCGAACAACAGGACGCCGAGCACAGCTCCGCGCAGCGACCAACGAAGCGGAATGAAAAAGATCCAAGCCGTCCAGAACACCCACAGGGTCGCCGGAAAGAATCCGGCGAAGACCAGCCAATCGGGCAAAAACTGCTTACTGTTGTAGGCGAGCACCAGGAACAGGTAGAAGCTGGTCCAAACCGCAAAGACCGCCCCGAGCGCTAGCCACGCGGTCTGCCGCGAGAAGCTTTTCGCGAGACCGAAACTCAAGACCATCACCGCCGCCATGCTGATCAACAGCAGCACGATGAATCGCTGCTCGAATGACGCCCATTGCGAATAGACGACCAGGCCCCGCCCATAGGCGTACGGCAGCAGTGCCGTGAGTCCTATGGCCAGCACCAGCCGCACCGTGCTGATCGGCGACGTTCTCCAAGAGTACGCGGGATGAGCGGAAGCCGTCGGAAGCGCGGGCGTGTTTTCGGAAAGGGCCGACATGATTTTTCCCATCAGAGAAGACGAACCCAGCTCGCGCGACCCAGTTGATCGTTGGCCGGCGCTGAACACTCGCTACGGTAATTGATCGATCAACCGAAAGGGAAGGCATGTCGGCGGCGGGAAGAGTCGCGTTGCGCCCGACGATCGATACGCCCGCAAGTTAGTGCCCGATTCAAAGTTCTGACCTTCGTAGTCTTACTTCGAAGCCAGACCTCATCTTGACCCGTCCCAGAGCATGGAAGAAAATGAATTTTAGAATGAACGGGGATGGGGCTCCCCAGAACCGCTCCCAGACGTCTGGGAGCTGATGGCTCCTGCTGGTTCGCTTGCGGACGGCGGGAGCGTGTGACGACTGTTCAACCTCGCTGCCGAGCGGGGTTTTTTATTGCGCTTCGACGTTTGGCGGCGACGATCTGCGTTCCGATTCAGTCCGGCTCCGGAGAAACAATGCGGAATTTGGCCCAACAAATCCCCACGTTCCTTGCCATTGGAATCGCCGCATCGTTGGGAGCCATGCTGCGCTACGGCGTGGCGACTGTCTGCGGTCGTCTCTTCGTGACGAGATTCCCGGTGGGCACGTTCCTGATCAATATGTCAGCCAGCCTATTTCTCGGCTGGTTTCTGACCTTCATCGAACACCGGGTGAGCGTTTCGGACACCACGCGGCTGGCGGTCGCCGTCGGCTTCGTCGGGACCTATTCCACATTCTCGACCTTCGCTTACGAGTCGAACACATTGCTCGGCGAGGGCTTGGGGATCAAGGCGCTCGTCTACATGGTGGGAAGCGTGGTCGGAGGTTTGATTGCCGTGCGAATTGGGATTCAGCTGGCGAAGATCTAGTCGTACCACTTGCATTTTGTGGGTGGCACTGGCGGCTTGTCCGCCAGTGTTCTTTCGGCTTCTCTCAATATTCCGCAATCAAGCCACTGGCGGACAAGCCGCCAGTGCCACCCGAGGTTCAACGTCTTGCGACGGACGGACAACTAGGAGCACTGGTCCCACACCGCGGACGAGCTGACCCGCGTCAGGCCGTGACGGCGTCGAGCAAGCGATCGAGATCGCTCTCGTTGACGTAGGCGTGCGGCGCGGCCCGCATTCGGCCGGCACGGGCGTTGACGATCACGCCGCGAACGCGGCAATCCTTCTTGAGTTCCAGCGGATCTTTGCCGGGCACCTCGAACGAGACGATTCCCGATCGGCGGTCGCCCTCGCGGCAGCTCGCCACGGGTAACTTCGCTCGCGCGAGGCGCTCGCAAAGTTGGTCCGTCATCGTCAGCAATTGGGCGCTGATTTTCTCGGGACCGATCCCAACCAAGATCTCGAGGCTCTTAGCCAGTCCGCAAATGGCGGCCAGGCAGTGCGAGCCTCCTTCATAGCGGCTGGCATCGACTTTCAGATCGAAACGCGTGTTTGTGAAGTCGCCCGAATGCCGCACGCTATTCCAACCGACGCCGATCGCGCGAATTCGATCGAAGTGCGACTTTCGTAGATAGAGTAAGCCGGCACCCTCGGGGCTCAGCAGCCACTTGTGCCCGTCGGCGGCCAGGGCATCGATTGGAATCTGGCGAACGTCGAGCGGGAAGACGCCCAGCCCCTGAATGGCGTCGACAAAAAAGAAGATCTTCCGCCGCGTGCAAATGTCCGCGAGGGCGGCCAGGTCATTTCGCCAGCCAGTCTTGTATCCGACCCAACTGACGGCCAGCACGCGGGTGCGCGCATCGCAGGCCCGCTCGATGTCCCCCGGATCGACGCGCTCATTCTCGGCAGCGGCGACTTGTCGCGTTTCGACGCCTCGGCTGGCCAGATTCAACCAGGGATAAAGATTCGAGGGAAACTCGCTCGAGAGCGTGACGACGTTGTCGCCGGGCTGCCACGGAAATCCCTCGGCGATGAAGTTGATCCCCTCGGTCGTGTTGTGAATGACGGCAATTTCATCGGTCTCGGCCCCGATCAGTTTGGCGCCGAGCTGCCGCGCCGTCTCGACCGTAGTCCGCCAGCGGGTCCAATTGGCCACGCCGTTTGCCGCGCTATCGCGGGCAAATTCGATCAAGACGTCGGCCGTCGGCCCAGGAAGGGGCGCGACCCCGGCGTGGTCGAAGTAAGCCCATTTCTCGACAACGGGCATCTTCGTGCGGAAATCGTCCCACCAGTTTTGAGCCGGGTTCATGATTGAATACTTAGGCATCTACGCAAAATGACTGCCGAGGGTGGCTGGGGTCGAACCGTCTTCGGTTCGCCCCCAGATATCGGAGCACTGGGGGCGGCGAAGACGCCGACCCCAGCCACCCTGACGTTTTGCGACAACATCACCATTATGTCCGGCGCGTGCCTGCTGATCGATTGTCGAGGACATTCACGTGGATCGGGCCTTAGCGATACTTCTTGCCCATTTGATCGATTCCCGATGCGGCCAGCTCTTCGGGGGTCATGCAGGGGTGCATGTGGACGGCCGCATTGAAGGACAAGAACCACGGCTCGCAAAGGGTCGGGATGTCCGACGCCTTCTCGACGTTCACGATCAGCATCCCGGTCCTCTCGCCGCCTTCTTCATAGAAAAAAGCCGACTCGGGCTTCGTGGCGTCAAGCGCCGCTTTGATCTTTTGGCCGGCGGTGCCATCGAGCACAGCCGCATTGAATTTCTCAACCGGCATGCAGACTTTGACAAGGAATCTCATGGAGAACACTCCGTTAGAAAGCGCTGGAGCCGCCTGCCCCGAAACCAAGACGTAGGGCGTCAAATGGGCGGGCTCATTCTGACCCAGGCGCCGGGCGGTGACAATGCTGCGAAAGTTGTCGCACGGATCGGCGATTATTCGAAAGTCTTGCCCATGCTGACCCGCTCTTCGATGCGGTAGCCGAGCTTAGCGTAGAACTCGACGGTGGCTGCGTTCGAGGAGAGAACCTGCAGGTTGATCTTAGGGCAGCCGAACTGTTCGATCGCTCGTTCGACGTGTCGAACGAGGGCCGTCCCGATTTTCTGACGGCGATACGCCGGGTCGACCGCGAGCGAATAAATCCAGCCGCGATGCCCGTCGTAACCGCCCATCACGGTGCCGACGATTTTGTCGTCGATAACCGCGACGAAGAACAGCTCGCGCTGGAAGGCGAGTTTCTGGCGGATGACGCGGGCCGGATCGTTGCGCGGCTCAGAATAGGCGAAGACCTGCGACCAAAGGGCGACGACCTCTCGCTCGTCGGATTCTTGAAAGACACGGATTTCCATTGCGCCCCGCCTGATGACGACTGCCCCGATCAAAGGTAAGACAGCCAGCCTCCCGGGTAGCGCGACTTGACCTCAGCGAACCACCGGCACGGGAGGTAGAGGACGGCCAGCACTACGGCCCAAGCGACGTAGATGCCTGGAAGGCTCAGTGACCATCCCTCGGGAGGCGCGCCCAGAGCTGCCGCAGAGAATTGCCAGGCGACCGGCAATCCCCGTACGAGCCCCGTCAGAACCGCAAGCCCGTGGATGACGTACCACTGCAAGAGGTAATAGAACAGGGGGACGCGGCCGAACGTCACGAGGGTGCGGCCAATCGGGCCGCGGATGCCCACGCTGTCGATCACCGCCAGGCACGCGACCGCCGGGCCCAGCGTCATCAGCACGAAGAGCAGCGAAGGGGGTTGCTTCGTGCAATTCAGGAATGAGAGCGCGGTCAAGAGTGGAGTGGCCTGCGTCTCCCACGGACGCGGTTCGCCGTAAACGCCCCAGACGCGGAGAATCACGAAGGCAACGGTCATGGAGATGCCCGCAATTCCCATCAGTCGTCGCCTGCGCCCGGGCTCGAGCCGGATGACCTCTCCGAACCCGTAGCCCGCGGCGGCCACCCCTAGCCAGGGAAGCAGAGGGTAGCCGATGAGCACGTTTATGCCACCGGGCAGCGGCAACAAGCCGGGT
>DASRXU010000104.1:0-11336 GCA_035687365.1 Planctomycetaceae bacterium | reverse complement strand
AGATGCACGAACTCAATGAAGAACAACTGGCCAAGTCGACCGAATTGCTGACCAAAGAACAACAGGCGCAGTTCGCGACGATGAAGGGCAAGCCGTTCGACTTGAAGGTCCTGCGTCCGGCCGGAGTCGGCGGACGTCGGGTTCGCACGGGTCGCGGCGATCTCAAAGAATAGTCGTCGCAAACGAATCACAGTTGCGACGGGCGGGATCGCCCGTACGAGACGAGACGCACGGCGCGCGGGAATTCACGGGTCTATCAGCCCGTTGAATCCCGCGCGCCGTACTGTTATAACCGCGGCGCATTGTGTCTCCGCTCAGCGCGAGCGGAGCCGGTTTCATCAACGTTCGAGTGCTTTCGACCGGAAGACAGCCATGGCGAAGGATGATGGAAACACCCCGGCAGCGCCTGCCGCGGGCGACGTACCCCAACAACCGACAGTCCACGTCGATGACTCCGTCTGTACCGCCGGCTACGCGAATTTTTGCCGCGTTTCCAGCACGGCGGAGGAACTGATTCTCGATTTGGGCTTGAACCCGCATCCCTACGCCACCGGGGAAGCCACGGTCAAGGTTTCGCAGCGGATCATTATGAATCATTTCACGGCGAAGCGGCTGCTGGCTGCCCTGGGCATGGCGCTACAGCGACACGAATCCGCGTTCGGTCTGGTTGAAACCGACATCCGCAAGCGAGTGCGTACAACGACTTGAACGCGCGTCGAGCGCCCGGCGCACGAGTTTGCTGCGGGCTCGAGCCAATTCCTTCTGGCGAATCTGCGGCGATGGCTGATCACGGATTTCCGGACAATCCCCCAGCGGGCCCTCCCTCCCCCGGTGAAGAGGGACCGTATTGCGAGGAAATTCAGCACGCTCAGATCAGCGCGGTGGTGCCCGAACGGGTCGCTCGCGGAGTGTTCAGCACCGGGGCCGTGGTCGTGCAGGGGCCGCACGAATTCATCCTCGATTTTCTGTTGAGGATGTCTCAACCGCAGCAGGTTGCGGCTCGCGTCGTGCTGCCGCCGGGGGTCGTCTTTCAGTTCATCGCGGCGCTGTCGGATAACTTGAAGAACTACGAGTCAAAATACAGCATGCCGCTACTGCCGAATCCCGCGACCGCCGGGGGTGCCGGACCGCCCGTTTCGGCGCAGGAACTCTACGAGCAGCTCAAACTGCAAGATGATGTGCTCTCCGGCAACTACGCCAACGCAGTGATGATCGGCCACACGCCGAGCGAATTCTGCTTCGACTTCATCACGACGTTTTATCCGCGGTCCGCCGTTTCGTGCCGCATCTTCATGGCGGCGCCCAGCGTGCCCCGTTTGCTCGAATCGCTGAAACACTCGTTTGAGAAGTTTCAGCAGAAATTCACGCAACAGGGCCACCAACCACCGGCTCCCCCTCCCGCGCCGCAGCCTCCGGACGAGCCGCAAGTTTAGACGCGTTTCGGGGGGGGCAAGGCTCTCGCCGGTCGCTGCTTTCGCCGCGCAGTTAGCGACGAGCGAGCTTCTTCAGCACCTCGACGCCTCGCTCGAGAATCGGCAGCTCCGCCGCATACGATATCCGGAAGTGCGTGTCTCGGCTGCTGAACACGTTCCCGGGGATGATCAGCAGATTGTTGCGAATCGCCTCGACGACGAATTCGCTCGCCGTGCCCCAGGGGGCCTTGGCAAAGAGATAAAACGCTCCGTCGGCCGGCGCCAGCTCGTAGAGGCCGGACAATTCTTGGACCATGAAATCACGATTCTGACGGTAGGCGGCGACGCGATCGGAGACGTCGACGTCACAAGCCGCAATCCCCGCCCACTGCACCGGCTGTGGCGCGCAGACGAACGTGAACTGCTGCAGCTTGATCATCTGTTGAATGACCTCGGCGGGGCCGTGAGCATAGCCCAGTCGCAAGCCGGTCATCGAATGCGATTTGCTGAAACCATCGATGACGAGGGTCCGCTCGTTGTAGTGGGCCGGGCTGACGAACGGGCGGTCGTAACAAAACGTCCGATAGATTTCGTCGCTAATCAAAGCCACGTTGCGCTCCCCCGCAAGCCTGGCCAGGGCTTGCACATCTTGGTCGGAGAGCATTGTGCCCGTCGGATTCGCCGGACTGTTGCAGAGGATCACCTTGGTTCGATCGGTGATCGCGGCACGAACTTTGTCGATATCGACGCGAAAATCGGGATAGGTGTCGATTGCGATCGGCGTTCCGCCGACCAGTGTCGTGAGGTGTTTGTAGACGACGAAGTAAGGATCGAAGAACAGCACCTCATCGCCCGGATTGAGAAGCACCGAAAGCGCCAGCATCAGCCCGCCGCTGGTGCCGCTGGTGACAAACAGCGAGCGGTCCGCGTGTCCAAACTCGGCGTCGACCCGCTCTTGCAGCTTTCGCAACAGTGGGCCGACGCCTTGAGTGGGACTATACGCGTTGCGCCCCTCTTCGATGGCCTTTTCGAGCGCGTCCTTCACGGGGCGCGGCGTGTCGAAATGCGGCTGCCCGATACTGAAATTGATCGGGTCCTTCATCGTCGCCGCCAGATCGAACACCTTCCGGATTCCGGAGGCGTCGATCCGCTGCATCCGCTCGGCGATCCAGGGGCGCGACCCGCTCATTCCTTTTCGGCCATCAGACGGGCTACGGTCGGCTCGATCGAGCTCCCCCAGATTTCATAACCCTGCGAACTCAAGTGCAATAGATCGGGCATGATGTCCTTACTGAGAGTTCCATTCTCTTGCAAGAATTTCTTGCCGATGTCGAGGTAGAAGACATTCTGGTTGTCGGCCAGTTTCGAGATGATCTCGTTGGTGGCCTCGTTCACCTTCCGAAACCGGTTCTCGGGATTCGGACCGCGCGGGAAAATCGCCAGCACGAGGACCTTGGTCGCGGGCAAGTTCGACCGAAGCTTCTCGACGATCGCCTTCACTCCCGCGGCGATCTGTTCGGGCGTGTTGCTGGCCGAATTATTCGTGCCGATCATCAGCACGGCGAGTTTCGGATGGATGCCGTCGACGTTGCCGTGTTCGAGCCGCCACAAGACGTGCTGGGTCTGGTCGCCGCCGATGCCCAGGTTGACCGCGTGACGATTGCCGTAATATTTCTTCCACACTTCGCGGGCCCCGTTCCCTTCCCAACCTTGCGTGATCGAATCACCGATCATCAGCAGTTGGGCGTCTCCCTTGCCGACGTTGGCGTTGATTTTCTCTTGCCGTTGCGCCCACCACTTATCCGAGCGCGCTACTGGGGTTGTGGTGCTGGTTTGCAACTTGCGGGCGCGAGTCTTCGTTGTGGTTCCCTCAGAGGCGAACACGCCTGAGGACGAAAGCAGCGACAGCACGACGACCCACGACATTTTCGGACGCCAACGGTGAGGCATAGAAACGATCCCTTCAGAAGCTCAGAAATCGGAAACGCCACGCAACTGAGTCGAGCCGCCAGTCTAGCCGGGCTCGAACGGTCGTTCCAGCAGCCCGGGAGAAGGTTGGGGAGAGTCGCGGAGTGGCCGGGCACCGCCTTGAATCTTTTCCGTTAGGGCCGGAAAGATTCTCGAAAAAAACTGAACGCGGTCGAGTTCTTGTGACGGACTTTTCATTTTTTTTCGTCACGCGGGCTATTTGACCAAACCGATCGTCCTAGATGTGGTCCGCGCCGCGAGGATTTGTCGAGCCGCATTTGGCGTTCTGCTCAATTGAGAAGAAATTTGGTGGACTATGTCGGCCCTAAGCATCAATTCTCTGAACAACAACTACTCGTCTGTGTCTGCGCAGAGCAATTCCAGCACCCCGAATGCCTTTCAGAGTTTGGGGCAGGCCCTGCAGTCGGGAAATCTGAGCGCCGCCCAGAATGCTTTCGCCGCGCTGCAGACGTCCCAGAGTCAGGGGACAACGCAGTCGACCAGCTCGACCAATCCCGTTGCCTCGGACTTGAACAGCCTGGCCAGTGCGTTGAATTCGGGTAATTTGTCCGCCGCGCAGACCGCGTTCACGCAATTGCAGAAGGCCATGCAGGTCGAGGGAGGTGGACATCACCACCACCACGGCGGCGGAGGCGGTGCGGGCGATGCAGCCCAATCTCTGATCGCGCAACTGATGTCATCTTCGTCGACCGGCACTTCCTCGACGAGCAATAGCTCTGGGATCCTAGACGTCCAGGTCTAACGGTTCGTCGCACCTTTCTAATTTCGCGATGCGGTGAAATATGTCAGGCCTCAGCGTCAATCCTCTCAGTTATTACTCCTCATATTATCCGCAGAAGAACGCTCCGAACGCCCAGACGTCTCTTAAAAACCTGGGGACGGCGTTGCAGTCCGGCAATCTGTCCTCGGCCCAAGTGGCGTTCGCTAACCTGCAGCAGGCAACCCAGGGGAATAACCAGAATGGCATGAACAGCGCAATCTCCGCCGACATGGCCAACTTGGGGAACGCGCTCAGTGCCAACAATCTAGCGTCGGCCCAGTCTTCGTACGCGCAGTTGCACGCAGATATTAGGGCCCAGCGCGGACAACCGGCGTCGTCCTCGAGTGGTGGCGGGATCGGAAGCGCGCTGCAGGCGCTGATGTCTCAGTTGTTGCCGTCCTCGACCCCGGGGTCGACTACGCCTGCAACCCCGCCGAGCACGGCCAGCAGCACGCCGGGAAGCCTCAACGTTCTGGCCTAATGGCGCCGTCGGTTGTTGGGCCAGCCGCTATCGAGTCGCCGAATCGCGCTCGCGAAACCGTTGGATGGCGTTTTCGCGCTCGACTCGTGTCTGAACGTACAAGCGCCGCCATAGCCGTTCTTGGGCGGCCGTCAGTTCGCAATTGCGACGTTCCATCGTGGCCCGCGCGGTGCGCAGGGCTCGATCGAGGTCGACCCCGTCGGTTAGTTCGCCGCGGACGACTTTGCAGAACGACGGAATGTGTTTGGGCGCGAGCTGTCCATCCGGAAGAATCATCGACATCGCGCCGATTGATGACCCAGTATTGAGCAGCGTGCCGATCGAGGTCTTGGTGTGGTCGGAGATGAAGCTGCCCATCTTCGTGAGGCCCGTATCGATCGATTCGCTGCCGACGCGGACTCGCACGTGGGAATAGTCGTTCTTGAGATCGCTGTTCGTCGTGAGCGCGCCCAGGTTGACCCACGGGCAGATGTAGCTGTGCCCCAAAAAGCCGGCGTGATACTTGTTCGCGTATCCGTGCAGGATTGAAGCTTCGACTTCACCGCCGACGCGGCAATTGGGACCGATCGTCGTTCCGCCGCGCACGTTTGCACCGAGGAGTCGCGAGCCGTGATCGATATGGCACGGGCCGGCGACACGCGTGAAGGCTTCGAGCACGGCACCGGGGCCGATCGTGATCGGACCTTCGCTGGCATCGAGCACGACAAAAGGCTCGATCCGCGCGGTGGGAGCAATGTGGAAGTTTTCGCTACGACCGATCACCGCTACCTGCGACTGCAGTGCATAAGGATGGCGCGTCGCGATCAGCCGGTAATCTTCGTGCAACATCGTTGCGTTTTGTCGCACGAGATCCCAAGCATATTCGAGGCACATTCCGCGGGCGGGAACCGCGGGCTGCGCTTGAGCCAAGAGCGACAGCGACTCCCACCCACTCCGCATGACCATTGCGGCATCAAACGGTTCGAGCGTGAAGAAGGCGGGCTGCCCGGCGCAGAAGCCGGCTGCCTCACGACGGAACTCTTCACGCAGCGCGTCGGCCGTCGGCAACCAGAGTCCGTTGACGACGACGGTCGCCGCCTGGCTCAGCCAGGCGTAATCGTTGACACGCGCTTCGGGGTGTTCTTCCCGATACGTCTCGGCGAGATGTTCGCGTATGAACACGCCCCATTCGCTCACGCCGCAGTGCCGCACAATGCGCTCGCGGAGCGAATACTGGCCGCAGACCAGTTCAAACACGGGTCGCGCCAAGGT
The DNA here is from genome assembly GCA_035687365.1 of Planctomycetaceae bacterium. Lineage (GTDB taxonomy): Bacteria > Planctomycetota > Planctomycetia > Planctomycetales > Planctomycetaceae > DASPSM01. Next base: position 5,443 of record DASRXU010000104.1, on the reverse strand, counting down.
CAGCGGGTGAAACTTCGTCGCATTCGAGTCCTCGACAAAAGCGACACGCATACGAGATTCCCAATGAGGAATCAGGCCAATCGGAAATCAGACCATTCAAGAATCAGAATTAGAGGAGAAAGCGGGGTGTTTATAACTTTTCGGCAATTTTCATGATAGACGCGAACCGCGCTCGGCCAAGGGGCGGCGCGAGTGGAATCGGTGACGCCGCTCGATTCGTTGTCGGCGTGGTCGCGGCCAACTAAGATCGGGGCCGAGCGCCGGCCCGGCCGGTCGCGCCGGCGGGTGCTTCGCCGAATTGAAGTTTGAGGCGCGTCATTTTCTCTGTTTGCTTGAAGGAGCCCAGACTGTGGCTGTCCGCGTCGGTATCAACGGGTTTGGACGTATCGGACGGATTACATTTCGAGCGTTGGCGGCCCGTCCCAAAGAGTTCGAAGTCGTCGCCATCAACGATTTGGGCGATCCCAAAGCCCTGGCCATGCTCCTTAAGTACGACAGCGTCCAGGGTCGCTTTCCCGGCACCGTGGGGGTCGAAGGAAATAACCTGATCGTCAATGGAAAAACCGTCCGCGTGTGCGCCGAGAAGGACCCCTCCAAGTTGCCGTGGAAGGAACTCTCGGTCGACGTGGCTCTGGAATCGACGGGGTTCTTTACCGGGCGGAAGAAAGACGGCAAACCGGGTTACGACAGCCACCTCGACGCGGGGGCTCGCAAGGTCGTGCTCTCGGCCCCAGCCAAGGATTCGCCCGACCTGACCGTGGTGCTCGGCGTGAACGATCGAGAGCTGACCGCGGCGCACAAGTGCGTCTCGAACGCTAGCTGCACCACCAATTGCCTGGCCCCCATGGCGAAGGTTCTGCACGACGCTTTCGGCATCGAGCAGGGCCTGATGACGACGGTCCACGCCTACACGAATGATCAACGCGTCTCGGACCAATTGCACTCCGACCCGCATCGGGCTCGTGCTGCCGGGCTGAATATCATCCCGACCTCGACCGGGGCCGCTAAGGCGGTGGGCCTGGTACTTCCCGAATTGAACGGCAAGCTGACTGGGATTTCCCTGCGCGTTCCAGTCCCCGCGGGAAGCATCACCGACTTGGTCGTCACTCTGAAGAAAGACGCGACCGTGGCTGACGTCAACGCGGCCATGAAGGCGGCCGCCGCCGGACCGCTGAAGGGCATTCTGGAGTACACAGAGGATCCGATCGTCTCCAGCGATGTCATCGGCAACCCGGCAAGCTGTATCTTCGACTCCAATTGGACGACCGCGATCGGCACGCGAATGATTAAGGTGCTCGGCTGGTACGACAATGAATTTGGATATTCGAATCGCACGGCCGACATCATCGCCCGCGTAGCCGCGCTGTAGGTTGGGAGCCAGCCGTCATTTGTCGCAAGACACAGTGGCCGCTTCCTTTAGGATTCTTTGCCGCAGTTACTTTCCTGGTCTAAGTTTGGCCGGCCGCGTTGAGACTTGGCCGGCGGCCGGGGGTTCCACTGGACGGGTCGGGACGTCTCGATCAGAATGGGTGTTTCCGCGGCTCCGACTGCCGCACCTCACGGCCTGACCCCTCAAGGGCGTCAGGACCCCGGGAGCAGTTCTTCCCGAACTGATTGATCGTCGAAGACGGCGAGCGATAACCGTCCGGCCGGATTGCCGAGTGAGGACGACTCCCATTTCGATGAGCCGACAAGGCCTGCTTGAACAAATCGCGGGCTCGTTCCCGCTGATTGCCCCGTCAATGCTCAAATGCGACTTCGGCAATCTTCACCGCGAGGTGCAGTTGCTGGAGGCGGGCGGGGCCAAGATCTTGCACATGGACGTCATGGACGGGCATTTCGTGCCCAACCTCAGCTACGGGGCCATGGTCATCGAACGGGTTCGAGAGCTGACCGAGCTGCCGTTCGAGGCCCACCTGATGATTTCGGACCCGGGTAAGTACCTCGACGATTTCCTCAAGGCGGGGTGCAACGTACTCACGATTCATCTTGAAGCCGTTTCCGAACCGCGCCCCCTGCTGGCGCGAATCCGGGAACACGGGGCGCTCGCGGGCTTGGCGATTAACCCCAAAACGCCCGTCGAGTCCCTCGAGCCGTTCCTAGACGCCTTCGACCTCGCCCTGGTGATGAGCGTCGAGCCGGGCTTCGGGGGCCAAAAATTCATTCCAAGTGCGCTCAGCAAGCTTTCCTGGCTCAAATCGCGGCTCAAACCGGGAGCATTCGCCTCGGTGGACGGCGGGATCGATTTAGAGACGATCGCCGCCACGGCGGCTGTCGGCGCGAGCCTGTTTGTCGCGGGAAGTGCCATCTTCGAAGCCGGCGACTACGGCCAGGCCCTTACCGAATTAAGAAGCCGGGCTCAGATGCCCGGTACGCCTCGCTGAGGAACAATCAGTCCATGCCAGACGTCGTTTTGATCCGCCCCGGATGCACCGATTTCGACGAGCAAAATCGCATCCAGGGCGTGCTCGATCTGCCGCTCAACCACAGAGGCCACGCCCAGGTTTTGGGTCTCGTGGCGCAGCTCCAAGAGGTCTCCCTCGACGTCGTCTTCACGGCGCCCTGCGAGCCGGCCCGCTCGACGGCACTAGCTATTTGCGAGCAATGCCGGGCCTCACTCAAAGAGGTCGACGACTTTCGCAACCTGGATCACGGACTGTGGCAGGGACTGCTGGTTGACGACATCCGCCGAAAATACCCGAAGGTTTTTAAACAGTGGCAGGAGTCGCCCGAGACCGTCACTTTGCCGGAAGGTGAAACAGTCGCCGACGCCGTCGAGCGAATTCGTCGCGGCTTACGCAAATGTTTGAAGCGGAAGAAGACCATTGGCATCGTCGTCTCGGAACCCCTGGCGACGATGATTGGCTGCGTACTGCGCGGTGAGCGCCCGGGACTTCCGGACGCGTGCGAGCGGAAGTGCGGCCGACCCGCCATCGAGCGAATCTCGCTCGCGACCGCCGAGCTGCCCGAGCCGACTTCGGCACCGCGAAACGGAAAAACAGCGGATCACAATGGTGCGTCGAACAGTAACGATGTCGCGCCTCGCAACGGAAAGACGCGGGTCAACGGCGATGCTCCAACTTCGCCGAACGGCAGTCCCACATCGGCCCGCGGGTCGAAGCACGATGCAGGCAATGGGACGAACCCCACGGCTAAACGAGGGATTCCCAAATGAGCACCGTCGACAATCCCAACGTCGAAGGTTCCACGCCTCGAGCGCGTCCCAAGCGGGGTGTGCCAGAGGGACTCTGGATGCTCTGCGACGGCTGCGGGGCGAGCGTCTACCGCAAGACTGTGGACGAGGGGGGAGGCCTCTGTTACGAGTGCGGCCACCACTTCTACATCTCGGCCCGCTCTCGCATCGCTCAGCTCTTGGACAAGGATACGTTCGAAGAGTGGTTCGCCAATATGGCACCCCTGGATCCGCTCGAATTCGTCGACAAGCGGCCGTATATCGACCGTTTGGCGGACGAACAGGCGCGCACCGGCTTGTTGGATGCGTGCGTCGCCGGGCGGGGCTATCTCCGTGGCCGTCCCTTGGTTTTTGCGGCGACCGATTCCGCCTTCATCATGGGCAGCATGGGCTCGGTGGTCGGCGAAAAATTGACCCGCGCGGTGGAGGCTGCGACCGACCTGCACTTACCCTTGGTCATCGTCAGCGGATCGGGAGGCGGGGCCCGGATGCACGAGGGGATTCTGTCCCTGATGCAGATGGCCAAGGTGTCCGCCGCCCTGGCTCGGTACCAAAAGGACAGCGGGCTCTTTATTTCCGTGCTCACGAACCCGACAATGGGGGGAGTCGCCGCCAGCTTCGCGGCTCTGGGAGATGTGATTCTCGCGGAACCGCGGGCGCTGATCGGTTTTGCCGGCCCGCGCGTGGTGGAGGCAACGGTAAAAATTTCGCTGCCGAAGGGCTTTCAGACGAGCGAGTTTTTGCTGGAGCACGGGTTCATCGATCGAATTGTTTCGCGGAAGGACTTGGGCATCGAAATCGCTCGCTTGATCGATTATTGCGCAATGTGATTCGACATGAGTTTTCTGCGGACCTTTTTTGCCAGGCGGCGCGCGAACGACCTCAAGGTCGACGTGTCGCAGCGGTTTGATCTCGTCAGCCGCCTGGGTACCGGCAGCATGTCAAAGGTCTGGCGCGCTGTCGACAAAAAGTCGGGCCACGTCGTAGCACTCAAGATCCTCGATCGCGCGAAAACGGCGCGGTACGAATCGCGCTTTACCGACCGGGTGAAGCCGACCGAAGGCCAAGTCGCGACGGAGTTGTCCCACAAGCACATCGTCAAGGCGTACGAGCACGGGATGACGACCCACAACGAGCAGTTCATCGTGATGGAACTGATCGAGGGGATCGGGCTGGCTTACCTGGTCGATGTGCAGAATGATGCGATGCAAGAGCATCGGCTGCGGATCATGATCGAGCTGGGCGAAGCGCTCGAGTATCTCCACAAAGAGAACTGGATCCACCGCGATCTGTGCCCGCGCAATGTTCTGATGGACAAGCAGTACTCGACCAAGCTCATCGATTTTGGCCTCGTCGTCCCCAACACGCGGGCGTTCCAAGAGCCTGGCAACCGCACGGGGACCGCGAACTACATGGCCCCTGAACTGATCAAGCGCCAGCGGACCGACCAGCGGATCGACATCTTCTCGTTTTCGGTGACCTGTTTTGAAATGCACTGCCGCGAGCTGCCCTGGCCTTCGATCACCGGGGCCACACTCGAGATGATGCTCAAGCGGATCAACACCAAGCCCCGCGACATTCGCGAGCTGGTTCCCAAGCTGGACGATCAGGTCGCCAGTGCCATCATGCGGGGGCTGGAGGCCGAGCCGCAGAATCGCTGGCAGACGGCTTCAGAAATGGTGGCCGAGCTGCGCCAGGCCTACCATCGCCTCGAACCGCCGACGCCGAAAGCGGCCGAGGACGGCAAGAAGCGTTTGAAGAAGCGCAAAGACGATAAATGGCAGTTTAAAACGCAGTGAGCGTCGCACGCAGTTTCGGCACCGACCGGCTGCGCGAGCTGAACGATCGCCAGCGTGAAGCCGTCCTGACGCTCTCCGGGCCCGTCCTGATTCTGGCCGGCGCCGGCACAGGAAAGACCCGGGTCATTACCTTCCGTGCGGCGGAACTCATTCGCCGCGGCACACCGGCCGACCGGATTCTCTCGGTCACGTTCACGAACAAGGCGGCCCGCGAAATGCAGCAGCGGTTGGTCGCCCTGCTCGGCCGGGAGCAGCGCGGGGCCGCGCGGCCCGTTGTCACGACGTTCCACTCACTGTGCGTGCGAATTCTCCGGCAGGACGCGTCGCACCTGGGGTATCCGCTCAACTTTTCGATCTACGATCGCAACGATCAAGAGTCGGCGGCCCGCGCGGCCCTGCGGGAACTCCGCGTCAGCGATAAGACGCTCCGTCCGGGCGACCTCGTTCATCG
>DASRXU010000103.1:0-17674 GCA_035687365.1 Planctomycetaceae bacterium | reverse complement strand
GAGCCCCGTAGCCTGCGGCTCTCAGCTGTACCGCTTCGTGTTCCAAGACGAACGTGCGGGAATAGGCCAATTCATTCCAAAAGCTCTCGGGTGTGATCTCGACCGTCAGCTCTTGCGCTCGGATCGGGGAGCGAGGCCCATAATCCAGGTGATAGGTGATCGCCAGCGTCCGGCGCGAGACGGGCCGATAGCTGATTTCGCTCCGCTCGCGCCCCTTTTCGGCGACGATCGATGTCGGACCGCTCACGAACAAGCGGCGTCGAGCGGACTGCTCGAGGGCACCCGCCGAGAGAATGGCTTCGGCGAACGCAAAAGACGACCCATCCATACCCGGCGGTTCGGGCGCATCCAGTTCGACCAGGCAATTGTCGATCTGCAGCCCGGCCAGCGCAGCCATCACGTGCTCGATCATTTCGATCGACGTGCCGTCGCGATCGATGGCCGTACGGCGCTCTCTCGGGACGGCGTACTCGATCCGCGCGGGTATCGGGAGACTTCCCGAGCAATCGGTCCTGAGAAACTGGATGCCGTGGCCCGCTTCGGCGGGCAGAAAACGGAGCGTCACATCGCGTCCGGTGAGAAAACCGACACCCCGGACCTCGACTGACTTCCGAATTGTCCGCTCCCGCCGGCCCTGCATCCCCTGTCCCTCAAGTCGTGCGTCCTGGTGCGGAAGCGGGCGGCGCTCCACGGTCAGCCTGTTAGCCGATGTTCTCCCCGCAGAGAATCGGAGCGTCGCCCGCATCCTGCTTGTTCCGACTACCTCTGAGCTGCTCCAGCTCCTTCCGCGGGAGCCGCAGCCATCCGCTGGTAGCGCTTGTTGAGGAACTCGCAAATGGCGTTGGTGATGTCCTCGCTCGGGCGGTAGTAGACCACCTGCCGATTGAGGCCGCGCATCACGTCTTCCGGGTTCTCTTGCCCGACGAGCTCGTCGGCGCTGAACCGGAGGACCAGCGTGAAATTGAAATGCTGTGCGTACTTTTCGACAGCGTCCGAAACTTCCAGGTAGATGGTCTTATAAATCTGGGCCTCTTTACGAATCAGATCGCGCTGCTGACTCTTGCGGAAGGCCTCCATCTGGCTGGTGTGGTTGAGGAGCGATTTTTCGAGGTTGGAGTACTCGGGGCTTCCCTCTTTGAAGCCCTTCATTTGGGCCCCTTCCTGTTTCACCGTTTCGGTCATGGCTTTGAAGCGCTCTTCCGACTTCGAGAGCTCGCCCTTGAGTTCTTCGCGCATGGCTTCGAACTTCTTGTAGTTCTTGAAGACCCGGGCCATGTCGATCAGGGCGATCCGGTGGGGTGACGACGGATCAGCTCCGCGGCTCGCGTTCCCGTCGCCGCCCACTACGGTCGAGGAAACGAGGCCGGCGAACAGGACAAATACAGAGGCTTTGACGACGAGTTTTTTCACGGCCTGTGCACTCCTTTGCCTGCCGAAAAGCCCCTATCCTGGGGGCCATGCGAAAGACGGGGTTTTGGGAATTGAGATCTGAACAGATGTCCGCGAGGTCGGCGGAGAATCCGACGCGGGGGGGAATTTTGCAAACTGTCCGATTCTCGTCAAGGCGAATGCCGGGGCGGGCAATGCCGGTCGAGAATTAGCCGCTATTGTCGCCGTGGTGGCGCGCCTACGTGGGCGCAGGTCCCGCGCGCGAGCGCAATTCTTGGATTTTTCAGAAATTGCGGTTTTACTCGTTGACAAAATGAAACGCCATGTGTGAGATGGCTTGTGAACCACTCGGTGTCAAATCGCACATTTTCCGAACCTCGCCAGACTGCTTGGGAACTCTTAATTTTTATTCTGTTTACTGCCGGTAAATGCCCGGTAACTACAAGCGGTGATGGGACTTGCCGGAAATCGATTTGACGCGTGGGTTCTTGTACGGGACGGTTCGTTGCCGGCCCAAGTATTTCCCAGCGTATTCTGAGAAGAGAAGGTGAACGCATGAGAGGACGTAAGAAGGGGTTCACGCTAATTGAGCTGTTGGTCGTGATCGCGATTATCGCGATCTTGATCGCGCTGCTCCTCCCGGCCGTGCAGGCGGCACGTGAGGCGGCTCGCCGAACCGAGTGCAAAAACCACATGAAGCAACTCGCGTTGGCGTGCCACAATTACCATGACACCAATTTCATTTTCCCCTGCGGTTGGATGCTGGAAAATCAGGCGTCCTGGGGCATGCTGTTGCTGCCTTACATGGAATTCCGTCCGATTTACGACCTCGTGAACTTCAACTCGATGATGACCGACACGACCGGCACCGCGCCGAATCGTAACGTCGATCAGCTCATTCTCCCGCTGGCTCTCTTCAAATGCCCCTCGTCGGGCGACACGGCCGCCGTCAGCGTGTCGCGTTGCAGCGGCGCCACCGCAAATAGTCTGTTCGGTGCGCCAAGTGACACGGTGGACCGTGCGACGGCTGGTGCGGTTTCCGACTACCTCGCGAACTCCGGAATGGCCAACTTGGGCGGCACGCCGCCGCTGCCTGGTCTTTCGGACGGCATTGGAACCTGGAGCGCTGCGACCGGCAATGTCAACGTGGTCAATCAGTTGACCAACCCGCCCACTGATAACGGTGGAGTGATGTTCGGTGACAGCCGCATCCGGATTGCCGACATTTCCGACGGAACGTCAAACACGGCCCTCCTCGCGGAACACAAAGGCGCCACTTGTTCGACGGGTTCGGGTAACACGATTTGCACGGCGAATTCGGGTACGAGCTGCTACGCGTACTGGGCCAATGCCGGTGGCGCTGGTAGCGAGACATCCGGCAACACGGTTGCTTCGGACGTCTGCTTCACCCCGCTGTTCGGTATCAACGGCAGTGGTTTGGGCTGGGATCCGACCATTCCGGGCCCGATCTCGCCGAGCGCGACCGTCTTCCGCGTCGGCTATCCTGGCGACATCAGCTCGCAACACGAGGCGGGTGCCCAGATGGCCTTGGCTGACGGTTCGGTTCGCTACGTGAGCCAGAGCATTCAGGCCATCGGCAGCGCCACGGCACTGCCGGTCCTGTACCTGCTTTGCAACCGTTCTGACCTCCAAGTCTTCTCGCTCCCGACTCAGTGAGCGACAGCCTGACGGACCGAATGGTCTAGTTTGATTTCGACTGCGACCGCCTCAACTCTGGGGCGGTCGCTTTTTTTGCGCGCCCGACTTGCGCACTCCTTTGGAATTCCGGCCGGTCACGGGATCCAGAGTGGGCTTGCGGATCCTCGGTCGCGAGTCACTCGGCGAGCCTTCATGCGAACGTAGGGAGGCACATAGCGGCCTCGATGTCCGACCTGGCCGGCAGCGGCAGCGACATCGGCTCTGAGCGGCTCGACGAGGTCTTCGACCGCAAACCCAGCACGGCACAGGCCGCCCACTAACTCGCTCCAGGGGTGTAGGAACTCGACCGCTCCGCTTTCGCGGTACGAGCGATCGGGCACCTCCGGCAGCGGCCCGTCGTGATTGAATTCGATTCCCAGCACGTATCGATCTTTGGCGTCGCGATGCGTGACTTGTAAGCTCGCGGGCTGCTTGTGTTGACTGATGTACAGTCCTCCCGATCGAAGCACGCGGGCCACCTCGCGGTAGACGGGCCGAACGTCGGGCACGTAGCACGTGCTGACGGGCTGATGGACAATGTCGAAGGTCGCCGCTGCCAGAGGCGCAAGGTCGTCCATCGATGCTTCAACGAGCCGCAGTGAAAGACTCCGCCGCGTAGCCTCGCGTTCGTCGAGCCTGAGCATAGCGGGGCTGAGATCAACGACCGTCACCCGCGCACCTGCGGCCGCGTACAAGATGGATTGCCACCCGCCGCCTGAAGCCAGGCACAGGACGTCGAGACCCTGAACCGAAGGGGGCAACCAACCGCGGCCATCCAGCGTGCGCATTGGGTCGCCGCACTCTTCGTCGGTCGCGACCGTTGCGAACTGGCTCCCGGATTCCGCAAGCCGATTCCAGGCATTGCGGTTCTGCGCCCGGGATGCGCCAGCCGCTGCTGAAGATTCGCGTCGTTCGTGCGCCAATTCCAAGCGGCACCTCCTCTCACCCGGCCAACCTACAAGCGGCGCGCAGGGCGAGCTTGGCAATCTCAAAGAAACAGGCGCGGTGCTCGCTCACGCTTTGACAGTCCCGCTCGGCGAAACGCTCGCCGTCGGGCGACCTACAAGAGCGGACGTAAAGCCGATGAGGTCATCCTTTTCGCGGGCCGCGTCGCGATACAGATCGAGTCGGCCCGCTTCCTCGCACAACTGTGCGAACGAGAAACCGCTCGACTCGTCGAGATCTCTCAAATGTTCGGCCGCGACCAGCACGGCGTCTTCGAGGGCGCCGGTTCGGACCAAAAGATCGACCAAAACGTAGGCAATCAGTCGACGGTCGTCCGTTTCCGGGGCGGAGGCCAAGCGATCGCGAAAATAGCCGAGCGATTTCTGCCGATCCGCGTCGTGTAGCACCTTGAAGAAGTGCAGGTGGGCCACGTAATAGTCATCGAATGGCGGATCGGAGGGATACTGAAATTGCGACGACAGCCGGCGGCCGTATTCGCATAGCTCAACGGCCTTGGCCAGGTTGGAGCTTTGGGGCGTCAAGAAGCGGGCAAATCGCACCACGGCCCCCAAGTGCGAGACGTCGACGTGATAATTCCCTTCGTCGAATAACCACTCACGGCCAGTGATCGCCTCAATCAGCGTGGCTGGCTTCGGCGCCGCGTTCTGCTGTTCAGCACTTTCCTCGGATCTTCGCCGGTCGATGTCTCGACAGACTGACTGCAAGAGCTCGTCGTACAGGTGATTCACCAACAGCTCGGCCCCGTGTAACCGCTCGTCGGAGGAGAGCTGGCCGATCGCCTGGTCGAAGGCCGAGATGGTGTTGCAGGTCCCGCGCGACTTGAGCATCAGCTCGAGTCCCTTAACGGGATTCGCCCGCTCATAGAGCGCGACCGAAATCAGGTCGTCGATATTTTCCGGCAGCCCGTTTTGAGAGTCGATCCGATCGAGCGCCTCGGCCACGCTCTGCGGCTCGCGAACAGTGCGCAAATACATCCAGGCTTGGGGAATGTTGTTTTCAGCGAGGAAGGCGCGGCCGACGCGACGGGCCGCTTCGACATACGACTCTTCGAACTCCGGCTGGCGATTCTCAGGCACTTGATCGAATGAGGCCGGGCGGGCGGTGGGCAGTCCCATCTCCAGCTTCTTCTGCAGCAGTAACGCGTCGAACAGTCGATGCCAATCGTGACTGGCTTCGAGCGTTCGGACCAGCTCGCTCACAGCAGCCGCCGGTCCCTGGGTGCGGTGGACCTCGTCGATCTTGGCGAATTCGGAATCGCTCATGTCAGTGACAGCAGCCGTTGGAGCCGTCTCCCGACCCGCAGCCCCCCGAGCCGCACCCGTGGCCGCTCTCGGTTGGCACGAGCCCGTCTGCACCGACTGATTGCACTTCGACGACGCCAAACCCCGCGGCGGCGGCCTGCAGCGCAAGCCGTGTGCATTCCGGCCCCCGGTCGTTCAGCACATACAGAATCAGCTTGGACCCATCGAGTGTCCATTCCAGATCGATCAGTTCCAGTTGCAGCTTCCATTCTCGGATGCGGGCTTGCCATTGGGCATATTGTTCTTCGGAGTCCGACTTCAACTGCTGACTGGCCCGACGGTCGTCATCAGTCAGAACACGAAGGATTTGGGGCGTGTCTTCGCTTTCGGAATCGGCGTTGTTTTCGCCCTCGGTCGGGGCGTCCTCCAACAGCAGTCCACCCTCGAGGCCGCGATGGCTGCGGACGACAACCTGGGAGCCGCGACCGAGGCGGTTGCCGCTCGCGTTGACAAAGCGAGCGACTTCGGGGATCGCGCCGTATCGGACCAATACCGTCTTCATTCACTGCTCTCGGTCGTCTGTTCGACCTGGATCATCGGCTCCAACTCACCGCGCACGAAACGTCCCATGAGCGTTTCATACATTGTATGCTGGCCGAGAACCGAGCGGGGCTCAAGGGTGGGAACGAGACTGCGATAAATCAGCCATTTTGTAGGGCCGATTTCCAGCAAGAAGCCGGCTGCCCCGTTCGGACGGACGGCAACCCCGTCGCGTGCCACGGTCAGCGATCTCCAGGACGCCGGACTGCGGCGGCGGCGAGGATTCCAGTCGAGAACCAAAGGTGCATACAGGCCGCCCACCCCGACTTGCGTGAGTTCCAAGCGACCCTCCGCAGGGCCCAACTCGCCGGCAGCCGCCTCGACGCGAGAACAGTTGAGCGCCAGAGGCAGGGCCCGCACCCGAGTGCCGCTGCACAACAAATGGCACTCGCGACTGCGAGATTGAGCGAAGGCCGCACTGTCCGTAGAGAGGGGCAGGCGGGAGGTACTTTCGATCTTTGCGTGCCCCTCAGACAAGACGATGTCAGCCAAAAGGGCAAAATCATCAGTCCGCGAGAGGAACACTTGTCGCTCGACGCGGACACCCGTAGGTCGAGTCTGCAATTCGAGATAATCCCCGTCGTCATCCGAATGCCAGCAGACACATGTCCACTCGCGGAGCTCGACCGGCCGACCGTCGATCCGCAGATCGAGCCCCCAATCACCCGTGAACAACGTAATACCGCCCAATGCCATCTCCAACGCCGGAGAGGAGCCCTGGTGGGTTACCAGGACCGAACTCGCGTTTGGCGTCCAGTCGCTACGCAGGCACGCCAGGCGGCTTTCGTCGGACTGGAAGACGGGACGCGTGGCCTTGTCTTTTACGGCCCCATTTCGCCGAGACCCGTCGCGAGCAGCCCCGTTCCTGCGCGCTGGGGCGACGTGTTTTCCACGGCCGACCGCGAGCAAATATTGAGCAGCGGGCGAGGTTTCCAGCAGCTGAGACGGGAACGTGCTGGCGGCCGTCGACCAAACGCCACTTAAGCCGTTGGTCGCACCGCCTGCGAGCGCGAGGCGTCCGTCCTCACGGCAGAACTTTGCGATGGAACTGACCAGTCCTCGAACGCGTTTTTCCTGGGACGCGCTAAACAGCGGCTGGCCGAAGCTGCGACCCCATTCTCGCGAACGGATTACGGACGTCATCCAAACTGGGAGATTGCCCAGGGTGCGAGCTGCGGGCACGCCGGCCGCATCGCTCGAGTGCGCGATCAAGCTCCATAACTCCGCGCGACCCGCGTCGCGGAGGGCCGAGGAACCGGCAACGGGCGCAAACAGCAGACCGGCTTGCCATTTTAGCTCCGCGTCGAGCGCGGTCTGGCCAAGGTCCTGCCCTGGGGTGCGGGACAGTGCCTCATCCTCCGTCGCGACGGTACCAGAGAACTGTCCGACGGCGATTCCTAATGTCGTCCGCCACAGTCTACTAGCCAGATCCAGCGGAAAACATGCCGCGGCATCGCGCAGGATCTCGAACAAAACCAGTAGCTCGAGCGGCAAAACGGGCTGACGTTCGGTAATAGCGGCCAGCCACTCTTCCGTCGCTGTGACCAACTCTTCCGTGGTCGCCCCTTTTTTGTGTTTGGCACCGACCGTCGGTCTGCGGCCGTTCGACCCCGCGGAGGTGTGCCGCGGCGCTTGCCCGCCTGGGACGAAGGCTTGCCATGCGGCGAGCAGACGCGACAACCGCTGCGGACGTCGAAAATCGTGCAGCGACCACAGAGCCAGTTTTCGTCCTGATGCCTCGCCGTGAGAGATCGAGGAGTGGCTCGCGCCCGCAATCTCTTTGGTGAGTACGCGGATCGCGCGCTGCCAATCGCCAGCCCTGGCGAGTTGTCGAAGAGACTTTGGGGCGGCACGGTCCCAATTGATCAGACGGAAGAACTCCGCATCCTCAACTGGCGGATCCCATTCCGTAGCCGGTCCAAACGCGATCAAACTCCGTCCTCTGAGCAAACACCTGCGAAAGCGGAACGCGGACTAGGGTATCGAATTCGGAGGCGGATTGAAAACGCGCGGAAGCCGATCGACGTGCTTCAACCAGCGATCAGGTTGACCACTTCTGAGTCGGGATGCAATAACTCGTCATAAGCATCGGGCGCTCCGACGCGGCCGAGTCGGATGACTGCCAGGCCGGGCGATTTGTGGGGTTCGATCGTGCCCAGTCGATCGACGCGGCCGAGTGCTCGCGCACCGTTGATGGTTCCCATGCGCAGCAATCCAGCCGCGCTGTAGTCGGGGAATTGCCCGCGCAGGAATTGCAGTTCGTGCCAAATGCTCAGGTCGGGATTCGAGCACCGGCCGTCCGTTCCGAGCGCCACCACTCCGCCACGAGCGGCCAACTCGCGCCAGGGATGATTGCGGTGTCCGAAAAAGGCATGCGTTCGCGGGCAAAAGGCGACTGCCAGATTGGGATGCCGAGCCAAAAAATCGAGTTCAGTCTCATTAAAGTAATTGCCATGCGCGATTACGACGCGTGGTAGCGACTCCAATCGGCGGAGAAAATCGAGCGGCGTCGTTCCAGACGGATAAAGCGCGCCTTGCCAGATGCCGGCTTCCGTCAGCAAGTCGACGAGTTCGCCCGTTCCCGAGGCGAGCAGCTCGAGTTCGGCGCGGGACTCTGCCAAGTGGATTGCCACGGGGCGCTGCCGAGTTGCCGCGAGGGAAATGATCCCGTCCAGAAGCCGCGGGTGCACTGAGTAGGGAGCATGCGGGCTCAAGCTGCGAACGACAGTGCCCCCGGTCTCATCTGCTCCGCGCGGGTGGTCGAGAAATTCGGCTGCCGTGCCAAGCTGCAAAGCCACCGTGGCCGGATCAAGTCCCAGTAACTCGCGAAACGCGGTCACTTGAGTGGAGCGGCCATCCGCATACTGGTCCGGCTGCCCCCGCGTATCGATGTCACCCAGGGCGATTGTGCCGCAGCGCTGCGATTCCGCCAGCCCCGCTTGAATGGCCCGCCTCGCGTCGCCTCGGCTGCGCCGATAGCCCAATAAGGCCCGCAGCCAATCGGAAAAAGGCCGAGACGGCTCTAGTGGCTTGGTCAGCTCGCTAAATTCCAGATGCGTGTGGGCGTTGATGAGGCCCGGGATGAGAGCGACGTCTCCCAGATCCCGCGCGCCAGTGGGCGATTGTCGATGAACGCAGAGTACACGTCCGTCCGCCGCAACTTCCACGGCTCCGCCCGGCAACGGATCGTCGGCCACCGGAAAAATCCAACGGGCGCGAACCGTGAAGGGAGTGCCCGGCTGTGGGCGGAAGGTCTGAGCGTCCACTTTATCCGTCATGCTCCGACCCGTGTCGGTTTCGAGTGCGGTGCGCGCGTTGCCGGCTCAACCGCCACTCATTCCCACTCACCGACCGTCGGCACGGCCGGGTTTTTTGTCCAGGGCCGCGGTTGGGATTCATCGAACTGGCTGTCGCTGACTACTTCGGGCAGGGTTTGGCCGTTGCGGCCGTCGAAGATCAGCCAGGCGATCAACACGGTTGCGATGACGCCGGCCGTGCCGAGAGCCAATGAGTTGTACCCGATTTCCGATTGGCCGCTTGTGACAAACCACTTCACCACGGGCGTTTCGACCAACGAGTCTCCGGCGCGAACCCTGATGGTCTCGATCGCATTGTAAGTAATGTGGAACAGCACGCCCGGCAGCAGGCTTCGGCTGCGAATCGCGATCAGTCCGAGCAGAAGTCCCATCAGGGTGGCGTTGAACACCTGCTGCGGGATGATGTGAAAGATGCCGAAGGCGACGGCCGAAAGCGTGATTGCCACTCCGGGGCGAGCCGATCGCGCGAACCCGCTCAAGACAAATCCACGAAACGCCAGTTCTTCGCAGATACCCGGCGCGACGGCCATCGCCAGAAACAGAAACCAAAGGGGCAACCCGGGATCGCCCAGCGTTTGCATCAGATCGGTCACCGGCTTGGGCAGCGGCGGAAAGAACCAGGTCTGCAGCCAATTTTGGAGCGCGACGGACAAGGGCCCCACTGCGAAAGGCAAAACACAGGCGACCACCAAGTAGCGGAAATTGGGCAGCCGCAGTCGAAATGTTCGGGCCACGCTTGTCGTCAGCATAATGCCCATGAACAAGGCCGGCGAGCCGACGAAGACCATCTGCTGGATCAACAGCAGTCTCAGGGTGGATCCCGGATCGATCCGTCCGTCGTTCACGACAACGCCGCCGCGGAGAAAGCGAACCGCGACAAATTGCAGCATCATCAGCAACACGAAACACAGCCCCGCCTCGGCGAAGCTAGGGGTCGACTCCTTGTCGCGAAGCAAGTGACGAATCCACAGGCGAACGTCGAAGCGTTCGGCCTCGCGGAACAGCACATCCTCCCGGTTGAACATGCTGATGGCCCACCACAATCCGGCCAGGCTGTAGGCGATGCTCGTCACCAGGACGGGTATGCCATAGACCAAGGGGGCCGAGCTGCCCGGTGAGGCCAGCACTTCCTTGAGCAAGAGAGCCGGGCCGACGACCGGCAGAATGCTATAGAACGGGTCGATCTCGACGACCGGCGACAGGCAGAACATCGTCAGGCCCAGCGTCACGAGAAGCAGCGGCGTGAGGTAGTACTGCCCTTCCTTCGTGCTGCGGGCAAACGTTGCCAACGCGAGACTGATCGCGCTATAGAAAGCAGAGAGAGGCAGCAGGAGCAAAATCAACCACATCATTTCCCAGGGCCCGGGGAATGCGAGCGAGTCAGCGCCCATTCGTGTCAGCGCTTCGTTGCGAGCCAGGGAAATCAGGTACCTGCCCGTAATCCCCATGCTCAGCAGATTGAGGAGCACGGTCGAAACGCTGAACGTGACGACGGTGAAGAATTTTCCCAGGACGATCTCGCTACGAGCGGCCGGCGAAATCAGGAGCGTCTCCATCGTGCCGCGTTCTTTTTCACCCGCAGCCACGTCGACCGCCGGATAAAACGCGCCGGTCACCGCCATGATGATGAGCAGCGTGGGAAACAGTTTGCTCCACAAGCTGGCCGAGACCTGCCGGGCGATGGCCACGTCGAGCAGTTCAGGGTCGACCGGTTTGGCGAGGGTTGCCGGCAACTTCGCCTCGCTTAGGCGCTCCTGTAGGATGCGCTGCTCCCAGGCCGTGAGCACGAGACGCACGCGTTGGTAGGCGAAAGCCGATTTTTCGTCGGCACTATTCTGGACGACAAGCAGTCGGGCCTTCTTGAGGTCGCCAGCGTCGAGAGCCGCCGCTTTGCCGCGATCGGACAGCGCCCGATTGATTCGCTCGACTTCTTGTTTTAACCCCTTGGGCGCAATGATCAGCACCTGGATCTTGGAGGCGCTGAATTGCTCCGCGAGTTCTTCTTTGAGTGCGAGAATCTGTTCTCCCAGCTGTTCCGCCTCGCTGGTATTGCGATCCTTCTGGGCCGCGTCTTGTTTCCTCTGCAGGCCCTCGAGTTGCTCAGCCTTCACCGCGAGGCCCTGGCCCTCCTGGAGAAGCGCGGCATTCGACTCGGCCTCGGCTTTATCGGCGGATGACGAGGCCGTGGAAGGGTCCGGCGGGCCGTCGTGGATGACTCGCAGCTTGTCAACATCTTCGCGGGAGGCAAACCATTGTGCGTCGAAGTGATTGTCGCGAATCAGGCTCGGTTCTGCGGGCAGGTTTTCGGTGCCCAGGAGCACGATCGTCCGCGGCTGTTCCTTGAACAAAAACGAGATCTGCACCATTCCGATCGCGAGCCCCGGATAAAGCAGCAGGGGCAATACGACGATCATGAACAGCGTGCGCCGATCGCGAATCTGGTCGCGAACTTCGCGCAGAAAGACCAGGCGGACATTTCTCCGGTTCATGCGCTGGCCGCCATCCTTTCGTCGGCCCGCGAGATCAACTCGAAGAACAGCTCCTCAAAGTCTGACTGTCCGGAGTGTTCCAAGAGTTCAGCCGGCGTTCCGGTAGCTAGAATGCGGCCTTTGTGAATGATGGCCACCCGGTCGCAGAGCTTTTCGACCTCGCGCATGATGTGCGTCGAAAAAATAATGCACTTGCCCTGATCGCGGAGCGAAGCGATCGCCTTCAGCACGGCCCGCGCCACCAGCACATCGAGCCCGGTGGTCGGTTCGTCGAAGATCAATACGGGCGGATTATGAATGATCGTCCGCGCGATCGACACTTTCTGCTTCATTCCGGTCGACATCTTCGAGCCGAGCACGTCGCGGAATTCATTCATTTGCAGGGTTGTAAAGATCTCACCGAGCCGCTGCGAAACCAACGGCTCTTCCATGCCGTAGAGCAGTGCGAAGTATTCGACCAGTTCCCAGGCGGTCATTCGGTCGTAGATGCCCGTGTTGCCGGACATAAAGCCGATCTGCCCCCGGACGTCGGCCGCTTGTTTCAGCACGTCGTAGCCGGCGATGGTGGCGACGCCGCTGGTGGGCGTCAGCACTGTGCTGAGCAGCCGCAGGCAGGTGGTTTTGCCGGCACCATTGGGGCCCAACAAGCCGAAGATCTCGCCCGGACGAACCTCGAAAGAGACGTCCTCCAGCGCGACGATGTTCCCCCGGCGGAGGTCGCTGAAGTGCTTGCTCAGGTGCTCGACGTGAATCATGGGGGATCCGGCCTCGCCGCCTTGCAGCGAGAGCATCTCGAGTCGGTCCTCGCGCTCCCGTCGGTTCTCGCGCTGACGGAGTGCCGCAACCCAAGTCTAACCCATCCTTGGGACCCTACGCAGCAGACTTCGGCAAGCTGACGCTTTCGCGGAAGAATGCTCGTCGGCAGGCCGGCCCACGCGACAAATCCCGTACTCTCAAGCTCGCACCAGGTTATGACAAGCGGAGAGTGGAGCGAGCGGAAGGGTCTTAACCGCTCAATTCAGCGAAACCAACCCCGTGGGTGCAGATGATAGAACCGGGCCGGCAAGCCGGTGGGAAGAGGGTGCGGAGGGGTCATAATCGTCGATGTATTGGTAGAAGACGTTCCGCTGCCGCGGGATATAACCGGCTTCTTCGATGCAGCGGCGGATGGTTTCGAGGGACAGGTAGTAGACGGTCCCCGCTTGGGCGACGACATTTTCCTCGATCATCAGGCTGCCCATGTCATTGGCGCCGAAGAACAGGGCCATTTGTCCGATTTTTTCGCCCTGCGTGACCCAGGACGATTGGATGTTGGAGATATTGTCGAGGTAGAGGCGGCCAACGGCCTGCGTTTTGAGATACTCGAAGGCCCCGGACGGCGGAATATGCGACATCGCCGTGTGGTCGGGCTGAAACGTCCAGCAGATAAAAGCAGTGAAGCCACCGGTTTCATCCTGGAGCTGTCGCAGGCGTTCGAGATGTTCGATCCGCTCCGCCAACGTTTCGACGTGGCCAAACATCATCGTGGCGGTCGAGCGGCCGCCCATCTCGTGCCAGACGCGATTGACGTTGAGCCAATCATTGGTAAGAACTTTGCCGCGCGTGATCTCTTTGCGGACGCGATCAACCAGAATCTCCGCTCCTCCACCAGGCAGGCTGCCCAGCCCGGCCGCTTTGAGCCGCTCAAGCACGGTCCTCAGCGGGAGCTTGCTGATCTTGGTGAAGTGATAGATCTCGGGCGGGCTGAAGCCGTGGATGTTGACCTGCGGGAATCGCGACTTGAGATCGGACAGTAGTTCCTCGTACCACTCCAGGGGCAGCTTTGCGTGCAGTCCCCCCTGCATCAGGATTTGATCGCCGCCCAACGCAATGGCCTCTTCGATCTTTTTGTACAAGACCTCGCGCGGCAGGACGTAGACCTCCTCGTGACCGGGAGGCCGATAGAACGCGCAGAAGTCGCACACCGCCGCACATTCGTTGGTGTAGTTGATGTTGCGGTCGATGTTGTAGGTGCGGAAGGGCTCAGGATGCAGACGTCGCGTGACCGCGTCGGCGGCGCGGCCCAGAGCGATGAGGTCCTGCGATTCGATCAGGCGCAAGCCTTCGTCGAAGGTCAGCCGCTCGCCGGCAACCGCTTTTTCAAGCAGTGGCGCAATCGCGGAAGACAAGCTCCACCCCCTCGGGAATAAGTTCTAGCCGGGCCGCCAGTCGCGAGAACAGCCGCAAACCGCTGCGCTCGGCCGATCCGATCCGAAAATGCAGATTTTTAGTCAGGTAGTTGTATGCGGTAGCTTCGCTCAATCCAAGCACGGGCGCCTCTCGCTTGGCGATTGCAGCCGCCCGCTTGACTCCCACGTCCCGGGCCCGGCCCAGTGCTTCTTCGATCACCGAAAGTTCGGTCCCCGTACGGGCGGCCCAAACCGCAAACACAAACGGCAAACCGCTCCACCGCAACCACTCTTCGCCCAGATCCCAAACGCCCACGAACGGCGCCTCGGGCTCGTGCATCGCCCGATCGCCGATCATCAGAAAGGCATCCGTGCGAAGCGAGGCGGGCGATTGGTCGAGCGGAAACGGCTCCAGCCGCGGAGTCACTCCAAACCGTTCCCGCAGCATGATCCGCACCAAGGCCGCACTCGTTCGCGATCCGGCATCGAGTGCCAGCGTGCGAATCATTCCGAAGGGCACGCGGCTGTACATTTTGACGCTCATCACGGGTCCGCGGGTCGCAACGCACGCGTCCGAGACGACTTCGTAGTTCGGGTGCCGCAGCACCTCGACCGAAGGCACGAGCGCAACATCCAGCCGGCCTGCTTGCAGATCGTCGGCCAGACGGCTCGGATAGTCGAGCCTCAGCTCGGCCTCCGGCAGCAATTCGGCCAAACCCTCAATGAGCGGCTTGGAATTCAGATAATTGACCGCACCAATACGTACGGTCCCACCGATCGACGTAGTCATCATGACGTCCTTTTCCATCCCGGGAGTGTTCGCCGACCGCAGCGCGGCAGTTTCTCCCCATAGAATGCGAAATCGGGGCGTCCCATTCAAGCGTTTTCGTGCCAAAACGCCGGGAAAATCGGCACTCCAATCCCGGGCGGCCGATTGACCGTCGCAACGTTCGTGCGCCAGAATGAGGCCCGCGACTGGAACGACTTTGGCGAATCGAGGTCTCTCTCTGGGACCCTAACCGCACGTCTTCGCTCGGACTAACTCACTTTTTGTTGACTGAGTCGATCAATTGATGACTGCTCTGCGCGTGGCTTTGTTGGGGCTAGGCAACGTCGGCACCGGCGTGGCGAGCCTCTTGCTCGACCATCCCGATCGCATTGCTCGACGGGCCGGCCGCCCCGTCGAGCTGCGAAGAGTGATTGTCCGCGACTTGCGCAAAGCGCGAGCAGTCAAACTGCCCTCCGAAATCATCAGCGATGACTACCGTCGGGTCGTTCAGGATCCCGAGGTCGACGTCGCCATCGAGCTGATCGGCGGCGTCAGCCCGACGTTCGAGGTCTTTCAAGCGCTGCTCGAGTCGGGCAAGGACGTCGTCACGGCGAACAAAGCCCTGCTCTGTGAACGGGGCGACGCGCTTTTTGCGCGGGCTCGGGCGTTGGGACGAACGATTGCCTTCGAGGGGGCTGTCGCGGGCGGCATACCGATCGTCGCTTGCATCAATCAGTCGATGACTGCCAATCAGATTACGGGGATCGAAGCGATCCTGAACGGGACCAGCAATTTCATCCTGACGGAAATGTTGGCCCGCAATCGACCTTATCCGGAGATCCTCGCGGAGGCCCAGCGCTTAGGGTACGCCGAGGCCGATCCGACGATGGACGTCGACGGCACCGACGCCGCACAGAAGCTAGACCTGCTCGTCCAACTCGCGTTCGGTACCAAGGTGCCTCTCTCGGCATTTACGCGGCAAGGCATCGACTTGCTCGAGCCGGCCGATCTCCAGTACGCGGCCGAGCTTGGTTACACGGTGAAACTGCTGGCAGTTGCCAAGCTGATTGACGGGCACCTCGAGATGCACGTGCAACCGACCCTCGTGCATCGTGACCAACCGCTGGCACAGTGCGGCGGAGCGTTTAACATGATCGCCCTCGACGGGGACGCGGTTGGCAAAACCGTCTACTCGGGTGCCGGGGCCGGTCAAATGGCGACGGCGTCGGCAGTCGTCGCGGACTTGATCGACGTCGCCACCGGGCGTGCCGCCCTCACGTTCCCGCGGATCGACGTGTGGAAAGATCGCGAACCGTTCCCCGTCCAACATCCTGAAGACGTCGCCACCCGTTACTACCTTCGGTTCAACGTGATCGACCGTCCCCACGTCTTTGCCGATATCGCCGACATCCTGGGGCGAAACAACATCAGCCTGGCGTCGATCATTCAACACGAGGCGCCAGAGAGCCAGTCGACCGAATCAATCGTGCCACTCGTGGTGATGACGCACCGCACAACATACGGTAGCCTCCTCGCGGCCGACCGCGAACTCGATCGACTCGACTCACTGCGCGCCCGGCGGATTCGAATGCCGGTGGCGGACTAGGTTGCTACTTAGACGAACCAGCGCCAATCGGTCACATCATTGCAGTCTCGGCTCGCCGACCGCGCCGGATTGAGCGTCCCATTTTTTGTTGGCATTCGCTCGCCTCTCCCGCTGAACAGCTGTGACAAGAGAGCTTGATTACCTGAAGTCGCAGCCGCCGATTTCTGCACTTTTTCTACATCCTTAGAAAACCGGCCTCGTCCGAAAGTCAAATCGGCGGACAATAGACAATAGAAGGCGAGCAATCTCTCTGCTGGCGATTGATGGAACGGTCGCACGAACCGAGGATTGGCGACTGTTGTGTCTTCCGGTGGGAAAACCTTTCCCGCCGGGAAAACAAACTCTTTCCCGGCGGGGTGGGAAAGGATTTCTTGAAATAGGGGGGCGTTTCTTTTCCCACCGGCCGACATCAGGCCGATCGAGGAACCGCGGCCTCGATTGCCGACCTCCGCTACCGTTCACAGTCAGCAAGAGGAGTGGGCACATGCTGCACAACATTCAGAGGCTGCGATTTGCTGCGGCGGGTTCCTCGCCGGTGCTCTTCATCGTGGTCTCTTTGTGCCTCGTCAGGCCAATGCCGGTAATGGCGCAAAATGCGGCGACAACCGAGGAACGTCTCAAAGCCGTCGAGCGGGAGCGGGACGAGTTGAAGAAGCGCAATGGTGTCCTCGAATTGCGGCTCAAGCAACTTCAGGCGACTGTGAACAAAGAAATCACCGAAGCGCTGCAGCCGGCGCGCGACGAACTCACCGCGGCGCCGCCGACTCCTCATCCGCCGCCTGAGTATCCTGCGGGCAGTGTTCCGGCAACGCCGGCTGCCACTTCAACCGGGATTCCCTATTGGAGGGCGACGGCCGCTGTCTACCCCCGCTTCGCGGGCATACCTCCGGCGCTCCAATCGCCGGTTGACGTCATCGGCCTAGCCGTCGCGTATCAGGATGCGCTCGGCGAGTTTCAGAAGACGCGTCGCCCCAAGGAGTCGAAAGAGGGCCGATCGATCGGCGACGTCGACCCGGCGGAACGCAAGGTGCGACTGCTGCGTTCGATCACGATGACTCTAAGGGACCAGGCTGCCGCTGAAGTCGACCGCGTGCGAAAACTGGCCGCGGTGCACGCCGTTCCCGTGGTCGATCTCCGGAATCTCGACGCGAAAATGAAGATTCTCGACTTGATTCTGGCCCAGGACCCAGACGCCGGACCGATGCCAGCTCAATCGACCAGCGAAAAACCGACCAAGCCGGTGAAAACCGAGTGAATGGCGCCCCCGATGCCTCGCTAAGACTTTTTCGGGCTCTTCTTCGTGCGGTGAGTCGGTTCGGCCGTCCACGGATCTTCGGGCCACGAATGTTTGGGATAGCGGGCCCGCAAATCTTTGCGCACGCGGGGATAGCCGTTGGCCCAGAAGCTTTCGAGGTCGTCGGTAATCTGCTG
>DASRXU010000102.1:0-36768 GCA_035687365.1 Planctomycetaceae bacterium | reverse complement strand
AGGTGGAGGCAGCCCCGGAATTTCGCACGACGGCCGACATGCTCAAGCAGTTTCAGGTGCGAACGAGCCAGGCGCAGATGGTGCCGATGGGATCGATCGCCGCGGTTCGCAATTCCGCTGCGCCCCTATTGGTGATGCGATACAACATGTACGCCTCCGCCTCGGTAAATGGGAATTCCGCCCCCGGAGTCAGCTCGGGGACGATCGTCGACGCCGTCACCCAGATCGCCAAAGAGATGGGCATCCCCTTCGAGTGGACGCAAACGACCTATCTCGAGGTGCAGGCTGGAAACACTGCGATCTTGATTTTCGGCTTGGGAACGCTGCTGGTCTATTTTGTGCTGGCCGCGAAATACGAAAGCTGGAACCTGCCGCTGGCGGTCATTCTCGTCGTCCCCTTGTGCATGCTGGCGGCCATCACCGGCATGGTGATCGCCAAGTTGCCGATCGACATCTTTGTGCAGATCGGGCTGTTGGTGCTGGTTGGCCTGGCGAGCAAGAACGCCATCCTGATCGTCGAATACGCGCGCGATCAGCGCGAGCAAGGCAAAGAGCTGCACGAAGCCGCGCTCACCGCGAGCAAGATTCGTTTCCGCCCCATCATCATGACGTCGTTCGCGTTCATCTTCGGCGTGCTGCCGTTGATGCTGGCCACGGGGGCAGGCGCCGAAATGCGACAATCGCTGGGGACGGCCGTCTTCAGTGGCATGATCGGCGTCACGCTGTTCGGTATTTTCTTGACGCCCGTATTCTTCTTCGGCCTCGTGTGGCTGGCCGAGCGCAGGCATCCGAAAGCGGAGACGCCTCACGACACGGCCGCGCCTCCGACGGTTCCACCGGCGTCACACGACAGTTGATTCTCCTGGCAAAGGATCGGCTTGCGGGATTACGATCGGTGCGGCCGCACGGGAAGTCCGACGCATATTGGGGCTGATTGCGCAAGGAGCGGGCTGGCAATGAAGTGCCGGATGTGCTCGAGCACAAAGCGAATCGTGACCCGTGCTCTACTCGCGATCACGCTGCTGGGAGTGGGCCGCGCGAACGCCGAAGAGTCTCCTTCAAGGGACGCCAGAGCGATCCTGGAAAAAGTCGTGCGCGCCGTAGCCGGCAATCGGGCCCAACTGAAAGATGTCCGCGCAGAGATCCTGGTTGTCACCGAGAACCATCACGTCGACAAGCCGAAGAAGACGGTCTTTCGCACGCAACAAGGAACGATGACCACGTTTGTCTCGCCGCGAGACACTGCGAGAGAGACGATCGCGATCAGCGGTGATCAACTTCGTTACGACCGCACGGGAGGATTGACCTTCGAGGAATTGAACCCCGACGAAACGTGGGTGATCAAGCCCGGCAAGTGGCAACTCTACCGACCTGGGCCGCCTGGCTGGCTGAACTCCTGGAGGCGTCCCGAACAAATCGGCAGACGACACCCGATCGATCCTCGCGACTACGGTTGTCCGAACATGGGGCTGGGATTGCAAAAGTGGCTGGAAAGTTTGCCACTACGATCGGCCCAACTTGTGCAGCAAAGCGATGGAACGACGCTCATACAGCTCCAGTTGACCGATCACGAGTCCGCGCTCGACGTCGAATGCAGCTCACGCGACGGGTTCCTGCCGTCACTCATAGTCAATGCGTACAACAAAGCAATTGTTGCGAGCACCGAGATTGCCTATCAACCCGTGCTCCAAGGGAAAGCGTGGTTCCCCAAGACCATGTTTCAGCGATCTTTCACCAACGGCGCCCCCCACGGCCCGCGAAGCAACGACTGCCCCTTCATGACGAAATGGTTTGTCACAAAACTGGATGTACAGTCGGGAGAAAAACTCCGTCCGATTCCCCCGTTCCGAGTTCCTGCCGGCACCAGAGACTAAGATATGCGAAGTCCGCTAGGGCACGCGCTCGTGGCTGCCAGTCTGGTTGAGGGCGGCAGTGCCGGACACTTCGGGAAATGAGCGGATCAATGAGAGGTCGGCGCCGACGTCGGTGTTGTCCAGGGCGCCCGCGCGGGCCGGACTTTCGGGGGGCAGCTCGAAGTCGGCCTTGCGAATCGAGGCAAACGACTTGCCCTGCCAGGCATGCGTCCAGGCGATATTGCCTGCGTTCGAATCGTTCTCGTTGTCACCCAGCAGATGTTTCCAGCTCTCAAAATTGAGCGGCATATTCGACGATTCACCCGTGGGCGAGCTAACCGACCAATACGACGAGAAGTGATCGTAGAAATTGTGCGACCCATCTCCCCACCGGATGAGCCGGGGGAACTCTTCCTCTTTCGTTCGTCCGGCCAGCACGACCAGCGGCGTTTGCGACTTGGAAGCAAACACGTTGTTTCGGGCCGTCACGTCGAGCGGCACGAGTGTGCGGGGCACGTCGCCTCCGTCGAGCTGGATCAGACCGCCGCCCAAGAAGCACGAGAGATGTTCCATTCGCAAGGCGATCCGCCGCATTTCACTCGATGCGTTCTCATCACCAAAATTCGAGATCAAAGCTCCCTGCAGCGCGAGTGCCGACTCGCGTACGACGATCCGTCCCCCTTCGACCGTGCGCACCGCAAACAGTCCGCAACTTCCGCGGATCAGACAATGTTCGAGTTCAATTTCGAACTCCGGGGGAGCGCCCATCGGATTGGGCTGGCGCGAAGGCATCGGCGCATTCGCGGAAATGTCGACGATCTCCGCCTGGCGATTGCCGGGATTGGTGACCGTGATGTTGACGTTGCGACACGTCAATCGGTCCGGACCGCCGAACGAAAACAGCGACCAGTGGTCGGCATTGGTTGCGTCGGGGACTGTGGCTTGCACGTCGACATCGAACAGGTCGAGGCTGGCGTTGTTGAGGGCAATCATCCGCCCCTCGAACCCGGTTGCAGGCAGCTCGCGGGGCGAGAACGAGATCACCGGGTGATAGCCCCGACCCGCTTTAATTGTCACTCGCCTGCCCGAGATGCGAAACGGCTTTTCGGACACGGCCCGAACGCCGTTGAACTTGAGTTCGATGGTGCTGCCGTCTTTGGCGTCGGCGACGGCCGACTCGAGCGTGGCATACGGCGTGGGCGACTCGCCCCCGTCAGAAATTGAGATTTCGGGCGCTCGGGTCGTCGGGTTGTCTTCGGTCGTGTTGTCGGTTTTGCCCGGTTGCCCTTCGGGAGCGATCGGCGGGTCGGGCATGGGAGGAGCGACAGACCCCTTCTTCACGTTCGCAGCAGCCTCTGGACTCTCGGCGCGGGCTGTCGGCGGTCCGCTCGGTGTTCCGCCACTCGGCAGATTCGACGGCGAGGCATCAAAGATGGTGTCCGGCTCGGCCGGCAAAATCTTAAAGTCCAGAATGCCACCCGACGATTCTTTCGGCGATGACGTCTTGGCGGTTTGCGAATTCTCTGACGGGGACGTCGCCGCGTTGTTTGTCCCGGAGTTTGGACTTTCTTTGTTGGGCGGAGCCACCGAAGGTTTCGAAGGGCTCGAGAGTTCCGGCAGATCTGTCGACTCTCGACTCGCCACGGGCGTGCCGCGATCGTGCGTCTTCTGAGGAAACCGGTCAACCAGAAAAGCAATGAGCGCCAACACCGCGATGCCGGCGATCCAAACCACGTTGCGCTCGATGAACGAACGTTGCTGGGGAGCGTGCGACGTCCAGACGAGGCCCTCGGGATTGACGCCGCGCAGCCCCATTTCGGCTCCGATCGGCAGCAGCTCCAAAATCAGCTCGTCGGGCGTGGCGTACCGCTCGCGCGGATCGGGAGCCATCATGCGGCGGACGACGGCCGACAGACGCGGTGGAACGCGCGGATTCTTGCTCGCCGGATCGGGAACGCCTTTCGCCTGATGGTCGAGCAATTTCTGGAGCACCGTCCCCTCGGGATAAGGGGGCCCGCCGGCCAGCATGTGATACAGCGTGCAACCGAGCGAATAGATATCGCTGCGGACGTCGACGTTGCGCGGGTCCTTGGCCTGCTCGGGCGAAATGTAATCGAAAGTGCCCAGCGTCGTGCCGGCAATGGTCAAATCTCCGAACGATTCGGAGGCGACCTTCTTGGCCAGGCCCAGATCGACCAGCTTCGCCCTCCCGCGCGGCGTGATGATGATGTTCGAGGGCTTGATGTCCCGATGCACGACGCCGGCCGCCGCGGTGTGACGCAGGGCCGTGGCGAGTTGCAACGCGTAGTTGACCGCTTCGCGCGGATCGAGCGCCCCGTGATCGCGAATGATGTCGCGAATGGTGCGGCCGGTGACAAACTCGTGCGCGATGAAATTCAGTCCGCGATCTTCGCCGATGTAAAAAACGCGAGCGATGTTGTCGTGATCCAAACGTGCGGCGGCGCGTGCTTCGTTGAGGAACCGCTGGATCGAACCCGAGTCGCGGCTGAGCGAGGGGGACAAGACCTTGAGAGCAACGACACGATCGAGCCGTTCATCCACTGCGCGAAAGACCGCGCCCATTCCACCGGCGCCGATTGTGGCTTCAATTCGGAAATGGCCGAGACGGCAACCGACCGCGGACGGCGTGCCGTCGACGACGGGCGGCGCGTCACGCGGAAACAGGCGTGCCCACAGCGACGAATCCTCGGGCCGCGCCGACGGATGCGAATCACCGGCGGCTCCGCGCCGCTCCGGGTTGACCACGGTTTGCGGCTCGTCGAATTGCAGTGGACCGTGCGGAAATTGCGGCTGCGAACCCGGCTGGCCCAAAACGCCAGACTGGCTCGATACAGACGATCCGCCGATAGTCGGATGGTCGCTCATTGACGGCTGAGTCTCGGCCTAGGAAACAGGATTCCATCCCTGTCGACACCGACGCGACGCGGCATTATTCGCCGTCCTCCGCGGACTTTACCAACCCGCGTCGCCGTCAAGCACGCGATCATCGCAGGCCGCTCGCCACGAACTCGCGGCACCAAGCGAACGGCAATGATCCCGACTCAAAATTTTTGCGGCCGGCGCCCGAACAAGAGTTGTCGAAGCGTGGACCGTCTCGATGGGAATTGTTTGACAGGTAGTGCCGGAATTCGACGATCGTGCCTCAGTCCGGCTCCAATATTAGGTTAAGGGACCCAAGGCCTGCTGGCAAGAGGCATTGCGCGTGCCGCAGGGCTCTTTTGCCAGTTCGGATCCGACCGTACCGGCGCGCATAGACCCCAGGCGAGCAGTCAGCGTAAGCTGGCGTGGGTCCACCAGCGAATCAACTTGTCGGCCGTCGCAAAACCATGCCCTCCGCAGATCGACAATACAAGATGAAGTGGTGGGGCTGGGGGTCTGAACAGATCCGCAAGGAGCTGCCCCATTCGCCGGCGACTCGCGACTATCTGCGCGCGCGACTCGGCGTCGAGCAGTTCGAGCCGCGCTGGGAGTTTCGTCTCGAATCACTGCGTCTTCCGGAGAGTCGCACGGATCAGGCGTTGCTCAGCCAACTGAGTGCGATCGTCGGTCCTGAAAACTGCCGCACCGATCATCGCGAACGCGCCCTGCATTCGGTCGGCAAGAGCTATAAAGACCTGATCCGGATCCGCCAGCTCGTGCTCGAGCGTGCGACCGACATTGTCGTCTATCCGCGCGGCGAGTCGGAAATCGCAGCCGTGTTGACTTGTTGCCGGGAAGCACGCGCGGCCGTCGTGCCGTTCGGCGGAGGGACTAGCGTCGTTGGCGGCATCGAGCCTGAGACAGGTGCGCAGCGCGTCGTCGTGACGCTTGATCTAGCTTTCCTGAATCGAGTTCTCGAGATCGATGAAGTCTCTCAAACCGCAACGGTCGAGGCCGGTATCTTCGGCCCGGAACTCGAAGCCCGGCTGGGCGAGCGTGGATTGACGCTCGGCCACTACCCTCAATCATTCGAGTTCTCGACGTTGGGCGGCTGGATCGCCACTCGCTCGAGCGGGCAGAATTCGGTCGCCTATGGTGGCATCGAGAAGTTGGTCGAAAGCGTGCGGGTCATGACTCCCGAGGGAACGGTCGAAACGCTGCACGTCCCCCGCCGAGCGGACGGGCCCGACATCGGGCAGATGCTGATCGGCTCAGAAGGAGTTTACGGCGTGATTGTCTCAGCGACGATGCGGGTCCGTCGCGCGCCGGCCGAGCGAGACTACTTCATGTATGCGTTCAAAAGCTTCGCAAACGCGGTCGAGGTTGCTCGCGAGTTGATTCAATGCGGTGCGTCGCCGGCTCTGTTGCGCGTGGCCGACGAAGAAGAAACGGCCGCATCCCTCGCGCTGGGCAGTCGCGGCTCGGGTTCTGGTTTACAGGGCGCTGGCCGGAAATTGGTGCGAAAAGCGGTCGAATGGCGCCTTCAGCGGCAAGACATTCGACCGACGGCGATGGCCACCTTGCTGGTCGGGCTGGAAGGGACTGCCGAGGAAACTCGGCAACAGCGTCGCTTTGTGCGTCAATACCTCCGCGACACCGACTGCGTCTCTCTGGGACGGACGCTGGGCGTGCGCTGGCTGGCGACGCGTTTTGATCTCCCCTATCTGCGCGATGAACTCTTGGACAATCATCTGCTGGTCGACACGCTCGAGACGGCGACGACTTGGGCCCGCTTGCCCGCGCTTTATGCGGCCGTTCGTGAAGCCATTCAGCAGGCGGCCGCGGTGGAAGGCGAACCGATCGTCGTTTTCACTCATGTCTCGCATCTTTATCGCGACGGCGCTTCACTGTATTTTTCGCTGCTGGGTCGGCAGAAGCGGTCCGATCCATTGAGCCAGTGGCGGACTATCAAGCGCGCGGCCAGCGAGACGATTCGCGCCCAAGGGGCCGTCATCAGTCATCATCATGGGGTCGGACAAGATCACCGCGAGCACACGGGTCGCACGCCGGTGGAGCAGAAAATGCTCGCCCAACTGAAGCAAGCGCTCGATCCTGCGGGCATCATGAATCCGGGCAAGCTGCTATGACGCGCCGCCGCGGCGACATTCTCGCCGGTCTTTCCTCGACAACATATGACGTGTTGATCGTAGGCGGAGGAATTACCGGCGCGGGCGTCGTGCGGGATGCGGCCGGGCGTGGGTTGCGCTGTCTGCTCGTCGAAAAGGGTGACTTTGCTTCGGGCACGAGTTCAAAGTCGGGAAAGTTGATTCACGGCGGCCTGCGATACTTGAAGTATCGGCAATGGCGGCTGGTGCTGGAGGCATGTCGCGAACGGTGGCTGCTGCAGACGACGATCGCGCCTCATCTTGTGCGGCCGATTCGCTTCGTAGTGCCCACCTACGCCACGAGTCGGACGCCTCGCTGGATGCTGTCGCTGGGACTGTTGGCGTACGAGCTATTGTCGCTGGGCCGCAACGCGGGACACTTTCGAGTTCTCTCGCCGCGAACTCTGGCCGATGCGGAACCGGCGCTCGAGCAGCACGCCTGTCGTGGTGGGGTGTCCTACTTTGATTGCGCCTGCCTCGATTTTCGGCTGGTGATCGAGACGCTGAAATCGGCCGAAGAACAGGGGGCCGATTTGTTGAACTATGTCGAGCTGGGTGCGATGCCCGTCGCGGCGAAGGACGCGCTCTTCGAGGCGACCGTGCGCGACGTGCTGACGGGCGCGGAGCATCGCGTGCGGAGTCGGGCGGTCATCAATGCGGCCGGGCCTTGGGCCGACGATGTGCAGTCGCGACTTGGAAATGCGAAACAGTTCGGGCTCAAGTTGGCGATCGGCGTCCATCTCGTGGTCGCTCACCAGCGATTGCCGGTGCGAAACACGGTGGCGCTCGAAATCCCCGGCGATGGCCGAATGATTTACGCGATCCCCTGGGAGGGACACGTGCTCATCGGCACGACCGACAATTTTTATTCGGGTGATTTGGACGCGCTGCCCGTCACCAACGAGGCGATCGATTATCTGCTGGGCGGGGTGAATCGCTACTTTCCCGAATCGCATTTGACTACCGACGACATTCTGCGAACCTTCGCCGGTGCCCGTCCTCTCTTGGAGAGCGGCGAGGGCGTCGAGGAAGACGCCGTCTCGCGGGACGATCGCTTGCTGAATCCGGCTCCTGGACTTTGGGCGATCACCGGCGGCAAATTGACGACGTATCGGGCGATGGCGAAACGCGTGGTCGACGCGCTGGTGCGTGAGCGGTTCCACGATCGGACTCTTCGCGCAGGCTCGACCATCGCCCCGCTGCCCGGCGCGAGTGAGCCGTTGCCGCCAAATGCGTCGCCGCGTCTCAAGGAATTGTGGGGTCGCTATGGATCGCAGGCCCGCGCGATCGAGCAGCGGATCAGCGAGTCGCCAGAATTAGCTGACGCAATCGATCCCCGAGCCCCCTTTGTCTGGGGCGAAGTGGAGTACGCGCTCGAGCACGAATACGTCGAACGGATGGACGACCTGGTTGACCGGCGGTTGGGCGCGTTCTTGCTGGCCCCCGAGTGTGACCTCGGGCCGACGATCGCCAATTGGTTGGCAGCCCGCAATCGACCCAGTCTGAGTTCCGAACTTCGCACGGAAGTATCCGTGAGTGAGCTGATCCGGTGAAGCGTGTGTTCCTGATCAATCGCAAGGCCGGCTCGGGAATTTCAGCCCGAACGATCGAGCGTCTGGAGCAATACTTCCTCGCTCGCGACGGATCGTTCGATGTGCTGCAGTCAGAGAGCCGCGAGGAGGCGATCCGACAAACTCGCGGCGCACTGCAAACCGGCGCCGAGCAAATCGTGGCGGTCGGCGGTGACGGGACGGCCAATGCCGCGCTCAACGGTTTTTTTGAAGATGAAAAGCCGATCAACCCTCAAGCGTGCCTCGCTGTCTCGCGGGCCGGATCTGGCTCAGACTATTTTCGCGGATTGACAAGCGGCCAACGGCGCGACTGGAAGGAGATCGTGCTGTGGCCGACGGTGCGGCAGGTCGACATTGGCCGGCTGGAGCCCATAGCCGGAGCGGCAATCGACCCGCTCTATTTTCTCAACATGGCGACGTTTGGATTCGCGGCCGAAGTGGTCCGCCGCAAGTCGCAGATGTCGGTTCGCTGGCCGCGAACCATGCGCTACCTGTTGCCCACGCTAAGTGGCCTGATGCGCGTGCAACCCGCCCGAGTGCGGTTGCGGCTCGACGGCCGAGATGTTGAGCGAGAATCGTATTGTCTGATCGTTGCCAAAGGGGCCTACTCGGGAGGCGGAATGAAATTCGGCGGTCGCGTTGCGCTCGACGATGGGCGCTTCGAGCTGACGTTATTCCGGCCGATGCCGGCCTGGAAGATGATCCTGAAAACGCCCAAGCTGTATTCCGGCGATCTCGAAAGCGAACCGACAGTCGAAAAATTCGGAGCGGCCGTGGTGGAAATCGACGCCGATCCCCCGTTTCTCGTGGAATGCGATGGCGACGTGATTGGAGCGGCACCCGTCCGGCTACGAGTCCTACCGAAAGCGGTCTTGGTTTGTTTCCCGACTCAGACGCCCCCGGCTGACTGAATTCGTTAGCGCGGTCGGTGCACCGGCGGAGGAGGGTCACCGGCAGCGATGACCGTGCGGACCTTTTCGAGCAGATCGCTCATGTCAAACGGCTTGTCCATGACGGCGGCCACGCCGACTTGGCGCGCCTTCTCGTGCATCTCAACGTCGCCAAAGCCGGTGATCAGAATCGTCGGAGGAAAATTCGGACAATCGGTGGCCCCTTCAACGACGCTCGTCCCGAACACGCCCGGCATGCGGACGTCCGAAATGACGAGGTCATATTTTCGGGCCGAATCGGTCGTTTGCTCGACCGTCTCGGGATGCAGATAAACACCCAGCCTGGCGAGCAACTCCGCCCCGTCAGAGCATTCCGTGACGGAATATCCTTGTTGTCGCAAGCGCATGGCAATCACGCTGCGCATTTCGTCGGTGTCTTCCGCGAGCAAGATGTGCGGGGGACGAGCCGGAGTCGGGTCAGATTGCGTGATGTAGATGGGGTCGGTGGTTGTCATCGGTCGAACTCGAGAAAGGATTGGTCGGGAACCAGGGGCGTACGACGAGCGCGATAGTCTCCGTGTGATTAAAACCAGTACGCAAGGCGTGTGCCAAAAATCTCGAAGTCTTGGCGATGGTGCTTTCCGGCCCCTATATCCCGAATTGTCGATTTGACCGCTAAGCCAGGGGGGATTCTTGCTTTGCTACGGTCGCGTTCGGCGTGTCAGCGAAAGCCTCGT
Organism: Planctomycetaceae bacterium; assembly: GCA_035687365.1. Lineage (GTDB taxonomy): Bacteria > Planctomycetota > Planctomycetia > Planctomycetales > Planctomycetaceae > DASPSM01. The sequence goes on along the minus strand of DASRXU010000102.1, from coordinate 26,672 downwards.
TGCTCGCGACGGCACCAGCCTGTGTTTCTTGCCGATTTTTAAGGGTCCCGGCACGGGGCAGATAGATTAAGAACCGTGAACCAACCCCCGGAGTGCTAGTGACTTCAATCCAGCCTCCGTGATCTTGCACGATCCCATAGGCGATCGAGAGTCCCAGACCCGTTCCTTTGCCGACGTCCTTTGTGGTGAAGAACGGATCAAAGATGTGTTCCAAGTTTTCGGCTGGAATTCCGATCCCCTGATCGTCGATCGCCAGACGCGCATAACCCTGCTCGGACATACGCGCATTTCCGACAGGCGGAAATGGCCCCGACTCGACGGCCACGCAGACCTTGCCGCCTTTGGGCATCGCGTGAATCGCGTTTTCAATGATGTTGCTCAGCACCTGTTGGATTTGTGAATTGTCGACTTCGACATTCACATCTGCCTGACACGGCCTCAATTCGAGCGTGATGTTCTGACGCTTCGCCAGCGGGTCGAGCAGTTGCACTGTGCGTCGGCTCAATTCGTCCAAATCGATGGGTTGCTTATGGGCTCGGCCGCGTCGACCAAAGTCGAGCAACTGACGAATCATCGAAGCCATGCATTGAATCTGGGCCTTGATGATCTTCACACTCTCGACGGCCGTTTCTGAAGGCGCTTCGAGCCCGATCAGTTCGGCTCGTGCCAACACGACGTTCATCGGCGTTCCCAACTCGTGGGCCATGCCACTGGCCAGACGGCCCACGGTTTTGAGTCGATCGGCATGCCGCAACTGTTCGAGTGCGGCGATGCGAGCGTCTGTCTCGGCGCGCAGTCGCTCGCGGGCCGCGGCCAGCTGATTACACATCAGGTTGAGCGAGAGACCCAGCTCAGCCAGTTCATCGTTGCGAATCAAATGCACGGGATTCGAGAGGTCGCCGGCTCCAGCGCGGCGCGTTTTGTCCGTCAATTGCCCCAGAGGCCGCCCCACGAGCCAGATGCCCAAAGCGGCGGCCGCGGCCGCACTCAGAACGACGAGGGCGACGCCGCTTGCGACAAAACGACGGATCGCCGAGTCGGCGATGCGGTCGAGCGCGTCCAAGGAATTTGTCAGTTCGATCGCCCCTGTCCGCGTCGACACCACCGGCACAGGGACATAGGTGCGCAGAAAGCCTTTCCCCGAGGGTTCGCGGTCCTCCACGAAAACGAGATTGCCGCCGCGAAGTTCCTGAAGATTGCTGGCGGGAAACTTTGCGATGGGATTCTCGGCCGACGGGTCGTCGAGCCAGACCCAGCGTACGTTGACTTGTCGGTTGTCGCGATTGGCGTCCGCGAGCAGTTGCAAGGCCCGCTGCTCGCCGTTGGTCTGCCAGGCGTCTTGGATCAACGGAGCCAGCGTCCGACCGACCTCACTGGCATCGGCTCGCATGTTTTCTTGCAGCAAACGCACGTCATGACGGATCGCGAAGAAGGTGCCGGCCGCAACCACGACCAGCGTTCCGGCCATCCAGAATGACACAATTTTGGCGGTCAGTTTCATGCCACTGGAATTCTAAAGCGCCGCGATCGGTGGAGTAGGGATCCGATAGAGAAAGCGGCAGAAACCGCGCCGCGGCGTCGGGATTTCCCTCGACTCTGTAAAAGAGTGTGCGAGTCGGGAAAGAGCCTCTTAGTTGGACGGAGGTGTCGTACCGCCGCCGGTGGTGTCGAGACGGCTCGCTCCGCGGACGGCGAGGACTGGAATCCTCACCGCGTGACGCACGGTGCCAGCCGTTTCGCCAAACAGCCAATCGCCGATTTTTCCGTGACCGTGGCTGCCCAGAACCAAAAGATCGATCTGCTCGTCGGCAACCGCTCGACTGAGTTCGCGGGCCGGATTGCCGAAGCGAAGGACGCCGCGAGCGGACGCGCCGGTCTGTCGCAGCGCGCGGGCCAACTGTTCGAGATAAGCCTGATCACCCTGGCGTTCTTGATCGCGCGAGTCGCTGCCGTGAAGCTGGCCGCCGACTCCCTCGACAACGTGAATCAAGATCAGCTCGGATTGATGAATTCGCGCCAATGCGGCCGCGTGTTCCAGCGCGATGTTGTCAGTGGGGCTGTGGTCCAAAGCGACGCCGATGCGACGATAAGTCGGCTCGGAAATACGGGCCACAACGTCGCGAGCGGTGGTGCGGCCAGCCGACTCGGCTGTTTGAGCGAGGCGATAACCAATCACCCAGGGTCGGACGATCAACCAGAATAAGAGCAGGCCAAGGACGATGGTCAGCGGCACGACGGCGATCTCGATCCAAATGCCGCGCGGGCCCGCCGAGGTGATCCAGGCGCCGATCGTGCTCGCCAGAAGCTGGGCGTTGAGTCCGATGATGATCGCAGTCGCGAGCCAGCCCAAGACTTTCACCCAGCGCGGATTGGCGAATTCTCCCATCCGCGCGCGATCGCCGGTGAAGTGCAACAGGGGCACGATGGCGAACGGAAGCTGCAGGCTCAGCACGACCTGGCTCAGCACGAGCAGATTGGTCATCTGATTGGCGCCGAGCACGACCACGGTGATCACGGCCGGCACGATCGCCAACAATCGCGTGACGAGTCGCCGCGTCCAGGGGCGCATCCGCAGGTTGACGAATCCCTCCATCACCACCTGGCCGGCGAGCGTCCCGGTCATTGTCGAGCTTTGCCCGGCAGCCAGCAGTCCCACGGCGAAGGCGATCGGCGCGAGCCGCGTCCCCAACACGCGATGCAGCAGCTCATGCGCGTCTTGGAGCTGAATTTCGCCGGCCGCCGCCCACAACTCTGGATGCTTATAGAACGCCGCCGCTGCCGTGATCAGGATGGCCGCGTTCACCAAGAAGGCCAGATTGAGGGCGACCACCGAATCGATCAGATTGTAGCGGCAGGCCTGGAGGAATCCCTCGCGTGTCGGAGCGATCCGCCGCGTCTGCACCAGAGCCGAGTGCAGATACAGATTATGCGGCATCACCGTCGCGCCCAGGATGCCGATCGCCACGTAGAGGGCCTTGGGGCTGCTGAAGAGAAAGGGCGGAGACGATTTCAAGTACGGGAGGAACCCGCCAAAGACGGCCTTCCATTCCGGCTGGGACAAAGCCAGTTCAACCAGAAAGCACACGCCGATCGTTCCGACGAGCATCACGATGAATGCTTCGGTCTTGCGGATGCCCAACCGCTGAATGGCGAGAAACACAAACGTGTCGAACGCCGTGATGATCAGGCCGACCAGCGGCGCGATCCCGAACAACAGGTTGAGCCCGATCACGGTGCCGATGACTTCGGCCAGATCGCAGGCAGCGACGGCAATCTCGCACAGAATCCAAAGTGTCGCGGCCAGGGGCCGCGAGTAAGATTCGCCACAGGCTTGCGCGAGGTCGCGGCCCGACACAATTCCCAACCGGGCCGACAGCGTTTGCAGCAGCACGGCCATCGCGTTGGACATCAACAGGATCCAGACCAGCTCGTAACCGAAGCGCGCTCCTCCCTCGATGTCGGTCGCCCAGTTGCCCGGGTCCATGTAACCGACGCTGATCAAATAGGCCGGCCCCAGGAAAGCGAACAGCCGCTTGGTGAACCCCGGATAGCTGACCGAGACCGTGTTGTGGACGTCGTCGAGCGACCGCGAATGGCCACTGGAGGCGCCGGCCGCAACTCGCGCGGGGGGGATCGCCGTCTGACGAGCGATCTCGTCACCCGGCGTGTCGTCCGACCCGGGCGCGTTATGGGCCGGCAAAGCCGAGTGAGAAGTAGGATCGTCCATGTGATTTGAGGGAGCGCCAATTTGCCGAGCACCGGCTTGAGTCGGCAGCTCGATCCCGGGATCAATCGAAAAAGATTAAGGCTGAGTTTAGCGGATCTGTCAAATTGCCTCGCCCCAAGCGGCAAGACTGACCGCGAGCAGACCACCCTGGCTTCGGGGCGACCAAAAGGCGAGCAAGCACTTTCCGGGGTACGGGGCGTTGGCTACTGTTTGAAGAGAGCTTCGAGTGATAACGTCCTGCCAATCGCTCGGTTGAGCGACCTGTCGGTCGGTCTGCTCGTTTCGCCGTTCCGGAGATTTTTATGCATGCCTCGCCGATGCACTATTTCCCGGTTACGGCTCCGTTCGTCATGTTGTTGTTCTTCGTCTTTGGCGTGATTTTGGCGCTGGTGCAGCTGGGGATCATCGAATACGCCTACGCGAAAATCGGGATTCAGCCGCGCTGGATTTTCTTGTTTTTGATCCTGTCGCTGTTGGGCAGCTACGTGAATATTCCGATCGCCGAAGTCCCCGCACAACATCTTTCCGAGAAGGACACGGTCAGCGATTACGGCATTCAATACGTGGTGCCCAACATGCGCGAGGCGTCGCGGACAGTGATTGCCGTCAACGTCGGGGGTGCGCTGATTCCGGCCGCACTTTCCATTTACTTGATGCTGAAGAACGGCCTGTTGCTGCAAAGTTTGATCGCGGTCGCCGTGGTGACGATCGTCGTGCATCAGCTCGCGCACCCGGTGCCCGGGGTCGGCATCGCGCTCACGCCGATTGTCCCTCCGCTGCTCGCCGCAGGCGTCGCGCTCCTGCTTTCGAGGAAGGCAGCCCCCGCTCTCGCGTACATTGCCGGCAGCTTGGGGACGCTGATCGGGGCCGATCTGCTCAACCTAGGGATTGTTGACCAATTGCAGGCGCCCATGCTCTCGATTGGCGGAGCGGGAACGTTTGACGGCGTCTTCTTGACCGGCATCCTTGCCGTGTTGCTCGCTTAAGGTGGATTCCTCGATGGATCAGCCAGAACTGACGCCGCCCAAAGTTCCCCAAAAGGATCCGAAGGGCAAACCGCCGGGCATGAACCTGCCGCCGCAATGGCGGACCTTCATCTGGTATGTCCCGCTGGCTCTCTGCATGCTTTGGTTTTGGCAAGAAGTGTGGACGAGCATGCGGGTCAAAACGATCCCGTACAGTGAGTTCAAACAGTATCTGGCTCAAGACGAAGTGACGGAGGCGGAAGTCAAACAGGACGAGATCGACGGAAAGATCGTGCCCAAGCCGCAAGGCCCCGCCGCCATGTCTCCCGAAAATAAAGCGGCAGAGACGAAGGCTTCCGACAAGACGCCCTCAGAAAAGGAAGCCTCGGCCGATAAATCGGTCGCCGGCAAGAAGCCGTCCCCCGCTCAGAAGTCGACTCAGCAGCCGCCTGCGCAGGTCGTGTCGAAAGAGCCAAGCTCACCTGCCGAAAAGACGAGTCCCGCGTCGGCTGAGACTGCTGAGGCCGAAGCGGAGACTCCGTTTCTGTTTCGCACGCTCCGAGTCGACGACCAAAAACTGGTCGACGAGATGGTCGCCCATCACGTCAAGTTTGCCGGCACGCGTCCCAGCTTACTGGCCACCTTTTTGTTCGCCTGGATTCTGCCACTGCTGTTTTTCGCAGGAGTCTGGTACTTCCTCTCGCGGCGAATGGGATCGATGGGTCAGACTGTGATGAGTATCGGCAAGAGTAAAGCGAAGCTGATTGCCGACAAGGACACGGGCGTGACCTTCAACGACGTCGCCGGGTGCGACGAGGCCAAGTATGAACTGCAGGAAGTGGTCGACTTCCTCAAGAATCCCGCGCGCTACGAAGCGCTCGGCGCGAAAATCCCCAAAGGTATTTTGCTCGTCGGTCCGCCGGGCACCGGTAAAACGCTGCTCTCCCGGGCGGTCGCGGGCGAAGCTCACGTGCCGTTCTTTTCCTTAAGCGGCAGCGACTTTGTCGAGATGTTCGTCGGGGTGGGGGCCGCGCGGGTCCGAGATCTGTTCGAGCAGGCGAAGAAGCACGCACCCTGCATTATTTTCATCGACGAAATCGACGCGATCGGCGCCCAGCGCAGCGTACATGTTGGTTTCGTAAACGACGAGCGCGAGCAGACTCTCAATCAGTTGCTGGCCGAGATGGACGGCTTCGAGGCGAACGTGGGCGTATTGATTCTGGGGGCGACCAATCGCCCGGAGGTGCTCGACCGAGCCCTGCTGCGTCCGGGCCGTTTCGACCGGCAAGTCGTCGTTGACTCGCCCGACATCGACGGTCGCGAGGCGATCCTCAAGGTCCACTCGCGCGACAAACGCCTGGCTTCCGACGTCAATCTGTACCGCATCGCGCAATCGACGGCCGGGTTCTCTGGCGCCGACCTGGCGAACGCGCTCAACGAGGCGGCCCTGCTGGCCGCGCGACGGGACGGGTCGTCGATTAATCAAAAGGACCTCGAAGACGCGGTCGAAAAAGTCGTCGCCGGCCCCGAGCGTAAGAGCCGGCGCCTCGATCCCGAACAAAAGCGGCGCGTCGCCTTTCACGAAGTGGGCCACGCGCTCGTGGCCGCCTACAGCGAGCATGCCGATCCTGTCCACAAGATCAGCGTCGTGCCGCGAGGTCGGGCGGCGCTGGGCTACACGCTACAACTCCCGATCGAAGAACAGTTCTTGATGACGCGGGCCGAACTGTTCGATCGCATCAAGGGGATGCTCGGCGGACGTGCAGCCGAGGAAGAGGCCTTCGACGAAGTCAGCACCGGGGCCGAAAACGACCTCGAGCGGGCCACGGCTCTCGCGCGGCAGATGGTCTGCATGTACGGCATGAGCGAACGGCTGGGACTGCTCCATCTGGCCGGACGGCAGGACAGTTATCTGCCCATGGCTCCGGGGGCCGCGCAGCAGCGTGACTGCAGCGATGAGACGTCCCGATTGATCGACGCCGAAGTGAAAAAGCTGCTCGACGACGCTCACGAATCGGCGCGAGCTATCCTCAAAGAGCATCGCGATCAGCTCGATCTAGTCGCCGGTGAGTTACTCAAGCGCGAGACGCTCGACGCCACCGCTTTCAATGCCCTGATCGGGCGCCCGGCTCCAGTCGATCGACCAATCCGGGCTCCGGAGCCGATCGATTCCGTGGCTCCCATCCCGATTTGAAATCGCTCAACAGCGATCCCGATCTCGGAAAATCTCGCGAAATTCGCCTCGAAAAAGCCGCGGCTCCGAACTGGCACGCCATGTGCATCTCTACGAGCCGGAGTCGAAAAACATCGCACACCGACGCTCACCCGTCGTAAGCCGCAACACCCCGTGGTCGGGCAGGCCAGTGGTGAGCCGAGAAAATTCCTTGAGAGGGAGATTTCCAATGTTGTCACTTGCTTTGACCTTTTTGATTATTGCCCTCGTCGCCGGATTACTCGGCTTCACGGGCGTATATGTTGCGGCGGCCGGAATCGCCAAGATTTTGTTCGTCGTGTTCCTGGTGCTGTTCGTCATCAGCCTGGCGGCTGGGGGAATGGCGCGACGCGACCTTCCGTAAAACCGCGCTGGGCGGCAGCGGACGGATACGATTAACTTCGGCCGTCCACCGATCCGCCGGCGCGTTCAAAAAGCCCTCGTCGCTGAAAAGCGATGGGGGCTTTTTTGTTTCGAATGAGCCGCGCACGCAGTAAGCGGTGTTAGCATTTGTCGCGATGAGATCGATCGAGAGCTTCTCTCGGCGTTCGAAAGCGAAAACACCGCTTACTGCGTGCGCGGCTCTTTGCGATCAATCGCCCATGCCGCTGTCCCGATCGAACGCCTCTTCGGTCCACGTGCGAATTGCCGTCTCTTGTCGGCGGACATTCATCACGAACCGCAGGCCCTCTTCCAGGAGCTTCTGCTGCTGTTCGATCACCTGCTTCTCGTCGGCCCCCGCTCGAACCGCGCTGGCCTCGAGTTCAGCAAACTGAACGGCAAGCGACCGACAGGTATCGCGGTTTTTTCGGTCTTCCTCGCGAAGACCCTCCACCCGGGCCAGCAGCTCCGAGTTCGTGTCTTCGATCTCTTGAAATTGGGCCGGATGGACCGTGTCGATCTGTTGCAGAATGTCCCGCGTGGTTTCGTCGAAGGTTTTACGAAGTGTCGTCGCCCAGGTCCGCAATTCGCCAGGAACCGGTGGCGTTCCGAGCGCGGTTTCCAGGCGGCAGAGCGGGTCGGTCAACGGCTCTTTGATGTCGAGTTTGTGTGTCACGGTGAGAATGCCTTTCGTTGTGCCCGCGCAATCCTCACGGGCGCAGAACAATTCATGACCGCCTGACTGTGATGCAAGCGGCGCGCCTGAGTTGCGGGGCGTACCTACTGCCGCGGGTCAGTTTTGTTTGGATTCGGTCTTCACCCAGACGCGAAGTACCTCGGCAATGCTCCAGCCCTGAGCCACGCAGCCCCGAGCGATGTACGGAGCCCGAGCGTCAAAGACTTCGCTGATCGAGCCGATGCACGCCGTGTGGAGATGAGGCTCGAATGCCGCGAGGAATCCGCGGGCCGTTTTCAGATCGCCCGGGTGCACGCGCAGCCAGGCGTCGACGAAGGGGCCGATCAGCCAGGGCCAAACAGTCCCCTGATGATAGGCGGCATCGCGGGCCCGCAGATCGCCGTCGTAGTAGGACTTATAGTTGGGATCGTCGGGCGACAGGCTGCGCAGGCCCACGGGCGTCAGCAGGCTTTCGTGGACCTTTTCCAACACGGGGCGCCACCGCGCTGTGTCGAGCACGGGATAATCGAGTGAAATCGCAAAGAGTTGGTTGGGCCGCAGTGCGGGGTCATCGCCCGCTTCGCCATCGACCACGTCATACAAGCAGCCGCGCTGCTCATTCCAAAATCGAGCGTTGAAAGAGCGTAGAGTTCCTTCTGCCCGCGTTGCCGTCTTCTGGGCCGCCTCGAGATCGCCGCTTTGCCGGCACCAGTTCTCCAAAATCCGCAGCGCGTTGTACCACAGCGCGTTGATCTCGACCGCTTTACCTCGACGCGGCGTGACGACCCAATCGCCCACCTTGGCATCCATCCAGGTCAGCTGCAAATCAGGACAGCCCTGCGTCAACAGGCCGTCGGCCGGATCGACGTGAATGCCGAAGCGCGTTCCGGCGACGTGATGTTCGACGATGTCCTGGAACATCGGCAACAACAGCCGTAGCGTATGTTCGTCGCCGCTCGCCTCGAGGTAACGTTGCACCGCGTGGAAGTACCACAAGGTGGCGTCGGCCGTGTGATAGAGGCCTTCCTTCTCACCCTCGGGGAACATGTTGGGCACGAGCCCGTCGCGCACGTAACGGGCGAAGGTCCGCAGGATGTAGCCCGCCTCGGTTTGGCGGCCGGTCGTCAGCGTCAGCCCTTCCAGGCAGATCATCGTGTCGCGGCCCCAATCGGTGAACCAATGGTAGCCGGCGATCACGCTGCGAATTTCGTCGCCGGCCGCGTGGGCCTGGGCCGCGTCGGCCACGCGTGTGGCAGGTCGGATAATGAATTGATCCGCGGCCAGAACGAGTTCGCTGGCCGTGCCGTTGCGAGCTTCCGGCCGAGCTTGAATGAGCAGCCGGGCACGTCGTTCGAGTTCAGCCGTGCGAGCTTGCTCGGGTTCGGCGGAGAGTAGCGCGTCCCACGATTCCGTCGAAGCGATGAGACAGGCTTGGTCTCCGGCACTCAGCACGGCGTGAAAAAATCCCGGACTCCACAGGCTGCCTTGGTAGGCGTAGCCGCGCGCCTTCTCGATCCGATACGTCAGATTCCGAACGTGGCCTCCGTCCAACAGCAGCCCGGCCTCTGGTGCGACGATCCGCAGCCGCAGAGGCGGAGCCGACTTCGAGCTGATCTCGAAGCGGCTGTCGACCGCGCTCACGACGTAGGGCCCATTCATGTCCGTGTCGACCGATTCGTCGTGCCCGCGGAAATGCAGCGACGGACGCATCCGCAACCGCGCCTTCCCAGGTCCCTCCAACAGGCGGTACGAGACAAACACGGTGTTTTGCAGGTGGGGCAGCAGAACCCGCTTCTCGAGTCGATACGCGCCGACCTGATAGCGCCAGACCGGCAAGCCGGCTTCGAGGTGAAACTCGCCGAGCCAGGCTTGGTCCGCGTCAGACTCTTCGGGCAGTTCTTCGCGATCCAACTGACCCACCTGTCCGTCGGGCGTCACGATCTCGACTAGTAGATGATTGAGCATCATGAACCGCCCGAGCGGAGTCGGCAGGGCGGCAATCAACAGGCCGTGATAACGCCGCGTGCAAGCTCCCGAGATCGTGCCCGAGGCATATCCGCCCAACCCATTGGTGACCAACCACTCGTCACCCAACGGCCGCGGTCGCGGCGCCGGGCTAAGCGAGAGGCTGGAAGGCGACGGTTCGGCGGGCAACGGTTGGGTCGATTGTTCGATTGCTTGGGCCATTTCAAATTTCCGTATTTGCGGAGGGAAGCTCCGGCTGAGCCGGTTTTTATTCCGCCTGACCGGTCGGCGTGTGATGGGCGACGGCTCTCAACACGACGGCCGCCTCCGCCGGGATTTGCCACCCTAGCTCGGTTTCGACAGGCGGCGTGCCGCGTCCCCCGTAGCAGATGCTCTCGCTGCTCCACATGAGTTGCCAGGATTGGCCCGCCGGCGGAGCCAGCAGGGGCTGGGGACAGGGCCAGTAACAGAACTGCCTGCCAAAATTGACGATCAACAGCCGATCGGAGTTGGCGGCGTCGAGTTCATCGAAGAAGCGGACCGCAAGACAATCGACTCCGATCGCAGCCGCCTCCATCAGATCGCCGCGCTGCCGCGCAAAGATCGGATCGTCCCGTCGCAGCTTCAACAAGTCGCGGTGCAGATCGTAACCTTCGTGATGCCGCTTGCGCTCGGTCCAATCCAATTGGCTGCGTTCAAAGGTCGAGATATCGGCCGGATCGATGAGGGCCCGACGGGCCTCGTCGGTGTCGAGCGAGGCAAACTGCGACAGGAACTTCGCTCGGCCCGTCGCGACGGCTTGGGCGTGCTCGCCCGAGAAGTCCGCGAAATACAGAAATGGCGTGGACGCACAGAATTCCTGCCCTTGAAAGATCATGGGAGTCTGGGGCGACAGCAACCAGAGTGCGGTCATCGCGCGGAGCCGTCCGGGACTCGTCAGTTCGTGAATCCGCCGACCGGGCCCTGTGTTGGCGATCTGGTCGTGATTCTGGAGAAAATGAACAAACGAGGTCGCAGGCAGCCCTCGGGCCGGAGTGCCGCGGCGTTTGTTTTGGTGCAGCGACATCTGTCCTTGAAACAAGTAGCCGCCGAGAATCGCCGACCGTAGCTCGTCCAGGCTGCCGGCGTAGTCTTCGTAATAGGCTTCCGTCGAACCGGTCAAACGCACGCGGGCCGCGTGATGGAAGTCATCGTTGCAGGCTGCGTCGAGACCGTGGCCCCCCTGTTCGACGGGCCGCAACAGGCGGACGTCCTGCGGCTCGTTTTCCGCGAGCAAAATCACCGAGCGCTCGCCGGCCGCACGCCGCGCCTCCTGCTGCATCTCGGTCAGAATGTGCACGTGGGAGGCGTCGAAGATCGACTGCGTGGCGTCGAAGCGATATCCATCGAGGTGAAACTCGGCGATCCACGATTGTGTGTTTGCCAGAAAGAACTCGCGGACCGGGCCGGCGTGTTCGCCATCGAAATTGACGGGCGCTCCCCATTCGTTCTCGTAACGACGGGAGTTGTAGTCGTCCGAGAATTCGTTCACGGTGCACTCGACGGTGCCGAAATGGTTGTAGACGACGTCCAAAATGACGCCCAGCCCGAGGGTGTGGGCCGCGTCGACGAACCGCCGAAAATCATCCGGGTGTCCATAATGTCGCGTCGGGGCAAAAAGGCAGGCGCCGTCGTAGCTCCAACCGAAATTGCCGGGGAATTCCGCCACCGGCATCAGCTCGACGACCGTGATTCCCAGTTCGACCAAGTCGGCCAAACGCTCTTGAGCCGCTCTCCAGGTGCCTTCGGGTGTGAGCGTTCCGACATGCATCTCATAGAGAACTTGGCCTTCGATCGTGAGTCCCTTCCAATGCGCGTCGGACCAGGCGAACTCGCAGGGGTCGATGATCTGCGAGGGGCCGATCGGGCCGCGCGGCTGAAAACGCGAGGCGGGGTCCGGCAAGAATCGTCGTCCGCCGTCCAAACGAAATCCGTAAAGCATGCCGGCCGACGCGTCGGAAACGATCGCGGAAAAATAGCCTCCCGCACCGGCCGCTGGTCCGTGTGTCGAACCGCCTCGGTCCGCGTTCTCTTCCGGCTCTAACGGCACGCAGTGCGCAGGTTTGGACGCTTGCCAATCTGCGTCCGCCGACAGATCGGGCCAAAGGGCAAGTTCGACCAAACGGCACTTGGGGGCCCAAACGCGAAAACTCACTCCCTTTTCCGGGATGGTCTCTGCACCAATGGGGAGCGTTCGGTCTTCATGTTGAACACGCCGGGCCACCCCGGCTGCCGTGCGTGGGGTGGAAATCTGCGAGCGACTCAAATGAGGCCACCTTCCGACTTCGTGGTGAGTAACAGGTGAGACGTTCGAGCGCCGTCGTCTCAATTCAATTCCTTCCGCGTGGAAAATGCACGATTCGTGCCAAGCAACTCGGCGGAGTTTTTGGTCGAGTTCATTGCCGAACTGCGGATGCCAACGGTTCAAGAACGGGCACAATGAATTCTCGCGCGTCATCGAAGGGCGCGGAATGCCGTTTGCTACGGGCGAGTCCGAAGGAATATAAAGATTGCGTACGTCGGCTCGCCGAGCGAAGCAGGTCTCGGCTCGCTGGGCCGCGCGGGCCGCTCGAGCCAGCCCGGCTCCCCCCGTTTCATCCTCTGAGAGGACTTCCATGCGTGTGTGGCCCGGACAACCCTATCCGCTCGGTGCGACCTGGGACGGGAACGGGGTGAATTTTGCGTTGTACTCGGAACATGGGACGAGCGTCGAACTCTGTCTCTTTGATTCGCCCGACGATCCCAAAGAATCTGAGAAAATCCCCCTGGTCGAGCGGCGCGATCTAGTCTGGCACTGTTATCTGCCCGACGTGCGACCGGGGCAGCTTTACGGCTATCGAGTCGCCGGTCCCTACGAACCCGCGAAGGGACATCGTTTCAACGCCAACAAGATCGTGCTCGATCCCTACGCAAAAGGTATCGGTCGCGACGTGCGCTGGTGCGACGAGATGTGGGGCTACAAGATCGGCGATCCTCAGGCCGATTTATCGTTCGACGATCGAGACAACGCGCATTCCGCGGCGCTCGCCGTGGTGGTCGATGCGGCTTTTACCTGGGGCGACGACCGTCCCCCGAAGCATCCCTGGCATGAGACGATCATTTACGAGATGCACGTCAAAGGTTTCACGAAGCTGCATCCGGGCGTTCCCGAGGAGCTTCGGGGTACTTACGCAGGACTCACTTCGCCGGCGGCGTTGGATCACCTCAGAAGCCTCGGCATCACGGCGGTCGAGTTACTGCCCGTTTACCAACGCAGCGATGATCGGCACTTGATCGATCAGAAACTTTGCAACTATTGGGGATACAACACGCTGGCCTTCTTCGCGCCCGATCAGCACTACTCGGCCGCGAAAACAGCCGAAGAGACGGTGAAAGAATTCAAAACGATGGTCCGCGGACTGCATTCCGCCGGGATCGAGGTCCTGCTCGACGTGGTCTACAACCATACGGCGGAGGGGAACCAGATGGGCCCGACGCTGTCGCTGCGCGGAGTCGATAACGCTTCGTACTATCGGCTCTCTCCGGAAAATCCGCGCTACTACATGGATTTCACGGGTTGCGGTAATGGTTTCAACATGCGCTCGCCGCGCGTACTGCAGCTCATCATGGATAGCCTCAGATATTGGGTTACGGAGATGCACGTTGACGGGTTTCGCTTTGATCTTGCGAGTGCCCTCGCACGCGAATTGTTCGAGGTCGACAAGTTGGGTGCCTTTTTCGACATCCTGCATCAAGACCCGGTGTTGTCGCAGGTGAAACTGATTGCTGAGCCCTGGGACTTGGGCTCGGGCGGTTATCAAGTCGGCAATTTCCCATCGCAGTGGTCGGAATGGAACGGCCGCTATCGCGACAACGTGCGCCGCTTTTGGAAGGGCGACGGCGGCACGCTGTCCGAATTCGCCACGCGGATCTGCGGCTCGGCCGACTTGTACGAGTGGAGCAGCCGACGGCCTTACTCGAGCATCAATTTCATCACCTGCCACGACGGCTTCAACCTTCACGACCTGGTGAGCTACAACAGCAAACACAATGAGGCGAACGGCGAAGACAATCGAGACGGCGCGAACGACAATCAGAGTTGGAATTGCGGCGCCGAAGGCACCACGCAGGACGCTGCGATCAACGCGCTGCGCGAGCGTCAAAAACGAAACATGTTGGCGACGCTGTTTCTCAGCCAAGGCGTTCCCATGCTTTTGGCAGGGGACGAACTGGGGAAAACCCAAAACGGCAACAACAACTGTTATTGCCAGGACAACGAGATCAGCTGGCTCAAATGGGATTTGACCCCGGAGCAGCAGCAAATGCTCGACTTTGTCCGTGGAATCGTCGCGCTCAGAAAGACCGAGCCGGTGTTTCGCCGCCAAAAGTTCTTCCAGGGCCGCTCGATTCGTGGTGGCGAAGAGGTGGCGCATGACGTCAGCTGGATCGGCACCGACGGCAAGCACGTCTCCGACGAAGTCTGGAATGCCGGATTCATCAAATGCATTGGCCTGCGCTTGGATGGCAAGCTGATCGGTGAAGTCAACGAGCACGGAGAGCCGATCGAGGGCGATACGGTGTTGTTGCTCCTCAACGCCCACTATGAAAATGTCCCGTTCATGCTTCCTGAGCCGGTTGCCGACGCTTTCTGGCAGCCCTTGATGGACACGGCGCAATTTCCGGGACATTTGTCCGAGACCAAGGCCGGCACGCAATACGAGGTGCTCGCCCGATCGATGGCGTTGTTGCGACTCAGCACTCCGGCCATCAAAGAGGAGCAAAAAGCGGGCTTCGTCGCGGCCGAGGTCATTGCCGAAGCGGCGATGGACGTTGCCAGCAAACCGGAAAACGGACTGGCGGCCACCGCGAAAAAATAACCGGCCATTTTTCGCGAGTGATCGGAGTAGGTTCCGCTTCGATCTCGCGAGCACACCCGCGCGCGAAACTGCACGAGGTCAACAAGCTCTCGGCCTTCAGCGTGAATTCCGATCGAGACTTTCAGCGACGGCTCCAACTCATCTCGGCTAGTTGAAGGACGAATCGCTCCTTGTTCTCGGTGAGCTGCTCTTCGCCGTCAACTTTCTGAGAGATGGTACCCTCAGAGATCACAATCCCTTGGGAACCATCGAACCAAGCCATGTGTTTATGAATCCAGCCTGGATTATCCCCGCGAGACTCAACCGCTTTGATCTTCCAGGTCCGGCAATCCAGTTGAAAGATCGGCGTGGTTCCGAACTTCCGTGAGCCTTGGTATCCCAGCCCGCCAATGATGTAGATGGCTTTGTCAACCAGTGTGGCGGTGTGAAAATCGGTGGGCGGAAGAACGTCTTGAGGATAGCCCAGGATTTGGATTCCTCCCGCGCCATCGTGGATCACGACGTCGTTGTAAATGCAGAAATCGGCGTCGTACCAATCCTCATGCTCTCCACCGATCTCGACAAACCGGCCGTCCGGAAGTTCCGTGAACGACGTGCCGTATCGGTTGAAGCACCACACCGGCTCATGCAAGTGCTTTTCGTCGCCGAATTGCCTCCTTGCCGCGTACGCACCAACTCCGGCCCGGATCATCGCCTCCCAAAATGGCACGCTCATCACCTCCGGGCTCATTCGGCCGAACCGACGGCGACGCCCAGCTCGATATTCGGCTTCACTCGCAACAATAGAGCCAGTCGGGGGTAATCCGATTAGTTTCCGCTTCATCTCCGTGGTGATGTCGGAAAGGTCTTCGCCGGCTTTCGTCAACAGCCGAATGATCGGTTCGCTGGCGGCCAAGGATTTTGCTGTATCGCCATATGAGTTCCGGCGCGTGCGGTCGGCCCCTGCCTGCAAGAGCAGCTGAACGCACTCTGTCTGTCCGGACCGCGAGGCGAAGATCAATGCGGTATTGCCCACCTCTTCGAGCGCTTCGATGTCGGCTCCGCGTTCGATCAACCATTGGGTCATCTCTCTACGGCCGTTGTTCGCAGCCATCATGAGAGCCGTCTCTCCTGATCGATCCCCTTGGTTGAGGCTCGCCCCTTGGTCGTGAAGCAGGGCAGCTTTCTCAACGTCGCCGATGAGCACCGCCAAATGCAGAGCCGTTCGAGAGCACCGGTCGGCTTCGTCAATGTGCTTGGGATCGCTCAACGCCCAAGCGACATCGTCGCAGCTTCCGAGAGCGGTCGCCTGCATGAGAGGTGTCCAGCCGAGAGGCGACGGATCCGCGCCGGCGGACAGGAGGTATTTCACAAGATCGAATCGAGTTGACCGCGACGCGACACTCAGCGGCGACTCGCCATAGTCGCTTTGACAGTCGATCACAGCGCCGCGCTTCACCAGCAAATCAACCATCGGCACGAGCGTCGCATCTTGCTGGAGTGCATACACAGTATGAATCAGCGCGGTGTAGTCGCTGCGCGCGAGGCGATTGACGTCGGCGCCGGCATTCAAAAGGCAGTTGACTTTGGCGAAACTCCCGGAGCACGCTGCCTCGTCCAACGCGAACCGCTCCCAGTTTTCGACTGGAGCATTGACGTCGGCGCCGGCGGAGATCAGGAGGCTCAGCATCTCCTCATTGGCGCGCGAGCTGCGTGCCGCGTACGCCAAGGCCGTGCGGTCTCGTCCGTCCCGGGAATCGACGGGCACTCCGCGATCCAGTTCCTCACGAACGCCGAGGAGATTCCCCGAGTCTGCGAATTGATGAATATTCATGCCATGATCTGCATTCGGCGTGACACGCAGTGTGGGTCGGAGGTTCGTCCGGGTGGCGTCACGCTCTAGTGGAGGAGCGCCGAAACAGGTCCTTGGCGGCGATCGCGATCAACTGGCGTCGACTTCGGTGCCCAAGTCCGACGTTTGCTGGATTGGCCGTTGGCGCCGTTGATTTGCTAAATCGGAGAGGACGGCTTCGCTAAGAGGCGTGCTGTTAGCCCGATTGCGTGACGTTTGCCTTACGCAGGGTTTCGGCGATGCTCGCGACTTCCGTCGGCCCTCTCAAGCATAAAGACTTTTCGTCAGCTCGCGGCAAGGTCGCGTTAACTCAATGCGGCTGTCCGTTGCTGCCGATCTGTTTGACTAAGTCGGAGACCACCGCCTTCGCGTCGCCGAAGAGCATGAACGTCTGGTCTTTGAAGTACAGCTCGTTGTCGATCCCGGCGAAGCCCGGGTTCTTGCTTCGCTTGATCGCGAAGACCGTCTTGGCCCGGTCGGCGTTGATGATCGGCATGCCGTAAATCGGGCTCTTGGGATCCTGTCGGGCGGCCGGGTTCACGACGTCGTTCGCGCCGATGACCAAGGCCACGTCGCACTGGGGCATGTCGGGATTGATTTCGTCCAGCTCGACGAGATCGCTGTACGGAATGTCCGCTTCGGCCAAAAGCACGTTCATGTGCCCCGGCATGCGGCCGGCCACCGGGTGAATGGCGAACTTCACGGTTACGCCCCGCTTCTTGAGCAGGTCGTAGAGTTCACGCACGCGGTGCTGCGCCTGGGCGACGGCCATGCCGTAACCCGGAATGACCACCACCAGCGAGGCCTGTTCCAAAATGTCGGCCGCGCTCTCGATCGTCTCCCCTTTATAGACCCGCTGCTCGCCGCCCGCGGCGGCCGTTTGCACTTGTCCAAAGCCGCCGAACAAAACGTTCGTGAACGAGCGATTCATCGCGCGGCACATGATGATCGACAAGATGAAGCCGCTGGCCCCGTCGAGCGAGCCGGCCGTGATCAACAATTTATTGTCGAGCACGAAGCCCATCGCGACGGCCGACAGACCGGCGTACGCGTTGAGGATCGAGATCACCGTCGGCATGTCGGCTCCGCCGATCGGAATGACCAAGAGTACGCCGAACGCCAGCGCGAGCAAGATCATCAGTGGGAAGGCGACAACGGCGAATCCACCCGTCGGATTGGTAATCAGGTACAGGCCCAACAGCGCGGCCACCGCGAGCAGCCCCAGGTTGGTCGCATTTTGATACGGATAGGTCACGGGCCGCTGCGGGATCCAAGGCACTTCTTGCAACTTGCCACACGCCATCAGGCTGCCGGTGAGGGTCAAGAATCCAAGGATCACCTCGACGACGACGGCCGCCATGCGAAAGTGCGTGAGTTCCGCGGGCCCTTCGCCCGTCCACAGATAAAACTTCGCCGCGCCGACGAGTCCAGCCGCCAAGCCACCAAACGCGTGAGACAGGGCCGTTCGTTGGGGAACGGCGGTCAGCGAGACAAGTGACAGTGGAATCCCGACAGCCACGCCAGCCACCAGGGCTAACACGATCAATCCATGGTGCACGATCTGCGGCTGGATCCACGTGGCCAACACGGCGAGGGCCATGCCGGCAACGCCAGCCTGCACTCCGCGACGCGCGGTTTTGGGCGCGTTCATCCAATACAGCGAAAAGATGAACAGCACGGTTGCCGCCAGGTAGGCAAGCTGTTCGATGGTGTGCAAAACGACGGGACTCATGTCGTTTACCGAGGCCTTCCGTCAGAGACTTGGGCGTAGTACCGAGGGATTTGGCTCATGAGGCGGGGGAGACCGTGGGCGACGACCCGTTTGAAGGCGAAGCGTCACGATTGCCGGGTGCGGAGGAGCGAGCTTGCCTAAACATCTTGAGCATGCGGTCGGTGATCAAGAAACCGCTCACGATATTGGTCATCGAGGCGAACAAGGCGATCGCGCCCAAGATGCGAATCGGCTCGGGATAGTTGCTGCCGGTGACCATGATCGAGCCGACGATGGCAATCGCCGAGATGGCATTGGTCAGCGACATCAGGGGCGTGTGCAGCAGTCGCGAAACGCGGCCGATCACACCTATGCCAATGAACGACGAGAGCACAAACACAAACAGCATCGACCACAGGTCGATCGACGCGGCATTCTCCTCGGACGTATCGGCACTTGGAGTGGAAGTCTCGCTCTTCGCGGCCACTACATCTCCGCCGGTGGCGGCCAACACAATCGGAACTGGCACCGCCGGCTCGGCAGACAAGCCTCCGGCCGAAAGCGATCCCAGGCCTGCAAAGGCCAACAACAATCCCAGCATCTCGTTCCGCTCTCTCTAGGGCTCAACTCAGCCAAGGCCCGACAAACCGGACGGCAGTCGCCCGCGTGAATTGTGTGAAGTGCGGCCGTTCGCTTCAATTCAAGGACCAAGACTTCTTCGTCCGGCCGGGCGATCCTGAGAAAAATGCGGCTGAATTAGGCCGTGGGGGAGGTTTCGATGAGCGCAGAGAATCCCTTTGTGTATCGCCTGCGCGTACGATTCGCCGAGTGCGACCCCCAAAAGGTGGCCTTTAACGGCGTTTACGGCCTGTATATCGACCTGGCCGTGTTTGAGTTTATGCGGGCGATGGGCTTTGGCGAATCGTTGGTCAAGGGGCCGCTCGATTACCAGGTGGTGAAACAATCGGTCGAATGGACGGGCCCCGCGCGGTTCGACCAAGCGGTCGAAATCTTCATCTGGGCCAAACATCTCGGGAACACGTCTTTCACGATCGCCACGCAATTCCGCATCGCCGGCGATCCGAAGGTCTCGGCAGTCGGCGAAACGGTTTACGTGTTAGTCGACGCAAAGACGCTGACGAAGACACCGCTGCCGGCGGATTTTCGAGCGGCACTTGAGCGGGGAGTTCCAGGACTGTGCGTCGATCACGCCGACTGCACGCCGCGACCGCAACCAACGCTGGGCCGATGACCGCTGAGATCACTTCGCCGACAGGTCGAGCAACTTCACATTCTTGAACCAGACCTTATGGCCGTGGTCCTGGAAGCCAAGGTAGCCCTTTCGAGGGAAGTCCTTGACCGCTTTGGCGAACTTGTTGTGGCGGCCGTCGGGGTTGTGGTGCGGCGTCGTCCACTCGTCACAATTGAGCTCGGCGACGTGCTGGCCGTTGACCTCGACGTCGATGCGCGGTCCTTTGCACGTGACGGTGATGGAATTCCAGTCGGGTGACAGCGGCTTATCGAATTTCTTCGGCGGCACAAGATCGTAAATCGCACCGTAGTCGTGGTAACCGGTGCCGATTTCGCTGGCCACCTGCACCTCGAAACCCGTCTGCACGGGGTTGTGCGGATTGCCGACGCGGAAGAAGACTCCCGAATTGCACTCGGCATCCATCTTCACATCGCACTTCAGCACGAAGTCGCCAAACTGCTTGTCGTAGATAATCAGATACCCGCCCGATTTGTGCGGCACGAGCGAGGCGTCTTCGATCTTCGAAGCGATGGGCCGATCGTTGTTGCAGCGCCAGCCGGTGTAATCGTGGCCATTGAACAACAACTGCCAGCCGGCCGTCTTTTCCTCGGGCGTTAACTCATTGTCGGCGGCACGAAGGCTCGCCGTCCCCACGAGTCCAACGGCGACGGCCATCCACACGATTCTGATTTGCATTGCCAACTCCTGTTGTGCCTACGACAAAGTAAATTCGGCGCGACTGAATTATCCGCCTCCTCCCCGGCGTTTTTCAATTCAGACGCGCTCCGGTCAGACGCGCACTGGACGACTCGTGATTCCGGGCACGGAACTACTTCTTCTCGGCCGGAGGCTCGATTTTCAAAGGGGCTTCACATCGCCGCAGCGCCTCGGGAAGAGTGAGTGATTTCGCGTCGCGTGCCGCGCTGGCGAGCTGATCACCGGGCCAGCCTTCGCCCGTCTCGCCGCACCATTCGACCAAACAGCACCGGTCGTCGAAGACGTAACAGGGCGGTCCCGACCGCACGTCCCACCATGGAGTATCGCCGAGCCAGATCATGCGAGTTCCGGCCGGCGTCTGAATGACGGCCAGATGGTGCGGCGGCGGCAGCTTGGCCGCCAACTCGGCCAGGGTGCAATGGGAGGAGGGCGGCGCCATCCGGTAGCTCGCGAAGATGTCGACCGCCAGGTACGCGGCAAAAATGCCAACGACCGTGAAGAAGGCCTCGAGAGCCGAACGCAGTCGCGATTTCGGTCGCCGACCCACAGGCCCGGGTGCGGTCAGGTTCGATCCGTCGTTAGCGTTTACCACGATGATTGTTTCCGGGGAACAAGCCTCGGTCTGGTCCGAGGCTGCCAATTCGGCTTGTTGTCAGTGGCCCCATCACTACGGACAGACCGGCCCAGCGATTCCGTCTTGCAAAAGCTCCCTGGCTACGCCAAAGTTAAATAGTCCCGATTCGAGAATCGGCTGGACGAGACGCACTTTGGCAGGGGCTCTGTTCTAGGAGCCCTCGCCGTCTCGGGAAATACCGCGGCAATTCTGGGCCAAGTGGATCCGCGGTTTGGCCATCCGTTCTAAGAATAGAGACAGCTTGCGGGCCAGCGAGTTTCACTCGATCGATTTCATCCGCCCGCAGCTTCGCTCCCCATCAGCGGCGCCGCTGCGGCAGGCCCGCAACTCATGTCCCACGACTCCCCCGAGCCCGAGGTCACGCCCGAACTCGCGAATCGCGTGATCTACGGCGACAAAGCGGCACTCGCTCAGATCTTCGATATTTACCGCTTGCGGCTGCGACGCATCGTGAATTTTCGACTGGACCGCCGGATTTACGGACGAGTCGATCCCGACGATGTGTTGCAGGAGGCCTATCTCAACGCCCAACTGCGGATGAAATCGATCCTGGCCGATCGGGCAGAGACGCTGTTCATCTGGCTCCGGAAAATCCTCAACCAGACATTGGCCGACGTCCATCGCCGGCATTTGGGAACGCAGAAGCGGTCCGCCAAGCGAGACGTGTCGATTCACGGTGGTTGGTCGACCGAGTCAACGTCGGTGGCGCTCGCCGTGCACTTGGCGGGCAACCTGACGTCGCCGAGCCAGGCAGCGCTACGAGCCGAACTGGCTGCCCAGATCGATGCGGCCTTGGCCACGCTGAGCCCCGTCGATCGCGAGATCCTGGCGCTGCGGCACTTCGAGGAACTGAGCAACAGTGAAGCCGCTCAAGTCCTCGGCATGACAACTCAAGCGGCCAGCATGCGGTACGTTCGCGCGCTCACGCGGCTGCGGGAAGTTCTGCCCGCCCCGCAGCTCTCTGCCATGCCCGAGCCTCACTGAATACGGTCCTCTCCGCATAACGGATGGAGCCATTCGTCACGATGACGGACGACGCGCGATTCGCCACCGATATCTTCGGACTGCCGAGCGGCCGACCGACTCATGGGGCGCAGGAACGCGATCCGCTCGAAGTGCTGGCCACGGAATTCATCGAAGGCCTGCGGCAAGGGGCGGACCCGGCAATCGATTCGTTGATGGAAGCCCATCCGGAACTGGCCGCCGAGATCCAAGAACTGTTTCCCCTGCTGACGGCCATGGAGGGCTGGAAGGCCTATCGCGAAACGACCTCTTACGAGCACCGCTCGCTCGAAACGTTGCCGGGGGGAAAGTTCGGCGACTTTCGGGTTATCCGCGAAATCGGCCGCGGCGGAATGGGGGTCGTTTTCGAGGCGGAGGAACTGAGGACCACGCAACGCGTGGCGATCAAGGTGCTGCCCTATCTCCGATCGAGTTCGCGACGCGGGCTCTTTCAGCGCGAGGCGAGCACCGCGGCCCGGCTGTGGCATCCGCACATCGTCCCGGTTTACAACTTTGGCGAACACGAAGGGTTGTGTTACTACTCGATGCGGTTGGTGCGCGGAGTGGGGCTTAATTGGGTCATCGATCGCCTCTCGGGTCACCAAGGAGCCATCGCGGCCGACGACGTTTCTCAAGGTTTTGAGGCGGCCGCCGCGAGGCCAACCAGCAATCCCTGGGCGGACACTCTCGACGAGCCGCCCGGCAAATTGCCGCTGGTCGCTTGGCGCATCGCCCGCAATTCCTGGTTCGAGATCGCCCGCATCGGCGCGCAAGTCGCCGACGCGCTCGAATACGCCCATGTCAACGGGACCATTCACGGCGACATCAAGCCCGCCAACCTGCTCCTGGATGCGGCGGCCAATGCTTGGGTCACCGACTTCGGCCTGTCACGCAATTTGAACGAGTCGCGCGAGCAGATGACCGACGCGATCGCTGGCACGCTGCGCTATCTGGCTCCGGAACAGTTGTCGGGACAGATCGACGTCCGGACAGATATTTACGCGCTGGGTGTGACGCTGTTTGAGCTCGCGACCCGCACGCCGGCGTTTGAACCCGCCGTTCTAGCCCGGCTGACGGATCCGAATCAGCGCCCGCAGTTGCGCCGAGCGCGACTGGTGAATTCCAAAATCCCGCGCGACTTGGAGGCGATCATCTTCAAAGCCACGGCGCAAGATCCGAATGACCGCTATTCCACGGCTGCCCATCTGCGAGAGGACTTGTTGCGGTTCCTTGCGGCTCGTCCCGTTCGTGCCCGCGGCGCGGCGGGGTGGTTGCGACTGCCGTTCTGACTTTGAGCAAATTAACTGGGTCGTGGAAGAATAGGCTCGTCGGGTGGCTGGGGTCGGCGTCCTCGCCGCCCCCAGAGACTCAATTCCTGGGGGCGAGCCTGGCGGCTCGACCCCAGCCACCCCGACTTGTTCGGTCGACGAACTCTAGACCTCGATCTTCACCAGCGAACAGCTCTTGGCGTAGCCGATCGTTCGTTTCACGACGGGGAACGTCCGGCCGACGGCCATCGCGAGGCCCATCTCGATCAGGGCTTCGTCCCCGTAATGGCTGCGAACCCGCTCTCGCAACGCGTCATCGTCGCCCCCACTCACAACCGAGTCGGCAAAGCGGTACACATCGGCCAGCTTGGGAGGAAGTCGATCGGGTTGACGATCGAGCACAGCTCGCACGATGTCCTTCGACACGCCATCGTGTAAGGCAAAGTTGACGCTGATTTGCACGCACGGTCCGCAATCTTCCGAACGGGCAGCGACCAGATGCGCGACGGCGGACGCATCGGCCGGAAGTGCGTGCCGGTAATGGGCCAGTTTCCCAAGCTTGCCGAACTTGAAGAACACACGCGGCGAGACATTGGCCATCCAGCGACAGTAGTCGGCCGACACGCGGGAATATTTCTCGAACGCGTCGAGCCGCGAGAAAATAAATCGTTGGATCAAGCCACGAGGTTGAATCTTTCCTTCGCTCAGTTCCTCGTGTGTTGGTGGAGAGGTAATCGCTGTCGTCATGAGTAACTCCTTCGCAATCAGGTCCCGGCTCTCAAGACTTTACGGTAACGTGACGCGGCCTCCTGACGAGACCAGCGTTTGACCGGTCATAAAACTCGAGCGCTCGCTCAAGAGGAAGCAGGCCAGTTCGGCAATTTCCTCCGGCCGTCCGAGGCGCCCGAGCGGCGTCTCCTTTTTGATGCGCGTGATTTGATCGGCGTCGAGCACGTGGGCCATTTCGGTTTCGATCAATCCGGGAGCGATGCAATTGACCCGCACGCCGTGCGGTGCAAACGCATCGGAGCAGCACCGCGCCAGGGCAATCACGCCGGCTTTTGACGACGCGTAATGGATCTGCATCGCTCGGGGACGCAAAGCGGCCACCGAAGAGATCAACACGATCCGCCCGAAGCCGCGGCGGATCATCTCGTCCTTGACAGCAAACACGACTCGAAAGGTCCCGTTGAGGTTCGCGTCGATCGTCTCGTGCCAACGTTCGTAAGAAAGCTCGGAGTGAGCGGCGACGTTGCTGATCGCGCCACAATGAGCCAAGAGGTCGACCGGCCCCAGTTCGCGTCGGGTGTCGGTCACCAGGGCGTCAATCTGCGCTTGTTGGGTCACGTCGCAGGGGCCACAAATCGATTTACGGCCGAGCGCGCGGATTTCGGAGACGACCTTTTCCGCTGTCTCGCGACGCGTGGCAAATCCGATCGCAACGTCGGCCCCTCCACGCGCCAGTTGCAACGCGGTCGCACGGCCGATTCCGCGCGAGCCGCCAGTCACCAGGGCGACGCGATTCTCAAATTCTGCGGGCATGCCGAAATCCTCTTCGCACGATCTTCATCGCGCCTCTGGCTGAACGGTACTCTCTGCTAGCATTATAGTAGTTGTAGAGGACGGGCAATTCGCCGCAAGGAGGGGCAACCGTCCCCGCGACGAGGAAGTCACTGGGCCTGAAAGTTAGTCCGCATGTCCCACGCTTGGATCTCGATCGAAGAACTCGCAGAGCGCTTGGGCCGCGATCGGCGCGAGGTCGAAAAGCTCGTGAACCGCGGGCGAATTCCGGGAAGAAAAATCGGCACGTCCTGGCAATTCCATCCGACAGAAATTCGCCACTGGGTCGAGCAAGAAATGCGCGACTATTCGGAACCCGAGTTGGCCGCGCTCGAAGAAGCGCAGCGGCCGGCCGGAAGCGAAGAAGAGACGCCGATCGTGAAGCGTATGTCGCTCGAGACGGTGCAGGTTCCGCTGTCGGGCCGGACGAAGCGCTCGATTCTGGAGAGTCTCGTCGAAGTGGCGGGTCGGACCTGGCAAATCTGGGAGCCGGCCGCCGTGCTGAACGCCGTGCTCGAGCGCGAAGAGATCCTTTCAACGGGGTTTGAGAACGGCGTCGCTATTCCCCATCCGCGAAATCCGTTGCCCGAGATGCTCGGCCAATCGGTGATTGCGTTCGGTCGGACCCTTTCGGGGATTCCGTTCGGTGCCCCGCGCAGGCAGCTCAGCGATTTATTCTTCCTGGTGCTGTGCCGCGATTCCCGGACCCATCTCAGTGTCCTGGCCCGCTTGGGGCGAATGATGCAAGCGCCCGGCTTTCTCGACGACCTGCGCGCGGCCGAAACCAGCGACGCCGCTTATCGGGTGATCGTAGCAGCCGACCAGGCGCTGCGAGGCGAATGAACGCCCTTCTCAGCACAGCACCGTCTCAACGGGGCCGAATCTGCGGCTAGAATGACGGCATGAAATATGTCGTGAAGGCGATTGGAGGCGTGTTGGAAGTCCCGACGTGGCTTTCTTCGCGTTGGCCGGATGCTTCCCGCGGCCTCGTGTGTCTGCGGGAATTGGCTGCTGTTTTTCGCACGGTTGAAGAGGCCCGCGCCGCAATTGCGGACGTTCCCGGGCTGCTCAGGGAGGTAATAGATTTCTCGATCGAAGCCGTAGAGTGACGGCTATGAGCAACGAAACGGACAAGCCGGACCGGAAGCAGCCCGCGGGCTGCGGGATGGGTGGCGGGTTTAGTAATCCTGCTGCCGGTGGTTTACGTTATGGGCATGGGGCCAGCATGGAAAATTGCCCGTGCTCTTGGGGCTTGGAGCACTGTGCGGGTGCTCTATGCACCGGTGCTTTGGATTGTCGACATCAACGACCCATTTGCGGGTTTCATCCAGTGGTATCTGCACGACGTTTGGAGAGTGTGACGAACTGTGCCGTCAACACGATTCATCGACACCAGTTGGTGCGCGACGGGTGCCATGCCCACGGCTCGGCGTGGGCATGCATTGCAGGACAGCCCACTCAAAGCCGTGGGGATGGCACCCCAACCTCGAAGCTAGCCGGTCCAAGCACCGATTTGTTTAGAACCGCGGCGGGCGGTCCTGAGCGAAGGGCGAAAATCCCCCCGAGTCGCCAATCGAATCCGCATGACCCATGTTGAGAGCGGCCAGCGTCTCGTTGATGTCCCGCAGTTCGCGCAACAGATCGTTGAGGTCGTGATCGCCTTGCGCGACCACTCGGTGATCGGCAATCGCCGGGACAAGTTCGGGTGGCGCAGCAATCGGCGACTCGACTTGTTGCTCGGTGGTCGTCGACCGAGAGGCCAAGTAGACGTTCAGGGCCCGCTCGAGGCTGGTCAGCCAGTCACCTTTGCGGAATTTGATCTCGCGGATCGTCTCACCCTTGGCCATCCGCAGCAGCATGTTTTCCAACCGCACGA